>NZ_LIQX01000006.1 GCF_001418475.1 Streptomyces ossamyceticus | reverse complement strand
TCCAACGGCACCCCCGTTCCACCGGCACTCCCCTTCCATCCATCGAGCACGGAAGAAGGAGAACATGAGACGCCAACCGCTCCTGATGTCCCTCGCCGCCGCGCTGATCCTCGTCCTGACAACTGCGGGAACCTCCGCGGGCAGCACCCCCGGCGCGCCCCCTTCGGCCACGAAAGCCGCGGCGGCCGGCAGCGCCGGTTGCGGCAAGCCCCCGGCGCTGAGCAGCGGCACCCGCACGATCCAGAGCGGCGGCCAGACCCGCAGTTACATCCTGCGGCTCCCGGCCGGCTACGACAGCAACCGCCCCTACCGGCTGGTCTTCGGCTTCCACTGGCGGGGTGGTACGGCCAACGACGTCGACTCGGGCGGAACGGACGGATACAACTGGTCCTACTACGGTCTGCGGCGCCTGGCGGACACGGCGAACAACGGCACGATCTTCGTCGCCCCCCAGGGCAACGGCAACGGCTGGGCCAACCCCGGGGGCCAGGACCTGGCCTTCGTCGACGCCATGGTCAACCAGCTCCAGGCGGGCCTGTGCGTCGACACCGCCCAGTTGTACGCCGCGGGCTTCAGCTACGGCGGTGGCATGTCGTACGCCATCGCCTGCTCGCGGGCCACGGTCTTCCGCGCGGTCGCGGTCTACTCCGGCGCGAACCTGAGCGGATGCAACGGTGGCACCCAGCCCATCGCCTACATGGGTCTGCACGGACTCAGGGACAACGTGCTGCCCATCTCCCTCGGACGGGAACTGCGCGACACCTTCGTCCGGAACAACGGCTGCACCCGGCAGAACCCGCCCGAGCCGGCGTCCGGAAGCCTCCGGCACATCATCACCACGTACTCCGGTTGCAGGGCCGGATACCCCGTCGTCTGGGCGGCGTTCGACGGCGGCCACGACCCCGGTCCGCTGGAGGGGTCCACCGGTAGTGGCTGGCGCACCTGGACGTCGGGCGCGGTGTGGCAGTTCTTCACCCAGTTCGGCTCGGACACGCCACCGCCGCAGCCCTCCGACAGTCAGAAGATCGTCGGCCAGCAGTCCGGCCGCTGCCTCGACATCAACAACTCCACCACGACCAACGGCACGCAGGCCCAGCTGTGGGACTGCAACGGCGGCTCCAACCAGCGCTGGACCCACACCGCGAGCAAGCAACTGGTCGTCTACGGCAACAAGTGCCTGGGGGTCGGCCAGTCCGCGGGCAACGGCACCCCCGTGGCGATCTGGGACTGCAACGGCCAGGCGGACCAGCAGTGGACCGTCGGCGCCGACGGCACGATCACCGCGGCGCAGTCCGGCCTCTGCCTCGACGCCGCGGGTCAGGGCACCGCCAACGGGACGAAGATCCAGCTGTGGAGCTGCTCGGGCGGCGCGAACCAGCGCTGGCGCCAGGAGAACTGACCACCACGCCAGGAGACCGGCGCCTCCCTCCGGCAACGGGGTGAGGCGCCGGGACGGCTCCCTGGTGGACGGCGTGGCTGCCTCGCAGGGCAAAGGGCCCGTGGGGTGCGGGAGCGGGGGAGAGGGGGAGTTCGAAGCCCAAGGGGGCCCTTCAGGAGATGGGAACGTGTACGAAGCGGCTCGTCACGTGCAGATCGGCCTCCAGGGAGTCGGCTGTGGCGCGCAGCTCCGGCACGATGTCCATGACGCACTCGGCGGCCGGGCCACGCCCGCTGTGCATGTGGACGTTGACCGCCGCGACGACCACCCCCTCTCGGTCACGCACCGGCACGGCGACGGAGCGGAGACCTTCTTCCAGTTCGTCGTCGACCAGCGCGTACCCGTCGTCCCGGACCTGTTCGAGTATCGCCTCCAGGTCGGTGGGCCGGGTGACGGTGCGGGGGGTCAGCGCCTCCAGCCGTACATGGGCGAGCCACACGGCACGCCTCTCGGCCGGCAGACTCGCCACCAGGACCCGGCCGGCGGATGTCGCGTAGGCGGGGACGCGGGAGCCCGCCGCGATGTCGACGTCCATGATGCGGCCCGCCGTCAGCGAGAGCGCGCACTGGACATGGTCGTCGGTGAGCACGGCCAGGGACGTGGAGTTCTTCACCCGGTCGGTGAGAGCGGTGAGGTGGGGGCGGGCGATGTGGGTGAGCGTGGCCTTGGACAGTGGCGGGAACCCCAGGGACAGGACCCGTGGCGCGAGCCGGAACGCCCGCCCCTCGACGGTGACATGGCCGAGGTGCTGGAGGGTGATCAAGGCCCGGCGCGCCGTGGCCCGGGGCAATCCGGTGCGCTCGGCGACCTCGGAGAGCGTCAGTTCGGCGCGGCCCTCGCCGAACGCGGTGATCGCGGCCAGGCCGCGGGCCAGTGACGTGATGAACTCCCCGCCCAGTTCCTGTTTGGAGGCGCTCGTCCAGGCGGCGAGGCCGGTCGGCCCCCTCAGCCCCTCCAGCGCATCGGGCCCGCTCGCCTCATTCACTCCCATCGCTCCAATAGGTCCACTCGGCCGGTTGGGCCCGCTCGGCGTTTCGGGCGGTGGTGCGATGGCCAGTTCTCGCTCCATGGCGGCGACCGCGGTGCGGAGTCGGGGCAGGAGGGAGTCACGCAACGAGTCCGCGCTGTGTCTGCTGGTGTGGCTCACGGCACTCGCCACGCAGGCGATCCGGCCGTCCGGCGTGCGCACGGCGACGGACAGGGCCACGAGGCCCGGTTCGATCAACTGGTCGTCCAGGGCCCAGCCCCGCAGCCGTGCCTCCTCCACCCGTCGTGGGAAGTCCGCGGTGGCGGCATCGTGGGAGCGCCGGGGGATGGCGGGGAAGCCGAGGTCCTCGGGGTCGGCCAGCTGTCGCTCCCGCCAGCGAGCCCAGTTCTGGGCGCTCCACTCCGTTGCCAGCAGCGGGCCCGGAGCCGTGCGTTCCGCGGGCAGCAGGTCGCCGATGCGGAAGCTCAGGGACAGGGCGCGCCGACGGATCGCCTGGTGGATGAACCGGATGCCGTCACCGTCCGCCACCGCGAGGGAGACCGACTCGTCCAGCGCGTCGGCGAGCGCGTCGGCGTGCCCGCTCAGCAGGTCGGGGAGGCGCAGGGCGGCCAGATACGCGTTGCCCAGCTCCATCAGACGGGGAGCCAGGGCGGCGTTGCTGCCGTCGAGGCGGACGTATCCCATGCGGGCGAGGGTCGCGGCGACCCGGTCGACGGTGGAGCGGGCCAGCCCGGTGGCCCGTCCCAGGTCACTGAGGGTCGCCGCCCCTCCGGCATCGGTGAGTCCGCGCAGCACGGCGATCCCGCGCATGAGGGGGGTGACGGCTTCCTCAGGCGGCACGGGGGGCACGGGCGACAGCGCGGGGTCGGCGGGCGGCGCTCCGTGTGTCGATGTCATGGACCCTCCGCGGCTGTCCCTGGGGTGGGGTTCCTGATGCCTTGTCAACGCGGGGGACCGGCGGCGAAGCCGGTGACGCGCGATGCGGCCGACGCACGGGTTCCGGGGCGGCGGACGCGTCAGGACTTCGTGGTCTGCGGGGCGAGGTCGTCGCTGCGGTCGGCGGGTGGTGCCTCCATGTCGCCGTTGTGGTGTTTGGCGCGCTGGATCTGCTCGTAGACGTGGGACCGCAGTTCCGCGAAGCGCGTGCTGGAGCGGGTGTGCAACTGGTCGCGCTCGTCGGGGAGGTCGATGGTCAGGTCCTCCTGCACGACGGTCGGTGACGTGGACAGGATGATGGTGCGCTGGCCGAGGTAGACGGCCTCGTCGATGTCGTGGGTGACGAACAGGACGGTGACGCCCAGCTCACGCCACAATCGCCGGATGAGGTCCTCCAGTTCGGCGCGGGTCTGCGCGTCGACGGCGGCGAACGGCTCGTCCATGAGCAGGACCTTCGGTCCGAAGGCGACGGCGCGGGCGATGGCGACGCGCTGCTGCATTCCCCCGGAGAGCTGCCAGGGGTGGGCGCGGTGGGCGTCGCCCAGCCCGACCACCTCCAGGGCGTGGTCGACGAGTTCCCTCTCGCGGGCCTTGCCGAGCTTCTTGCGGCGCAGGGGCAGGGCGACGTTGTCGCGGACGTTCATCCAGGCGAACAGGGAGCGGCCGTACTCCTGGAAGACCACCGCCATGCCGGGCGGGGGCCCGGTGACCGGGCTGCCGTCGAGGCGCACCTCGCCGCCGGTCGGGGACAGCAGTCCCGCCATGCACTTCAGCAGGGTGGTCTTGCCGCAGCCCGACGGGCCCACCAGGCAGACGAGTTCACCGGCGTCGATGTGGAAGGTCAGGTTCCGCAGGGCCTCGACGTTGCGGTGCCGTCCGGTGTAGATCTTCTGAAGGTCGCGTACGTCGAGCATCGCTCGTCTCCTTGTCAGGGGTTGCGCTGCGCGCGGCGCAGGCCGTGGTACCAGGCCAGGACCCGGTTCTCGGCGAACCGGAAGAGCAGCGACAGGACGAAGCCGAGCAGTCCGAGCAGCAGCACGCCGCTCCACATCTCGGGGATGGCGAAGGAGCGCTGGAACTGCACGATGGTGAAGCCGAGCCCGTTGCTGGCGGCGAACATCTCGCTGATGACCATGAGGATGATCGCGATGGACAGCGCCTGCCGCATGCCGGTGACGATCTGCGGGCTGGCCGACCGCAGCGTCAGGTGCCACAGCCGGGACGGTCCGGTGATGCCGTAGGACCGGCAGGTGTCGCTCAGCACCTCGTCGACGGCGCGGACCCCTTCGACGGTGTTGAGCAGGATCGGCCAGATGCAGCCGCTGACGATGACGATGACCTTCATGGTGTCGCCGATGCCCGCGAACAGCATGATGACGGGCACGAGCACCGGTGGCGGTATGGCCCGGAAGAGTTCCAGCACGGGCTCCAGGACGTCGCGTACGACGCGGCTCGTGCCGACCACCAGGCCGATCCCCACTCCGGCGACGACGGCGAGGAGATAGCCCGCGGCCAGCCGCGCGAGGCTCGGTACGACGTCGGACAGGAGCCGCTCGCCCGTCCAGACCTCCCCGAACCTGCCGAGGACGGTGGAGAGCGGGGGGACGTAGAAGTCGGTGCTCCCGGCGGTGGCGAACCACCACACGGCGAAGAGGACCGCGGGCAGACCCAGGGCCAGCAGCGCACGCCGGACGAGGGTGAGGACGGTTGACGTCGTCCGGGTCATGGGGCTCATCCCTCCCTGCGGATGGACTGGTGCCAGTGCAGCGCGCGCCGCTCCACCGCCCGCGCCATCAGGTTGATAGTGACGCCCAGCACCCCGGTGACGAGGACCAGGGCGTAGACCCGTGGCACGGCTCCGGAGGTCTGCGCCACGGCGATCTGGTTGCCCAACCCCGGTGCCCCGATGACGAGTTCGGCGGTGATGGTGAGGACGAGGGCCACGGTGGCGGCCAGCCGCACGCCCGTCATCACATACGGCAGCGCGGTGGGCCACATCACGTACCGCACCCGTCCCCAGGTGCCCAACCGGTAGCTGCGGGCGGTGTCGTCGGCCACCGGGTCGACGTCCTGCATGCCGGCCAGCACCTGGACGAGGACCTGCCAGAACGCGGCGTACACCACGAGCAGCAGTTTCGACCTCAGATCGGTGCCGTAGAGCAGGACCGCCACCGGGATCAGGGCCACGGACGGGATCGGTCGCAGGAACTCGATCGTGGAGGCGGTGACCGCCCGCAGCAGGGGCACGGAACCGATCACGATGCCGGCCACCACCCCCGCCGCGACGGCGATGGCCAGGCCGAGGCCCCATCCGGTCAGAGTGTCACCCAGCGCGGTCCAGAACGCGTCCTCGGCGAGCAACCGCCACAGTGCCTCGGCCGTCTTCGACGCGGGAGGGAGGTAGTCGGCGGAGACCAGAGGGGTGCGTGGCAGCACTTCGAGCAGCGCCACCAGCCCCGTCAGGCCGGCCAGTCCCCGCAGCGGGGTGACGAGTCCGGCCGGTGTGCGCCGGGATCGGCCGCCACCCGGCCCGCCGGGACCCCTGTCGGTCCCGGCGCCGGCGAGCGTCTTCGTCAGCACAGGAGTGCTCCCGGATTCGGTCATGAGGAGGTCGTGGGCCCGGTCATGAGAACAGGGCGTCCAGGTCCGGCTTCTTACCGCCGAAGATGCCGTCCTCCTCGCCGAGCGAGGCCAGCTTCTCCAGGGAGGCCATGTCGTACTCCGCGGGCCAGGTCGGCAGCGTCAGGTCCTTCAGCACCGCACCGTCGATCTTGGTGTAGGTGGTGAGCGTCCGACGTGCCTCGTCGGGGTGCTCGGAGGCGTACGTCAGCGACTCGGTCATGGCCTCGGTGAACCTCTTCACCAGGTCGGGGTTCTCCTTGAGGAGCTTGACGGAGGTGAAGTACGTCGCGATGGTGAGCTTCGGGTCGGTCTCGGCGAACGGCGAGGCGACGACGCGGGCGCCCTGGCCCTTGGCGATGGTCAGCGCGGGCTCACCCATCCACGCGGCGTCGACCTGCCCGGCGTCCAGGGCGGCCGGCATCTGGTCGAACGGCATCTCCACGAACTTGACCTTCGAGGGGTCGCCACCGTCCTGGCGCACCACTTCACGGACCGTGGTGTCGCCGATGTTCTGCAGGGTGTTGACCGCCACCTTCTTGCCGGCGAGCTCCTTCGCGGACTTGACGGGGCTGTCCTTCTTGACGGCGACACCGCTGATGTCGTCGCCCGTGTCGCCGGTGGAGGCGGCCCCGTTGACCACCGACTTGATCGGCACTCCCTTGGTCTGGGCGATCATCAGGGAGGTGACGTTGCTGAAGCCGAACTGGAACTGACCACTGACCACACCGGGGACGATCGCGGCGCCGCCCTGGGCGAGTTCCATCTTCAGCTTGATGCCGCGCTTGCCGAAGAAGTCCTTCTTCTGCCCCAGGTACAGCGGGGCCACATCGACGATCGGGATGATGCCGACGGTGACCTGCGTGGTCTTCCCGTCCGAGGACGGCGAACCGCCGCTCGACGACGAGGAGGATCCACATCCGGCCGCCGCCGCGACCGTCACCACGGCTAGGGCACAACCGAGAACACGCTTTCGCATACGGCTCCTCCTGGTATGTGCGCGCTACGCACAATGTTTCGTGGGCCGAACAAGCAAGCGGGACGCTAGGGCCCGGCCCCGGCGGGGTCAAGACGTGGCGCGCCGCGAGTTCCCCGCCTGTCCTGAAGTCGCGTACGGCTGGGGTCGCTTATGGCTGAAGTCGATTCGGTCGGGGCTCGGCCGTGCCGCATCCGGGCCGTGCGGGGTTGACAGCGCCCCGACATGCCCCCGAGGCTCATGTCCGCAGGATCAGTGAATGCGGCTTCATCAGGCGAACAGCGTGCGGGGTCCACGGCGAACACGGTCGGAGGCGGTCGTCGCGGTCCTGCTCCTCACCGCGGCCCCCGCCGCCCCCGCGAGCACCCCGGAGCGAGAAACGTGCACGTCACCAAGGACCTCGCCTACGCGCCCGCCGACCCGCCCGGCACCCAGGGCCACCTGCTGGACCTGTACCTCCCGCGCAGCGCGCGGCCCGCGCCACTGGTGATCTTCTCCAGCGGCTCCGGTTGGCTGGCGGACAGCGGCCGCCAAGGCGCCGACCAGGTCGCCGCGCAGCTCAACCCGCGCGGGTTCGCCGTCGCCGGAGTGGCCGTCCGCTCCAGTGGACAGGCCTTGTTCCCCGCCCAGTTGCACGACATCAAGGCGGCGATCCGCTGGCTGCGCGCGCACGCGAGGACCTACCACCTGGACCCCGGGCGCATCGCCGTCATGGGTGACTCCTCGGGCGGCTGGGTCACGGCGATGGCGGCGGTCACGGGGGACATCCCCCACCTGGAGGGCGACGTCGGCACACATGGCCCCTCCAGTGCCGTCCAGGCGGCCGTGCCGTTCTACCCGCCGACCGACTTCCTCCAGATGGACGCCCACATGGTGGACTCCGGCAAGCCGTTCAACGCGGTGTTCGGCCTCACCGGCTGCCACTCCGACCCGCGTTCGCCCGAGTCGCTCCTGCTCGGCTGCCCGATCAAGGACTGCCCCGACCAGGTCGCCGCGGCGAACCCCCTCACCCACATCGGCGCCCGCCGCACCCCACCGTTCCTGATCGTCCACGGTGAGCGGGACCTCTTCGTGCCGTACCACCAGAGCCGCCTGCTGTACGAGAAGCTGGCGGCCGCGGGGGACGAAGCCCGCCTGATCTCCCTCCCGCGCGCCGGGCACGGCCCGTTCGCCGCCATGCTCACCGACCAGGAGACCCGCCGGGACGCCTACGAGGAGACCGCCCAGCAGGGGCGCACCACACAGCCGCGCCCCACGACGCTCTCCTGGCAGACCGTGGTCTCCTTCCTGGAACAGCGACTGCGCGCGCCGAGTGCGAAGTGAACCGGGCGCTCTCAGGAAGCCGCACGGCCCCGCACCGCGCCGGCTCTGCCGCTCCGCTCGGCGGGCGGGGCCATGCGGAAGGACAGGTGCGCGCCCCGCGGGGTGTCCCGAACGGTCAGGGTGCCTCCGTGGAGGGTGGCGATGTCGCGGGCGATGGCGAGGCCGAGTCCCGATCCGCCGGCGTCGCGCGCCCGGGCTTCGTCCAGCCGGTGGAAACGCCGGAACACCAGCTCACGGGAGTTCGCCGGGATGCCCGGGCCGTCGTCGAGGACGTCCAGCCCGTCCGCGGTGACCCGGATGGTGACCTGGGAGACGGCGTGGCGGACGGCGTTCGCCACCAGGTTGGCGACCATCCGTTCCAGGTGGGCGCGAGAGCCCTGGACGACGACGTCGGCCTCCAGGTCCAGCGTGATCCTCACCGGGGCCGGACGTGCGGCGGCCCCGGCCGCCACCTGGGCCAGGTCGACCTCGGTGTGTATCAGGGGTTCACCGCCGTCGAGTCGGGCGAGCAGCAGCAGGTCACCGGTCAGGGCCTGGATGCGGGCCACGTCGGTCAGCGCTTCGGTGACCAGGTCGGGGGCCAGGGGCAGCCCGAGTTCGAGTCGGGCGCTGAGGGTGGCGACGGGGTTGCGCAGTTCGTGGGCGGCGTCCGCGACGAACTGCTTGTGCCGCTCGACCGCGGACTCCAGCTGGCCCAGGGTGGCGTTCATGGTCCGGGCCAGACGGGCGACCTCGTCGCGGGTCACCGGTTCGGGCACCCGCCGGTGCAGGTTCTTGGCGGTGATGTCGGCGAAGGTCGCCCGGATCGATTCCACGGGGGCCAGCACGCGGCCCATCAGCTCCCAGGTCATGACGGCCATCAGCAGCACCAGCGCCGGAACACCGACCAGGAGAAGTCGCTCCAGCACGCTCAGCGCGTCCAGTACGGGCGCCAGCGAGACCCGGGCCCGGACGGTCACCGGGCCGTCCAGCGTGCTCACGACCGTGCTGGCGGTGGCGTAACCGTCGGCCAGGGTCACCGTCGGCTCGTCCGGGTCGGCGCCGGTACCGTTCCCGCTCTGCTCCGGCGTGGGCTCGGGCGACGGCTCCGCGCCGTCATCGGGGGGAGGAGCGGTGAGGACGGGCTCCTCCTTCCGCAGTGCGGTGGCCCGGGCGATGACCTTGCGGGTGGCCTCGTCCGCGACACCGCCCTCCAGGCTGTCGCGCACCGCGAGGATCAGCACCAGGGAGGCCGCGGTGAGCACCGTGGCGACGATGACGGTGGCGGCCAGCGTCACCCGCATCCGCACCGACAACCGGCTCATGGGCGTTCCAGCAGGTAGCCGAAGCCCCGCACCGTCGTCAGCGTGCGCACCCCGAACGGCGCGTCTATCTTGCGCCGCAGGGCACTGACGTAGACCTCGACGATGTTGGGGTCGCCGTCGAAGGCGAAGTCCCAGGCGTGGCTGAGGAGTTCCGCCTTGGCCACCGCCTGGCCCGCCCGGCGGGCCAGCAGATGCAGCACCGCGAACTCCTTGGGTGTCAGCGCGATGTGGACGTCGCCGCGCCGGGCGCAGGCCGCGGCCGGGTCCACCTGGAGATCGCCCACCTGAAGGACGGCGGGCCGTTCCTGCGTCCCCCGGCGGACCAGGGCCCGCAGCCGCGCCAGCAGCACCGCGAAGGAGAACGGTTTGGCCAGGTAGTCGTCCGCCCCGCTGTCCAGCGCCCGGACCTCGTCGAGTTCGCCGTCCATGGCGGTCAGCATCAGGATCGGTGCCCAGTTCCCGGCGTCGCGCAGCTTCCGGCAGACGGCGAATCCGTTGAGGCCCGGCAGCATCACGTCCAGCACGATCGCGTCGTACCGGTGCTCTCCGGCCATCCAGACGGCCTCGTTCCCGTCACCGACCGCGTCCACCGCGAAACCCTTGTCCACCAGCCCGGACTTGATGACATCTGCGAGGCGTCGCTCGTCCTCGACCAGAAGCAGGCGCATCCGGACAGTCTCACTCAACCAAGCTGAGGAAATCCTGAATACGCCCCTCAGAGACGCCTCAGACTCCGAAGGGCAGTGTTGCCGTCATGAACACGACTTCACGCTCCCGTCTCCGTCGTCCGGCGACGGCCGTCGCGATCGCAGCGCTGCTGCTCACCGGATGTCAGGCCGGCGAGGCGGCCACGCACCTGGACGCCACCGGTGCCGCGCCCGGTCGGCTCTCCGACGTCTGCGCGGCCTCGACGACACGGAACGGCGTCCTGCACTGCACGAAACTGTTCCGCGGCGGCAAGCCGATCCGACTGCCGGGCGACCCGTCCCGCACACAACGCTACGGGGCACTCAAGCGCGGCACTCCGACCTTCCACACCCGCGCCGGCGATCTGCCTCTGTCCGCCTCCGTCGTCAAGCGGTTGAAGGCGGCTTTCGAGAACGGGCGCGCCGACGACGCGAGCGCGGTCCACCTCGCGACGATCGTGAAGGGCACCGTCACCAAGCTCGAACCGGTCGTGATCGTCGAGAAGAAGGCCGTCCTGCGAGCAGTCTTCGCGGGCCGGGCCATGGAGGGAACCATCGGTGCCCGCACCTCCCGGGGCGACTACGCGACCAGCAAGACTCTTCCCGTCCGATTCGAGTTCGCCGGCTCGACCGCCGATGGCCGGCTGACCGGAAGGATCGTCAACGCGTCCAAGGCGGTCCGCGGCGCCAAGGGAACCTGCCTCCCCGCGCTCGACCGCACCAAGTCGAACCCGCTCGTGGGAGGGTTCACCGCCAAGGTCTCCCTCGACCGCGTCCCGTCGATGCACGCGGCGTTCAACGACGAGCTGGTCCTCGGGTGGTCCGACGACATGAGCAACATGGGGGCCGCCTACTATCCGAGCATCGCGACCCTGCTCGGTGGGGACCCGCTGGGCCGAACCTGGGCGACGACGCTGCACGGAACACCGTCGGCCGGTCCGCCCGTCGGCCTCCGTCTGGTCAAGGGGGGCGGCGGGGCCTGCTGACCGCCGCGCGGACGTCGGCCACCGCATCCCGCCATATTGCGACTGCTGTACGATCGCGGCGAAATTGTCCGCCCCAGGAATGGTGGAACCTTGCGAGTGGCCGCCGCACCGGACGTGCTGCGCCGAACGGAGCGTTGGTTCGTCCGCGAAGGCACGCCCACCATGATCGAAGGGTACGGCTTCGCCAGGAACGTCCTTCCCCGGATGCTGCCGACCCTCTGCTTCGTGACTCTCGCCAGTCTCGTCTGGCTCGTGCCGCTCAAGGGCGTGGGCTCGGGGCGGTGGGTCCTGCTCGGCACCGTGGCCGTCGTGACCCTGGCCAGCTGGGCGACGATCAGGCTGTTCGTCAGGCGACTGCCCCGCGTCTCGCCCAAGGCCATGGTGGTGGCCCTCAGCGCCTATGCGGCGATGCCGATCGCGGTCCCCCTGCTGCAGGTCGCCGTCGACGACACCGTCACACCGCCCGGCGGCAAGGGCGCCGGTTTCCTGGGGTTCGTCGTCTTCTTCGCCGCCGTCTTCGTCACCACGGCCACCGCGACGGCGTACGGCGTCGGCGCACTGATGCGCCGTGCGATCCGGCACGCTGCCCACGACCTGCGCAACAGCGTGCACCTGATGGGGCGAGCCCTGCCGCCCATGTTGTTCGTGACGCTGTTCATCTTCTTCACCGGCGAACTGTGGCAGGCCATGAACAGGCTCTCCTGGCTGAGACTCGCCCTGATCGTCGTGCTGTTCGTGGGAGTCACGGTGCTCGCCGCCGCCGCCCGCCTGCGCGACGAGATCGGGCGGGTCGAGCAGGACCTCAGCCCGCCCCTGCTGTCGAGGGCGTGTCAGGGCACCCCCCTCGCCTCCGTGGACATCGTCGGGCTGACACCCCGTGCGGCACTCGACCCCGTGTCCCTCGACAAGCGCCAGGTCCGCAACCTGCTGTTGTTGTTCGCTCTCCGTCAGCTGGTGCAGGCCGCTGTGTTCGGTCTCGGGCTGTTCCTCTTCTTCCTCGTCCTCGGCCTGATCGTGGTCACGCCGGAAACGGCGGAACAGTGGATCGGATCGCCGCCCGCCTACTCGGTCCTCCTGCCCGACGCCCCGCTCGCGCTCCTGCGCAACGCCACACTCATCGCCGCGTTCGGCAGCATGTACTTCGCCATCACCTCGATGACCGACGCCGACCACCGACGGGAGTTCTTCGCCCCGATCATCGACGAGGTCGAACGGATCCTCGCGGTGCACGCCGTCTACCTGGCTCTCGGCTCTCACCAGAACGTCGATGAGACCGGAGCCGCCGCCGACCGGTGACGCTGCCGCTGGTCAGTTGTGTGGTGTGGCG
>NZ_LIQX01000599.1 GCF_001418475.1 Streptomyces ossamyceticus | reverse complement strand
CGAGCGCCGCCGTGAGCTGGTCGTTGATCGGGATGGCGGGCACGGCGGCGATCGCGGAGAACACGACGTCCCCCCAGCGCACGCTCCCGCCCTGGCCGGCACTCCGGTTGCTCATGGTCGGACCCCCCGATCCGCATCGCGGCGTTGCACCGCTGATGTCCCCCTCGCGTGGGATTACCACTCTCCGGCCCGGTTTCAACCCCGTCAACGGGACGGGTAGACGCCCCCGTACGTTCTCTTCACAAGGCCCGACTTTCGGTCAAGGGGTAGAGCCTGAAATAGTTCCCCCCGATGTTCGACATCCCTAGACTCCCTGTGATGGGGGTAACTCGGGGGACAACTCAGTGGGGCATGGAGTGCCGGAACTCGTACTGGAATTGAACGGACAAACCTGGACGCTCGATCCGTCCAGGGCATACACCCTCGGACGTGATCCGCAGGGGGATATCGTGTTCGACGACGCCAGGGTCTCCTGGCGCCACGCCACGATCAGCTTCAGCGGCCGTAGTTGGGTGATCGAGGACCACGGCAGCACCAACGGCACATTCGTGCAGGGCCAGCGGATCCATCAGTTGGATATCGGCCCCGGCTCGGCCGTGCACCTGGGCAACGCGACCGACGGCCCGAGAGTCAGCCTCTCCGGCACGGCCGCGGCGGTGTCGCAGCAGCAGCCGTACGCCGCGCAGGGCGCGAGCGCCGGTTACGCCGCCCAGCAGGCGCCGCAGCAGCAGGCACCGCAGGCGGGCTGGCAGCAGCCGCAACAGCCGCAGGTCCCGCATCAGCAGGGCCATCAGCAGCAGGGCCCCGGTGGTGGCGCGGGGGCGCCGCCGGTGTACGGCGACCGCAGCCCGACCACGTTCCACCAGCTGGCCCTCGGCCGGGTGATGCGCATCGGTCGTGCCCTGGAGAACGACCTGGTCGTCTCCGACCTCCAGGTCTCCCGGAACCACGCCGAGTTCCACGCGACGCCCGACGGCCGCTTCGAGATCCGTGACCTCGGGTCCCACAACGGCACGTTCGTCAACGGTATGCCGATCGCCAAGGGCGGCACGGCCCTCCTCGGCCCGAACGACATCGTCGGCGTCGGCCACTCGACGTTCCGCATCATCGGGGACCGCCTCGAGGAGTTCGTCGACACCGGTGAGGTCTCCTTCTCCGCGCGCCATCTGACGGTCACCGTCGACGGCGGCAAGCAGATCCTCAAGGACGTCTCCTTCGGCGTCCCGGAGAAGTCGCTCATCGCGGTCATCGGCCCCTCCGGCTCCGGCAAGTCCACCCTGCTCAAGGCGCTCACGGGCTACCGCCCCGCCAACCAGGGCGACGTCCTCTACGACAACCGGAACCTGTACAAGCAGTTCGCCGAGCTGCGTCAGCGCATCGGTCTGGTCCCGCAGGACGACATCCTGCACAAGGAGCTGACCGTCAAGAAGGCCCTCAAGTACGCGGCCAAGCTCCGCTTCCCGGCCGACACCACGGCCGCCGAGCGCGAGGCCCGCATCGACGAGGTGCTGCGCGAGCTGAAGCTCGACATCCACAAGGACAAGAAGGTCACGTCCCTCTCCGGCGGCCAGCGCAAGCGCGTCTCGGTCGCCCTGGAACTGCTGACCAAGCCGTCGCTGATCTTCCTGGACGAGCCGACCTCCGGTCTCGACCCGGGCATGGACCGCGACGTCATGCAGCTGCTGCGCGGCCTCGCCGACGACGGCCGCACGGTCCTCGTGGTCACCCACTCGGTGGCCGAGCTCGCGATCTGCGACAAGCTGCTGGTGATGGCGCCGGGCGGCTCGGTGGCGTACTTCGGCCCGCCCGAGGAGGCCCTGAACTTCTTCGGCTACGAGACCTGGGCCGACGTCTTCTCCGCCTTCGAGAACTACCGCGACTACGACTGGGCGGGCCGCTGGAAGGGCTCGCAGCACTACCAGATGTACGCCGCGGACATCGACGCCGTCGCCCCGCAGTCGGTGCACATGCCGCCGCCGCAGTCGATGCGCCCGCCGAAGCCGCAGAGCTGGTTCTCCCAGCTCGGCACCCTCGTGCGCCGCTACCTCGCGGTGATCGTGTCGGACAAGGGCTTCCTGGCGCTGACGGTGATCCTGCCGGCCGTCCTCGGTGCGGTGAGCCTGCTCATCGACCCGGACAAGGACCTGCTGGTGCGGCCGGTGAACAAGGTCACGGGCATGCCCCTCCCGAACGGCACCGCCACCACGGTGCTGCTGATCCTCGCGGTCGGCGCGTGCTTCGCGGGCGCCGCCAACTCCGTCCGTGAGCTGATCAAGGAACGGGTGATCTACGAGCGGGAGCGGGCGACCGGTCTGTCGCGCTCGGCGTACCTGATGTCGAAGGTCATCGTCCTCGGCACGGTCACCGTGCTCCAGGGCGCCCTGGTCGGCGCGATCGGCTTCGCCAGCCGGACCATCCCCGACGAGGCCCTGATCCTCGGCGAGGGCAAGGTCGCCGTGATGCTCGAACTCTCCATCCCGATCATGGGCCTCGGCTTCACGTCGATGATGTTCGGCCTGGTCATCTCCTCGCTGGTGAAGACCGCCGAGAAGACCATGCCGCTGCTGGTGATGTTCGCCATCGTCCAGGTCGTCTTCACCGGCTGCCTCTTCGCCCTGCACGGCAGCCCCGGCGTCAACGAGTTCTCGTACCTGATGCCGTCGCGCTGGGCGGTCGCCGCCGCCGGTGCCACGCTGGACTTCAACAACATCAGCCCGCCCAAGGAGGCCGGCGACACGGACCCGCTGTGGGACCACACGGCCGGCGTCTACGCCTTCGACATGGTCGCCCTGGTCCTGATCGGCGTTCTCTGCGGCATCCTCGTGGCCCGCTTCCTGCGCCGCCACGAGCCCGAGGTCATGCGGAAGTAACCGAGGGCACCGGCACACACGTCGAAGG
>NZ_LIQX01000598.1 GCF_001418475.1 Streptomyces ossamyceticus | reverse complement strand
CCAGAACCGGGCCATGGCCCGCGGGTCCGCGCAGTCGACCACCACCGCGGCGATCGGCCCGGTGTCCCGGTAGACCTCGCGGGGCTCCAGCACACAGAACTCGTTGCCCTCGGGGTCGGCGAGGACCGTCCACGGCACGTCGCCCTGGCCCACGTCGGCGGGGGTCGCGCCGAGTTTCCGCAGCCGTGCGACCAGTTCCGTCCGCTGGGCGGCCGAGTGGGTGGCGATGTCGAGGTGCACCTGGTTCTTCGCGGGGGTCTTGGGCTCCGGCACGGGCACGACGTCGACCCCGAGGGCGACCGGATGCGGCCAGACGAGCCCGCCGGCGGGGCCGACGTAGGTGGCGGCGCCGGGGCGGTAGGCGGTCCAGCCGAGTGCCTCCGCCCAGAACCGGCCGACCGCCGCGGCATCGACGGCCTTGACGATCACATGCACGGGTCGCAGCGCCATGCCGCCGATCCTATGCAGCGGTGGACGGCCCGCCGGGCGACCGGCTGACGGGCCGTCGGAGAACGCCCCGTCAGGACGGGCGGCGCAGGACGCGTTTGAAGCCCCAGATGACGACGACGGCGCCGACGACGGCGATCGCGCCCACCTTGAGGCCCGAGCCGGTGCCGTCGGCGTCCTGCCCGGCGGACGGGCCGCCCCCGCCGGAGGAGGACGAGCCGGAGCCGCCGTTGCCGGAGCCACCGCCGGAGCCGCCGCCGGGGACGTCGCGCGCGACGACCGTGCTGCCGACGCCCTCACTGCCGTACATGATCTTCGAGCCGTCGGTGGTGTATGTGAGGGACTCGCCCTGCCGTTGCAGGGGCACGCTCAGCCGGTCGGCCTTCTCGATCTTCCCGCCGTTCCAGTCGTAGAGGATCGCGCCGAAGTACGAGCGCAGGGCGAGGTGCTTGCCGTCCGGCGAGAACGCCCCGTCGGTGACCTCCAGATCGGGCACGGAGGCGACCTGCTTGAAGATGTTCGTGCCGGACGCGGAGAGTTCGGCCGGGCCCTCGTACAGCGAGCCCCCCGCCTCGTTCTTGTCGGCGATGTAGACCCGCCCGGTCTTCGGGTGCACCATCAGCGCCTCCGCGTCCCGCGCCCCGTCCTCGTACTTCACGACGTACTGCGTGGCCTTGAGCGTCTGGTCCTTGAGCTGCTTGGGCTCCGGCAGCTCGTAGATCCACACGTACTGCCAGGTCCCGCCGAGGTTGTCGCCGATGTCGCCGACGTAGAGGTGGTTGTCCGGGCCGATGGAGATCGCCTCGACGTCCCGTGGTGTGCCGACACCGGTCAACGTCACCGTGGCGACCGTCTTCCCGGTCCTGCCGTCCACGGCGTACAGGAACGCGCCGTCGTCGCTGTCGTTGTGCGTCCAGTACACGCCGGGGTGCTGACGCGAGGCCGCGAGACCGCTGGACTCGGTGATCCTCGGGTCCTTCACCGTGAAGTTGCCGTCGTCGGCGGCCGCGGGCACGGCCGGTACGGCGGCGAGCGACGCGCCGGCGAGCACGGCGAGACCGGCGAGGAGGGGGCGGCGGGATGGTCGGCGCATGCCTCCCACCCTGCCATGCCGCTGCGCGGGGCGGAGGTGGGAGAGCTTCACGGGGG
>NZ_LIQX01000597.1 GCF_001418475.1 Streptomyces ossamyceticus | reverse complement strand
CGAGGCGCTCGCGGACTACTTCACGTTCACGGACTTCGCTCACTTCATCCAGGTGTACCTGTCCGTCGTGGACCTGATCCGCACCCCGGAGGACGTCCGGCTGCTGACGTTCGAGGTGGCCAGGGACCTGGCCCGGCAGCAGGTGCGGTACGCCGAGCTGACCATCACGCCGTACTCCTCGACCCGCCGCGGCATCGACGAGCGGGCGTTCATGGAGGCGATCGAGGACGCCCGCAAGGCGGCCGAGGCCGAGTTCGGGACCGTACTGCGCTGGTGCTTCGACATCCCCGGCGAGGCGGGACTCGTGTCGGCCGAGGAGACCGTGCGGCTCGCCACCGACGACCGGCTGCGCCCGGAGGGCCTGGTGTCGTTCGGGCTCGGCGGGCCCGAGGTCGGTGTGCCGCGACCGCAGTTCAAGCCGTACTTCGACCAGGCCATCGCGGCCGGACTGCACTCCGTTCCGCACGCCGGCGAGACCACCGGGCCGGAGACGGTCTGGGACGCGATCAACGAACTGCGCGCGGAGCGCATCGGGCACGGCACGAGTTCCGCCCAGGACCCGAAGCTGCTCGCCCACCTCGCCGAGCACCGGATCGCCCTGGAAGTCTGCCCCACGTCGAACATAGCGACGCGCGCGGTCCGCACCCTCGACGAGCACCCGATCAAGGAGTTCGTGGCGGCAGGGGTCCTCGTGACCGTCAACTCCGACGACCCGCCGATGTTCGGCACCGACCTCAACACCGAGTACGCCGTCGCCGCCCGGCTCCTCGACCTCGACGAGCGGGGGCTGGCCGCGCTCGCGAAGAACGCGGTGGAGGCGGCCTTCCTCGACGAGCCCGGCAAGACCCGGCTGGCCGCCGAGATCGACACCTACACCTCGGCCTGGCTCACCCCCTGACCCACACCGGAGACGCCCCACACCGGAAGACGCCCCACACCGGAAGACGCCCCGTACCGGAAGACGATCCACACCGGAAGCAACATGACCCCCCTGCGCACCGTGACCGCCGTGGCCCATCGCGGCGCCCCGTACCACCACCGCGAGAACACCCTGGACTCGCTGCGGGCGGGGCTCGCGCTGGGCGCGGACGCCGTCGAGTTCGACGTACGGACGACCCGCGACGGCGTACCGGTCCTCCTCCACGACTCCACGCTGAAGCGGCTGTGGGAGCTGGACCGGCCGCTCGCGGCGCTGTCCGCCGCCGAGGTGCGGGGGCTCACGGCGGACGGTGTGCCGACGCTGGCCGAGGCGCTGGCCGTCACCGCGGGCAACCGGGTCATGATCGACCTGCCGGGTGCGGCAGACCGCCGGGCGATACGGCAGGTCGTGGGCGTCGTACAGGAGTGCGGGGCGCAGGAGCGGGTGTACTACAGCGCCGGGGCCGACACCATGCTCGCGCTGCGGGCCGTCGCCCCGGACGCCGAGATCGCCCTCACCTGGAAGACCCTCGCCCCGCCCCGCCCGGCTCTGGTCGCCGCCGTACGTCCCCGCTGGCTCAACTACCGCTTCGGGTTGGTGAGCCGGGACCTCGTGGACCGTGTCCACCGCGACGGCCACCTGCTGTCCGTGTGGACGCCGGACACACGTCGCTCCATGCGGCGGCTGGTGGACCTCGGGGTCGACTCCATCACCACGAACCGCGTCGACACGCTGTGCGCTCTGCGGAACGGGAACTGACCACGCCGCGTCCGGGTCGTGCCGCCCTCACACGTCGGACCGCTGGGCCACCGTCGCCGCGTCCTCGGGTGTCTCCCGCGTGACGTACTGCGGCACGGGCGTCGTGTCGGTGCCGTTGTCGCGGACGAGGCCGTAGCGGAGGGCGCCCTGGTCGGGGCCGCGGTTGACGTCCTCCTCGACGGCGGTCCGGGAGGAGGGGAACACGGAGATGTTGTAGTCGGCGCCGCTTTCGTTCTGGACGAGGGTGACCGTGCCGTCGAGGTAGAAGTACTCGTTCTGCCACATCTGCTGGGTGCCGTCGGGAAGGACGATGTAGCCGATGTCGGGGCCGCCCATGCCGCTGGTCCGGCCGTCCGGCGACACCGGGTCGTCCATGCGGCGGCCGCCGCCCGAGGCGACATGGAAGAGCCTGCCCTTCAGCCCGGTCCAGGCGGGCATGACGAGGCCGCCCGGCCGGTACTGCGGCGCCAGCTGCCAGCGGACGAGCAGGTAGCCCGCGCCCTTGAGGGTCACACTGTCGCCCCGGTGGTTCATCACGGCGTGCGCGCCGCCGGTGCTCTCGATCCCGGTCTCGGGCCGGCGCGGAAGGGCGCGCGGCGGGGAGTCCGGGTCGGGCGCCCGGTCCACGGCGTCCACGACCGTGCCGTACGACGCCTCGCGCTTCTTCTTCGGTGACGCCGACGGTGACGCGGTGGGGCTGGGGGACGCCGAGGGTACGGGCCCGGTGGGGGCTG
>NZ_LIQX01000596.1 GCF_001418475.1 Streptomyces ossamyceticus | reverse complement strand
CGCTCGCCCGCACCGTCCAGCTGGTCTCGGGCGACTTCCTGCTCACCGTCAACCCCGTGGACGGCAGCGAGGTGGAGCACTGCCCGCCGGGCGAGCTGCCCGCCCGACCCGAGAAGCACGCCCCGGTCGATCTCGGCGCGCTCGGCCGGGGCGTGCTTCTCGGGTCGGGCGGGCAGCTCGCCCGGCGGGCAGTTCTCCACCTCGCTGCCGTCCACGGGGTTGACGGTGAGCAGGAAGTCGCCCGAGACCAGCTGGACGGTGCGGGCGAGCGCCGGGGCATGCCGGTCGAAGTCCTGGGACAGCGCCTCGCGGGGCGGGCGCCTGCCGGGTGCCTGTGCGTCGTCGTGGCCGTGCTCGTCGGATGCCCGGTTCGTCGGGTCCATAGGTTCTAGCCCCCCAAAAGCGTCTCGTGTGCTGGAGCCCCTCCCGGCCTTGCCGCACACCGCGCTGTCGCTTCTGGTCCGGAACCCGCTCGAGGGTTGCTGGCAGCGGGCAGCCGAACCCTAAACCTTCGCACAGTATCTCCGACAGTCCGGGGTACCGCGCCGCCCGAGACATCACAGTCTCGTGAGAATTGGGCGTGTGGTGCGTTTCGCCCCCATGGTCCGCAGGGCCCCCGGGATCAGGCATGACGACCGAGTGTCCCGTGTACACGGAGCCATACGTACGAACCCGTACGTCTGTTCACACCCTCGGCAGCGACTCCAGGCCGATGCCGCCCTCGATCGCCAGGATGCGGTGCAGTCGTGTGGCCACGAGCAGCCGCTGCATCTGCGGTGGTACACCGCGCAGCACCAGCCGCCTTCCGCACCGTCCCGCCCGCCGGTGGGCTCCCATGATCACGCCGAGTCCGGTGGCGTCCCAGGAGTCCAGCTCTGACAGGTCGAGCACCAGGTCGCCGGCTCCGTCGTCGACGGCCGAGTGCAGGACCGTACGGGCGTCCGCCGCGCTGCGTACGTCGAGGCGGCCCCCGACGACCAGCTCGGCGTGGTCGCCCCTGATGTACATAAGCGCTCCCGTGAGTGCGTCTCGTACTCCGTGATCTGGGTGATGCAACGTCTGACGGTGTTTGACACCGTCAGGTTGCCGTCTGTGAGCGAACCGATACCGAATTCACCTCAAGGGGTGATGCCCTGGAGGCTCGTGCGTTCACCTGGGCGGCAAGTACCGCGCGTGACGCGTGCGTCGGCGTCAGTGCTTGTAGAAGCCCTGCCCGCTCTTGCGGCCGATGTCACCGGCGTCCACCATCCGGCGCATCAGCTCCGGCGGGGCGAACTTCTCGTCCTGGGACTCGGTGTAGATGTTGCTGGTGGCGTGGAGCAGGATGTCGACGCCCGTCAGGTCGGCGGTGGCCAGCGGTCCCATCGCGTGGCCGAAGCCCAGCTTGCAGGCGAGGTCGATGTCCTCGGCGGTGGCGACGCCCGACTCGTACAGCTTCGCGGCCTCGACGACCAGCGCGGAGATCAGACGGGTCGTCACGAAGCCGGCGACGTCGCGGTTGACGACGATGCAGGTCTTGCCGACGGACTCGGCGAACTCCCGGGCGGTGGCGAGCGTCTCGTCGCTGGTCTTGTAGCCGCGGACCAGTTCGCAGAGCTGCATCATCGGGACGGGCGAGAAGAAGTGGGTGCCGACGACGCGCTCCGGGCGCTCCGTCACGGCCGCGATCTTGGTGATGGGGATGGCGGAGGTGTTGGAGGCGAGCACGGCGTCCTCGCGGACGACCTTGTCGAGCGTCCGGAAGATCTCGTGCTTCACTTCGAGCTTCTCGAAGACGGCTTCGACGACGATGTCCGCGTCGGCCGCCGCGTCGAGGTCGGTGGTGGCGGTGATCCGCCCCAGCGCCGCCTCGGCGTCCTCGGCAGTCAACTTGCCCTTGCCGACGAACTTGTCGTACGAGGCGGTGATGCCGCCGATGCCACGGTTCAGCGCCTCGTCGGTGACGTCGCGCAGGACGACGTCCCAGCCCGCCTGCGCGGACACCTGGGCGATACCGGACCCCATGAGTCCGGCTCCGATGACGGCGAGCTTCCGTGCCACTGTGCGACTCCCCTGGTACGCGCTGTTGATGTGTTGCCTCTCGGGCGGACACTAGCGGTCGTGAGGGGCTGTGTGACCGCTTAGTAATGCGAGTCACGTCTCAATGGACGGACATCACACCGGCAGCGCTCACGCGGAGGGGCGGACGGCGTAGTTGAGCACCGTGTCGCTCAACAGGCCCTCCATCTCGTCCAGGAGGAGAAGCACCTCTCGGGAGACTTCGTCCGGATTGTGCCCGGCGAGCATACGGCGGCCGATGACGGCCATCGTCGTCTGGTGGACCCAGTTGATCTGACCGGCGATCAGGGTCGGCGCGGGGTCGTCGGCCGGGGCTCCGGTCTCCTCGCGGAGGACCTTCTCCAGGTTGTCCTGGATCTCCTGCTGGATGCTCCACAGCCTCGAGCGCAGCGCGGGCGCCTCGTGGATGACGCTCATGAAGCGGTCGTAGCCCAGCATCAGGCCGACGTGCGGCGAGACGGCCTCGACCTCGGCGCGCAGCTCCCGCAGGACGGCCGCGACGGCCGACTCGCCCGGGTCGCGCCCGCGCACCCAGCGGCCGAGGCGCTCGACGATGCCCGCGCTGCGGTCGAAGAAGAGGTCCTCCTTGGAGGGGAAGTAGTTGTAGACGGTGTTCACCGAGACGTCGGCCGCGTCGGCCACGTCCGCCATCGTCACCGTCACGAAGCCGTGCTCCAGGAACAGGCCGGTGGCGATGTCCGAGATCCGCTGCCGCGTCTCGCGCTTCTTGCGCTCCCTGAGCCCCTCCGCCATGGCCCCATCCTAGGCACCCCCTTGATCATTGGAGTCTCTGAAAAGTTGGAGCCGTTGCAAAATTTCAGGGACTCTGTTTTTCTGGGGCCATGCCCATCATCAGTACGGCCGGTCTGGCCCGTACCTTCCAGACGAAGCGCGGCCCCGTGGAGGCCGTGCGCGGAATCGACCTCACCGTCCGTTCCGGCGAGATCCTCGGCTTCCTCGGCCCGAACGGCGCCGGGAAGACCACCACCCTGCGGATGCTCACGACCCTGCTGCCCCCGACCGGCGGCGCGGCCACGGTCGCGGGCCACGATCTGGTGGAGGACCCCGCCGGGGTCCGCCGGGCCTGCGGCTATGTGGCACAGTCGGGCGGGGTGGACCCGCAGATCACCGTGCGGGAGGAACTCGTCACCCAGGGGCGGCTCTACCGGCTGACGAAGGAACAGGCTGTTCGGCGGGCCGAGGAGTTGGCCCACGACCTCGACCTGACGGAGCTGCTCGACCGCAAGTGCGCCGCGCTCTCCGGCGGCCGCCGCCGCCGTCTCGACATCGCCATGGCGCTCACCCATCGACCGCGGGTGCTGTTCCTCGACGAACCGACGACGGGACTCGACCCCAAAGGCCGCGCCGACCTGTGGGACCTGGTCCGCCGACTGCGCGACGAGCACGGCACCACGGTCTTCCTGACGACGCATTACCTCGACGAGGCGGACGCCCTGTCCGACCGGCTCGTCGTGGTCGACGACGGGCGGATCGTGGCCGACGGCACCCCGAGCGCGCTCAAGCTCCGCTACGCCGGGTCGATCGACGCCTCGCTCCAGGACGCCTTCCTCGCCCTCACCGGCCGCGGTCCCGCCCCGGCCGACTCCGCTCCCGTAGCCGTATAGGACTCCCCCGATGCTTCTGCACGACACGGCGCTGGTCTTCGGGCGGTACGCCCGCCAGACCCTGCGCTCCCGTTTCGCGATGCTGTTCGGCGTGCTCATGCCGCTGCTGTATCTGCTCTTCTTCGGCCCGCTGCTCACCGGCCTCCCGCTCGGCTCGCGCGGCAGTTCCTGGCAGGTGCTCGTGCCGGGCCTGCTGCTCCAGCTGAGCCTCTTCGGGGCCTCCTTCTCCGGCTTCATGATCATCCTGGAGAAGCAGTCCGGCGTGGTCGAACGGATGCGGGTCACCCCGGTGAGCCGACTGGCGCTGCTGCTGGGCCGGGTACTGCGGGACGCGGCGGTCTTCGTGTTCCAGGCGGTGCTGCTCGTCGTCGCGGCCTTGTTCATGGGGTTGCGCGCCCCGCTCGCCGGCATCCTCGTCGGCTTCGTCTTCGTGGCCCTGCTGACGGTCTCGCTCGCCTCGCTGTCGTACGCGCTCGCCATGAAGGCCCGCTCGCAGCACGAGTTCGGTCCCGCGGTGAACGCCCTGACGATGCCGTCGATGCTCCTGTCGGGCCTGATGCTGCCGATGTCCCTGGCGCCCGGCTGGCTCGACCTCCTGTCGCGCTTCGTCCCGTTCCGCTATCTGGTGGACGCGATGCGGGACGCCTACGTCGGCCTCTACACGACCTCGTCCATGCTGTACGGCGTCCTCGCCGCGGTCGGTCTCACGACGCTGGCCGTGACGGTGGGCACACGGGTCTTCCGGACGGCCGGGGCGTAACTACGCTGGCCACATGGTCAATCTGACGCGCATCTACACCAGGACCGGCGACAAGGGCACCACCAACCTCGGGGACATGAGCCGGGTGCCCAAGACCGACCTGCGGATCTCGGCGTACGCGGACGCCAACGAGGCGAACGCGGCGATCGGGACGGCGATCGCACTGGGCGGGCTGGACGGGGAGATCGTGGAGGTCCTCACCCGCGTGCAGAACGACCTCTTCGACGTCGGCGCCGACCTGTCCACGCCCGTGGTCGAGAACCCGCAGTTCCCGCCGCTGCGTGTGGAGCAGTTCTACGTCGACAAGCTGGAGGCCGACTGCGACCGCTTCAACGAGCGGCTGGAGAAGCTCCGCTCGTTCATCCTGCCGGGCGGCACCCCCGGCGCGGCCCTCCTCCACCAGGCCTGCACGGTCGCCCGCCGCGCCGAACGCTCCACCTGGGCCGCCATGGAGGTCCACGGCGACACCATGAACCCCCTCACCGCGACCTACCTCAACCGGCTCTCCGACCTGCTGTTCATCCTGGCCAGGGCCGCCAACCAGGAGGTCGGGGACGTCCTGTGGGTGCCGGGCGGCGAACGCTGAGCGCCTGACCCCTCCCGGCGGGGCCGGCCGGGGGGCCTCGAAACTGCCGTACCGCACCCCCTGGGGGCGCGGGGACCCGTGCGAACAAACCCGCACGCCCTCGCGCCCGCCGCTACCGCGCCCTCAAGGGCGCGGGAAGCCGTGCGAACAACCCCGCACGACCCCGCGCCCCCCTCTTT
>NZ_LIQX01000595.1 GCF_001418475.1 Streptomyces ossamyceticus | reverse complement strand
CTCGGCACCGGCGAGCGGGCCCGCACCGGAGCAGTACGGCCGTTCACCGCCGACGCGGGCCTCGCCGCCCTCGACCGGGCCCTGGCGGCGCCGGACGAGGCACTGCTCGTCCCGCTCGGCCTCACCCCCGGCACCACCCCCCACGCGGCCGACCGGATACCGGCGGTCCTGCGGTCCCTGGTGCGCGGCACCGTCCCGAGGCGGACCGCCGCCCGCGGCGCCGACCGGTCCGGGGCCACCGCCCTGGCCGCCCTCGCCCCGGCCGAACGGGCGAGCGCGCTGCTGGACCTGGTGTGCGCGGAGGCCGCACGCGTCCTCGGCCACGGCGGCACCGACGGTGTCAGCGCCGACCGGGCCTTCGGCGAGCTGGGTTTCGACTCGCTCACCTCCGTCGAACTCCGCAACCGGCTCGCCACCGCCACCGGCCTGCGCCTACAGCCCACCCTCGTCTTCGACCACCCCACACCGGGCGATCTCGCCGCGGCCCTGGACCGGCAGTTCACGACCCCGGAGACACCATCCGCACCCGTCACCGGCCCGGCCGCCCCGTCCGACCCGACCACGGCCGTCGCGCACGCCGTGGAGGCCCTGTACCGGCACGCCGTCACCGCCGGCCGCTACGACCAGGCCGGCAAGGTCCTCATGAACTCCGCCGGACTGCGCCCCGCCTTCACCTCGGCCGACGCGGTCGGCAAGGCGCCGGCGCTGGTGAAGCTCGGTGACGGCGGCCGTCATCCCGCACTGGTCGGCCTGCCGTCCACCTCCGTGTGGGCCAGCGACCAGGAGTTCGTCGCCCTGGCCCGGCCCCTGCGCGGGCTGCGGGACACGCACTCGCTGATGATGCCGGGCTTCGTCTCCGACGAACTGGTCGCGGGCAGCGTCGAGGCGGCCGTGGAACACGCCGCCCGCACCATCTCCCGCACCCTGGACGGCGCCCCGTTCGCCCTCGCCGGCCGCTCCTCCGGAGGCTCCCTCGCCTACGCGGTCGCCGCCCGCCTCGAAGAACTGGGCACGCCCGCCGTCGGCGTGGTCATGCTGGACACCTATGTGGCCGGCACCCCGCAGACCGACTACATCGTCCACGCCATGGAGTCCCGCTCCCTCGAACGGGAGGCGGAGTTCGGCCGGATGACCGGCCTCCGCCTCACCGCGATGGCCTCGTACTTCTCCCTCTTCGAGACCTGGCGGCCGAGCCCCATCACCACCCCGGCCCTCCTGGTCCGAGCCTGCGAACCCATCGCCGTAGACCCCGACCACCCGCGGGAACGCCCCGACGAGTGGCAGTCCACCTGGCCCGTCCCCCTGGACGTGGTCGACGTCCCCGGCGACCACCACTCCATGATCGAGGAGCACGGCGAGAACACCGCGAGGACCGTCCACGACTGGCTGACCGCCCACGGGGCCTGAAGGACGGCGGGGCCTGAACGACGGCGGGGCCCGGGAGAGAGATCCTCCCGGGCCCTGCCAAGTCGGCTTCAGCCCCCGCCGTGTCGGCTACGGCCCCCGCGTCTAGCGCATCTCCCGCGCACAGCTCCGCACCCGGTCCACCAGGTCGCTCATCCCGAGCAGGTCCTCCTCCCCGTCCCGCGGCGGCACCTTGTCCAGCACGGCGGCCGCGAAACTCCGTACGACGGCCCCGTACTGGTCGTCGGCCGCCAGCGTGAACTCCTGCACGAGGTCCTGCTTCTCCAGCCGCAGCACGGGACGCAGCGTGGGCGGCGGTGTGAAGGCACGGTCGAGGACGATCCGCCCGGCGCTGCCCCACAGCGCGTACGACGAGCGGTAGGCGTGCTCGAAACCGAAGGACAGCTCGGCGGTGACCCCAGTCGACGTGGTCAGCAGCACATGGCCCGCCACGTCCACCCCGAGCTCCGGGTCCGTCCGCAGCACCGCGCCGACCGGGTCGAGGTCGGGTCCCAGCATCAGCCGTGCCGCGCGCAGCGGGTACACCCCCACGTCGAGCAGGGAGCCCCCGCCGAGGTCCGCCCGGTGGCGGACGTTCCCGGCGGGGAGCGGCGGGATGCCGAACGCGCAGCTGAACGAGCGGAGTTCGCCGATCTCGCCGGCCGCGACGAGACGCCGTACCTCCTGGTGCTGTCCGTGGTGGAGGAACATGAAGTTCTCCATCAGCCGGCGGTCGGCGGCCCGGGCGGTGTCGAGCATGACGGCCGCCTCGGCCCGGCTGGTCGCCAGGGGCTTCTCCACCAGGACGTGCAGCCCGCGGCGCAGCGCCCGGACCGCCCACCGGGCGTGCAGCCCGGTGGGCAGCGGGATGTACACGGCGTCGAGGTCGCCGCGGTCGAGCAGCCGCTCGTACCCCGCCACCGGTTCGCCGCCGAAGCGCTCGGTGAACCGGCGGGCCTTCGCCGCGTCCCGGCTGGCCACGGCGACGAGCCGGATCCTCGGCTCCGCGACGATCGCGGGCAGGACCCGGCGCCAGGCGATGTCCGCGCAGCCGAGGACACCGATCCGCACGGCGCGCTCCGGGTCGCTCCCGGACGGCCCGCTCATCGCAGGGCCTCCGCGCAGGCCACGAGGGTGCGTGCCTCGATGTTGAGGTAGTGGCTGTGCCGCAGCAGCTCCTTCAGCTGGCCCAGGGTGGCCCAGCAGTGGCGCGGCGGCACCTCGGTCGGGAAGTCCTCGTCCAGCTCCGCGATCACGTACCGGTTCTCGGCGGCGAAGAACCGCCCGCCCTCCTCGGACTGGATCCGGTCGTAGCGGATCCGGTCGGGGGCGAGCGAGCCGAGCACGTCGAGGTACGGCGGCCGGTCGTGGTGGTCGTCCGGCAGGCAGTGCACCGTCGGTCCGATCTCCAGTTTGTCCAGACAGCCCTCCTGGACTTGTGCCTGGACCAGGAAGTGGGGGATGCCGCCGATCGTCCGGTACAGCAGGGCGGCGAGCGCGGGCGCGCAGGGCGCCAGCATCGGCTGCGTCCAGTGCGGCACCTCGCGGTGCGGTGCGGTGACGTCGACGGCGACGATGCGGAAACGCCCGCCGTCCTCCGGCGCGATCTCGGCCGACGTACGGCGCCAGCCCGCGATCCCGGCGAGCGGCACCAGCTCGGCCGTCAGATCGCACCGCGTCTTGGCGCCGGTGAACCAACTGGACAGTTCTGTCAGGGAGAGCAGTGCGCCCTGGTCCGGGCCGAGGGCGGCCGAGGACGCCGCCCACGCGTGGCCGGGCCCGTCGCGGCCGTCGGCGGCGGGGTGGGGGCGGGGCAGGCACGACAGCACCGTACGGGCGTCCATGTTGATCACATTGTCCCGGTGGAGCAGCGCTCTGATCTCCTCCAGGGTGAGCCAGCGGAAGTCGTCGTCGACCGGCACGTCGTCGTCGGTCTCGATGACCATGTTGCGGTTCCGCTTGTGCAGGAACCAGGAGCCCTGTTCCGACTGCAGCACATCGACCAGTACCCGGCCGCGGCGATCGGTGAAGTGCTCCAGATAGCGGACGGAGCCGCCCCGGTGGACCCGTGTGTAGTTGCTGCGGGTCGCCTGCACGGTCGGGGACAACTGGACGCCGTTGACGTTGCCGGGTTCCGCCTTCGCCTGCATCAGGTAGTGCCGGACACCGTCGAAGGTCCTGGCGAGGATGCCGAGGACGCCGATCTCCGGCTGGTGGATGATGGGTTGCGACCACTCCCGCGGGCCCCCGCCCCCGGACGTCGGTGACCCGGGCTCCCGTACCCTCAGGCCCCGCACACTGAAGAACCGGCCGGTGTGGTGCCGTAGATCGCCCGTCGTGCCGTCGAACTCCCAGCCCGACAGCGCCGAGAACGGGATCGTCTCGACCCGCTGGTCGTTGACCCGCGCACGCTCGGCGAACCAGTCGGCGAAGTCCGCGTGGGTGTGCGGTGCGTTCACCACGTGACCGGCAGGCAGGCGGGGCCGCGCAGGACGCCCCCGGCGAACTCGATCGACTCCGGCGGGATCGCGAGCGCCAGACCGGGGAACCGCCGGAGCAGCGAGCCGAGGGCGACCTGGAGTTCGACGCGGGCGAGTTCCGCGCCGATGCAGCGGTGGGCGCCGTGGCCGAAGATGAGGTGAGGGTTGGGGGAGCGGTGGAAGTCCATCTCGGTCGGGTCGTCGAAGACGGCCGGATCGAGGTTCGCGGCCTGCGTGTCGATCACCACGGCCTCGCCCTTGCGGATGGTCCCGGTGCTGAGCTCGACGTCGTCGACCGCGATGCGCACGAACCCGCCGGTGACCGAGAGCGGTGCGATGCGCAGCATCTCCTCCACCGCCGATGGCACGAGTTCGGGCGCGGCCCGCAGCTCCGCCAGATGCGCGGGGCTGCGCAGGACGAGGGCGGCGAAGTTGGCGATCTCGTGCGCGGTGTTCTCGAACCCGCCCACCAGCAGCGCCAGGGCGAGGCTGACGAGTTCCTCCTCGCCCAGCCGGTCGTCGTTGTCACGGGCGAGGACCAGCCTGCCGAGCAGGTCGTCGGACGGGGTGCGCCGGCGCTCCGCGACCAGCTCGGTGACCAGGGCCACCATCTGTACGACCGCCGTCTCCACCTCGCTCTGCGCGGTGCCGGTGAACATGGTGTGCGCCAGCCCGCGGAAGGTGTCGCTCTGCGCGTCGGGCACCCCGAGCATGTCGCAGATGACGGTGAGGGGCAGCGGCCGGGCCAGCGCGGTCACCAGGTCGGCGGGCGGCCCCTGCTCCTCGATCGCGTCGAGGAGGGCGTCCACGGCCTTCTCGACGCGCGGCCGCATGGCCTCGACACTGCGCATCGTGAACGCCTGCGCGACCAGTTTGCGCAGCCTCGTGTGCTCCGGCGGGTCGAGGCTGAGGATCGACGTGTCGTGCAGGAGGACCGGCGTCGGCCGGGGAACGTCCGCGCCCACCGTCGCCGCCCTGCTGAACCGCGGGTCCGACAGCACGGTCCTGACGTCCGCGTGCCGGGTGACCAGCCGCGCCTCCATGCCGTACGCCATGCGTATGCGGGCCAGGGGCTCCTTTTCCTGGATTTCTCGGTAGCAGGGGGGATAGGCGAAGCCCACGGGTTCGCTCATCGGGAACCGGTGGATATTCTCGGCGACGTCCATTTCCTGACTCCCTGTCATCGGCGAAAAGGGCGCGGTGAATGCGCTGTGAGGGTATGAGGCGCAGGGCGTACCTGATCGAAGGCCGCATATCTTTAGGGGTGCCGGTCGAGGAAGAACCCGGTAATAGGGGTCTGTGTAAGGGGCGGCCCCGGATTTTTTAAGGGGCATGGGATCTTCTCGGCCCTTCCCTGATTCGCTCTTGAGCGGAGAACATTCCCTTGCGTGTCCGTCGCCCGAGTGGAAACGGAACTCGGCTGTTCCGGCGGTATCCACGACATCGGCGGCGGCACGCAGCTCATCATCGGGAGCACGCATTCGAGGCCGAGGGCTGATCATGGATTTTCGCGCACTGAAGGTGCACGGCGCCTTCGAGTTCGTCCCCGAGACCTTTCCCGACGACCGCGGCAGATTCACCGCCCCGTTCCAGGAGTCCGTCTTCGCCAGCGCGGTCGGCCACCCGCTCCCCGCGGTGCGACAAGCGAGCTGCAGCACCTCCCGACGGAACGTCCTCAGAGGCGTGCACTACACCCGCACCCCGCCGGGCACGGCCAAGTACGTGTACTGCGCCCACGGCACGGCCCTGGACATCGTGGTGGACCTACGGGTGGGATCACCCACCTTCCTGGCCTGGGACGCGGTGACGATCGACGCCGCGAGACCGACCGCCCTGTACTTCCCCGTCGGTGTCGGCCACGCCTTCCTCGCCCTGAGCGACGACACCGTCATGGCCTACCTCCACTCCGGCGAGTACGTGGGCGACCACGAACTCGCCGTGTCGGCGCTGGACCCCGCCCTCGGGCTGCCCGTCGGCGGGCCGGGCGAGCTCACCGTCTCCGCCCGCGACCGCGAGGCCCCCACCGCGCGCGAGGCACTCGACCGCGGCCTGCTGCCCGCCTACGCGACCTGCCGCGAGATCGAGAAGAACTTCGGGTACGTGGCCAGCCCCCTGTGATGGACCCCCGCCC
>NZ_LIQX01000594.1 GCF_001418475.1 Streptomyces ossamyceticus | reverse complement strand
CCCCCTGACCGGATCTCCGGCCGGGGACCCCGCCCCCGAATCGCCATCGCACCCGTAGTACTCAGGAGTCACCATGTCCAAGGAATTCGAGATCGCCCGAGAGTTCGAGGTCGATGCCACGCCCGAGCAGGTGTGGGACGCCGTCACCAGCGGTACCGGAGGCTGGCTGTGGCCGATGGAGGCGCCCGAGCCGCGGGTCGGCGGCAAGGGGCCCTTCGGTTCCGAGGTCACCGCCTGGGAGCCGCCGCACCGGTACACCAACCGGGTGGAGGACGTCGACGGCATCTCCGAGCAGACCCTCAACCAGCTCGACTACACGATCGAGCCGCGCGACGAGGGCCGCCGCGCCTGGGTGCGGTACGTGCACAGCGGCATCTTCGTCGACGACTGGGACAACCAGTACGACGCCGCCGGCCGCCACACCGACTTCTACCTCCACACCCTGCGCCAGTACCTGACGCGCTTCGCGGGCCGCCCGGTCACCGCCTTCGCCACCTTCGAAGGGCCCGAGACGTCCTCCTCCGCCGACGCGTTCACCGCCGTCGCGCGGGCGCTCGGCCTCGCCGACGACACCGCCGAGGGCGCGCGCGTCCGGGCGGAGGGGCCCGAGGGGAAGCCCCTGGACGCGGTGGTCGACTACCGCAACCCCTACTTCATCGGGCTGCGCACCGACGACGCCCTCATCCGCTTCTTCGGCCGCGGCCACTGGGGCCACCCCGTCGGCGTCAGCGTCCACGACTTCGCGTCGGGTGCCGACGCCGAGGCCGACGGGGCGGCATGGAAGGGCTGGCTGAACGGCGTGTTCAGCCAGCCCTGAAAGATCCGGAACCCTCAGCGGGTCACGGGCGGAACCGCAGCACCGACGGGTCGTGGTCGCTGATCTGGTCGTGGAACTCCGCGTTGATGTGCACGCTGTCGTACGTGAACTCGCACGAGCGGCGGATCGACGGGCTGACCAGGATCTGGTCGAGGACCTGCGCGTTGCCCTGGTAGACGTACGAGTAACGCTCGTTCTTCGGCAGCGACTTGACCGAGGACCACAGCGCGCCGCCGTCCTCCAGCAGCTTGGCGGTGTCGGAGAACTCGAAGTCGTTGATGTCGCCGAGGGCGATGACGTTCGCGTTCCTCTGCTTCGCCAGGATCTCCTTGACGAACGTGTTCACGGCGGTCGCCTGGAGATGGCGCTGCGTCTCCGAGCTGCGCGTCGGCGGCTGGAACTGCGAGTGCAGCGCCTGGTCCCCGCCCTTGGACGAGAAGTGGTTCGCGATGACGAACACCGACTGGCCGCGGAAGGAGAACTCGCCGACGAGCGGCTTGCGACTGTTCGTCCAGGCGGCGTTCGCCGGGTCGATACGACCGGGCGAGAGCGTCAGCCGGGCCTTGCCGTACGCCTTCGTCACACCGGTCGCGGTGGTGGCGTCGCCGCCCGCGCGGTCGGTGAAGGACACCCGCTCCGGGTTGAACAGGAACACCTGACGGATGTTGCCGCCGGGCTCGCCGCCGTCCGCGAGGTCGACCGGGTCGATGGAGCGCCAGTCGTACGCCGGGCCGCCCGCCGCCACGATGGCGTCGATCAGCTTCTTCACCGTCTGGTCGGCGGCGACCGTACCGTCCTTCGTGGCACCGTTGTTGTCCTGGATCTCCTCCAGGGCCACGATGTCGGGCGACTTCAGGTTGTTCACGATCGCGGCCGCGTGGGCGGCGAACGTGGTGTCGGAGGGGTCCAGGTTCTCGACGTTGTACGTCGCCACCGCGAGCTCGCCGCGCGCCTGCTTGCGGGTCGTCTCGCGCTCCAGGCCGCCCTGCTTCAGGGTGCCGAGCTTGCTCGCGACGAGCGTGTAGCCGCCGAACTGGCTGTAGTCCAGCGGGCCCTCGGTGGTGCCCGTCAGGACGTCGCCGACGTTCGCCTTCGGGAAGTCCGCGGCCGCGCCGAGCGACTGGATCTGGAGCCGGCCGGTGTTCTGCGAGGTGTACGAGCCGTAGACCGTGCCGCCGCGGCGGCTGGCGTTCTCCCGCGGCTTCACCGTGACCCACAGCTCGGTGAACGCGTCGGTCCCGGTGACCACACGGGCGTCGGCGACCTGGACGTTCATGCCCTCCAGGGACTCGTAGCGGTCCAGGGCGTAGGCGGCGGGGTCGAGGGTGAGCCCGTTGACCGAGCCGTTCGCGGCGCTGTCGCCGGCCGGGGCGTACGCCTTCGGTACGGACGCGGCGTCGATGACGGTCGCGGCCGGGACGGCGTTACCGCTGGAGACCACGGTGACAGTGGGGCGGGAGAGCTGGGTGACCGACTGGTTTCCGGACGAAGTCCCGCCCGGCACGAACTCGCCGACCGTGCCCGACACCGTGACCGCGTCGCCCACGGAAACCTTCGGCGTGGAGCTCGTGAAGACGAAGATGCCTTCGCTCGTGGCCGGGCTGTCGTCCGCCCGGGTGTCCTGCATCCAGAAGCCACGCGACGAACCGTAGGTCCGTACGCCGGTGACGATGCCCTCGACACCGGTGACCTGCTGGCCGACGAGCGGCGAGGTGCGCGTGGTGCCCTGGATGTCGTGGATGCGTATGGTGTCCGCCGCCGCGGGCGAGGTCAGGGCCACGGCGGAGACGGTGGAGCAGATGGCGGCGACGGTCAGCGCGCCGATGCGCGCGGTTCTCTTGCTCGGCAAGGAAATCCCTCCGGGGACGTACATGGGCGCCGGGACGAGGGTGGACGGGGGGTGGCCAGATACCGGTGGGGCGGTGTGACGCGCGTAGAACGCCGGAACGCCCGAGAGGGGCGTCCGGGGAGGCCGGGGTCTCGCCCCCGTAGCTACCCGTGAGTTTCTACGCGCGTCAATCTCCAGCCTGGTCAGGCCCGTTGTCAAGGTTTCGGCCATGTCCGACTCCTGTCAGTTACATGAACCGGGCGGCATGGGTGGATATCCGTCTAGGCTGAGCGGTTGCCGAGGTGGTGCGCGGACCGGCGCCGCCTCGCCATCGATGATGCTTGTTCCGCACACCGCTCGCCGTCTTCGTCCCCGAGGAGAACCCCGCCGATGTCAGACAGCTCGCCACTGCCGCCGGTGCGGCTCCGCGCCGAGGCGGAACTGGCGCGGGACGCGCTCGCCACCCCGCTGCTCTCGCGCGCCGCGCGACTCGCCCGCTGGGCCGGGCCGGAGACGCGGGTGGGCGCCGGGGGCGAACTCGTCGAGGAACAACTGCCCGCCGCGGCCGAGGCGCTCGGGCTCACCGGCGAGGGCGCCGCCGGGGGCACCAGCGGGACGGCGGCCGGGACCGCGACCGGGGGTGTCGTCGAGGGCGTCACCGCCGAGGACGCGGCGGCCCTGGCGAGCGAGGCGTGGCGGGTGGCCGTGGACACCGGGCTCGTCGAGATCGTGGACCCCGACGAGGAGGAGGGGAGCGCGGTCACCCCCGGCGACGCGCTCGCGCTCCTCACCTCCGGCGCGCCCCGCGACGTCCTCGGCGTGTGGCTCGCCGCGCTGGAGGCCGCGCTGGCCGACGCGAGCGTGCCCGAACTCGACGGCCTCGTCGACGCCATGGAGTCAGGCGGCGAGATCGACTTCTCCGAGCTGGACTGGGACCCCGACGCCGAGGCCGAGTTCCTCGACGGGGTGCTCGGCAACCTCTACCTGCTCACCGTCAGCGAGGACGGACCCGGCGACGGGCCGGTGCCGCTGCCCGCCCTCGCCGCGTCGATGATCGTGCCGGACGACATGGGGGAGCCCACCAACGACGTCCTGGAGCAGGTGTCGGACGCGATGATGCGGCTCGACGACCAGTTCCGGGTGCTGGAGCCGGTCGGGCTGGTGGAGTACCAGCCCGTGGACGAGGCGCTCATGACGGACGCGGAGGAGAACGCGGCCGCCGGGGACACCGCGACCCCCGGGGGCGCCGGGAGCGGTCCGGTCGTCGACGACACCGATGTCACCCGGTACGGCATGGTGCGGCTCACCCCGCTCGGGTTGTACGGGATGCGGGCGCGCCTCCAGGAGGCGGGCCTCGTGGCCCCCGCGGTCGGGGACCTCGCCGACAAGGGCGCGGACGTGCTGCTCGACGGCACCGCCGACTACCCGCCGGGGGCGGCCCTCGCCGAGACCGAGCAGTGGCTGGCCCGGCATGAACCGCTGGCCGCCGCACGCGAGTTGCTCGCCGCCGCCCGGGGGGCCGACCGGGGGGCGCCGTTGCGGCGGCTGCGCTGCCAGCAGGCACTGTCCCTGGTGGGCGCCGCCGCGGAGCCCGCGCTGCGGGAGGTGCTCGACGACGCGGAACTGGGCGGGCTCGCCCGGGTGTGGCTCACCGAGCGGGGGGCCGCGCAGGTGCCGGCGCCGTCCGAGGAGATGGTGTTCTGGCTGACCATCGACACGGTGGCCGCGCAGCTGGCGGCCGAGGGGAACTCGGCGGAGCTGCGGGGGCTGGTGGAGGGGCTCGCGCAGCAGCACCGGGGGTTCTTCGACGCGGCGTGGCGGGTGGGGCATCCGGCCACGGCGGATGTGCTGGAGGCGATGGGGCGCATCCATCCGGACAAGCGGGTGGCCAAGGAGGCGCGGAAGGCGGCGTTCAAGGCGCGGTCGCAGAAGGGGGAGTGAGGCTGCCGGGCGCCTGGTGGCTCGGGGGTGCGTGTGGTTGTGGCGGGTGCGGGTGGTGTGTGGTTTCTCGCGCGGTTCCCCTCATCCTGAAAAGCGACCGGGGCTGCGCCCCGTGCTTTTCAGGATGAGGGGCGGGCACTCGCCCGACAACCCCGGTCCCCCCACTCCTCCCGCGGTGTTCAACCCGCGTTCAGGCGAAGGCGGGACAGTGCGGCGCGAAGCTCGGGTCCGTCACCCTCCACGGTCCTCCCGCCGCACGCCTCCCACCGCACGCAGGAGACAGCATGTCGCTCACCCGCAGGGACTTCGCCGGTCGATCCGCGGTCACCGGCGCCGGTGTCGCGCTGGCCGGCACCGTGGGCGCCCTCGCCACCGCGCCGAACGCCCTCGCCTCGTCGGACACCGCCGCGGACGACACGGGCGGCGCCGACCTCGACGGCACGGACGGCAAGAGCCCGCACCGGCACGACGGGGTGGGTTACGGGCCCCTCGTGCCCGACCCGGAGGGGATCCTCGCGCTGCCGGCCGGGTTCACCTACACGATCCTCACCTACAGCGGGCGGACCAGACTGGAGTCCGGCGAGCTCACCCCGGGCAAGCACGACGGCACCGCCGCGTTCCCCGGCCCCCGGGGCACCACCCTCCTCGTCAACAACCACGAACTGAAGGGCCCCCGCGCCAACTGGCCGCACCCGGTGCCGCTCACCGAGGGGCTCGTGTACGACCCGGCCGCGTCCGGCGGCTGCACGGTCGTCGAGGTCCGGCCCGACGGCCGGGTCGCCGAATGGGTCGGCATCGCGGGCACCTCCACCAACTGCGCGGGCGGCAGCACCCCGTGGGGCACCTGGCTCACCTGCGAGGAGAACTCCGACCGGGCCGGCGTCAACGGCATGACCATGGACCACGGCTACGTCTTCGAGGTCGACCCCTGCGACCGGCGCGCCAACCGCGACCCGAAGCCCCTGAAGTTCTTCGGCCGCTACGACCACGAGGCCGTCGTCGTCGACCCCAGGCGCGGCCACGCCTACCTCACCGAGGACGCCGCCGGCCCCAACGGCCTCTTCTACCGCTGGACCCCGCCGAAGGGCTTCTCCCACGGCCCCCGCAGGTTCCGCGCCCTCGCCGACGACGCGGGTGTCCTCCAGGCGCCCAAGTGCTACGACTCCGGCGGCCGTTTCGTCGACGACCTCTCCCGCGCCACCAGGATCGGCACCGTCTACGGCGTCGACTGGATCGACGTCCCCGACCGGGACGCGCGGACCGTCGCCGTGCGCAAGCAGTTCGACGAGATCACCCGCGCCCCAAGCTCGAAGGCATGTGGTGGGGCGACGGCGGCGCCTACATCGTCTCCTCCTACGCCCGCGCGGAGAGCCCCGGCCTCGCGCACGACGGCCAGGTCTGGTTCTACGACCCCAAGCGCCGCACCCTCACCCTGAAGGTCCTGCTCGGCGTCAACCCGGACCCGTCGGCCGACGGCGCCCTCGACGGCCCCGACAACATCACCGTCTCCCCCTACGGCGGCATCGTCCTCGCCGAGGACGGCGAAGGCGTCCAGCACCTGTTCGGCGCCACCGACAGCGGCCGTACCTATCCGATCGCCCGCAACGACCTGAACATCGGCACCGAGGAGGAGCCGGAGTACAGCGAGTTCGCCGGCGTCACCTTCTCGCCCGACGGAAAGACCCTGTATGCCAACATCCAGACGCCGGGCATCCTGCTCGCCATCACGGGGCCCTGGAAGCGGCAGAAGCGGTAATTAATTCGTTCGCCCCTCCCGCGACCGTCCTCCTAGAGTGATGCACGTCCAGGTGCGAAGGCAGGACCTACTTCCACTTTTAATGGGGAGGTCGCGGGTTCGAGTCCCGTCGCCGGCACCAACACGCCGGTGTAGCTCAGTTGGCAGAGCACCTACGTCGGTTCCGCCGAATTCGATCTCTGGACACCCAAAACTTCATGCACCTCCCGGTGCGCGGGCTGCGGCTCCTTCTTCTGTAAAAAGAATCCACGCCGCCGCCACCTTGATCTCGGGAGGCGCGACACAAGGTGGGTGCCCGGTGCGCAGGCAGCGGATACTTCGGGAACTGGTGAGGAATTTCCTCCTGCGGGTTCGAATCCCGTCATCGGCCACGGCCGATGTGGCGGAATGGCAGACGCGCCTGTTATAGCGCCGCCGCCGACCTCGACCTCGGACACCTTCCTTCTGTCGCGCCTCCCTCCGAGCAAAGTCACGCACAACGTGCGGAGGAATGCGGGGGAATTCACCATGGCGCGCTTCAACAACAAGAGCACTCGCGCGCGGCCCACGTCGCGCGTCACCTCGACGGGACGCGTGCTCCGCACCCACCAGGGCGGTCGCGGCCAGGAGCGGGACGAGCGCTCGGAGCTGTTCCTGCTCTCGATCGCCAACTTCGTCGCCCAGAAGACGTTCTACGAGTCCGCCGAGGACCGGGACGACCGGTTCGCCGCGCTCGTCCGCCGTCTCGCCGTCACCGACCCGGAGTGGACGGCCGGCCTGCTCGGCTGGCTGCGCGGCGAGGGCAACCTCCGCACGGCCTCCCTCGTGGGCGCCGCCGAGTACGTGAAGGCACGGCTCGACGCGGGCGTCACCCACGGCCCTACCAACCGCCAGGTCATCGACTCGGTGCTCCGGCGCCCGGACGAGCCCGGCGAGCTGCTCGCGTACTGGACCTCCCGTTACGGCCGCGCCCTCCCCAAGCCGGTGAAGCGGGGTGTCGCCGACGCCGTACGACGGCTCTACCACCCCAAGTCGCTGCTGAAGTACGACACCGCGTCCAAGGGCTACCGCTTCGGCGACATCCTCAACCTGGTGCACGCGGCGCCCGACCCGGACAAGCCGTGGCAGGGCGACCTGTTCCAGTACGCCCTCGACCGGCGGCACCACCCGGACACGGCGGTCGTGCCCAAGTCGCTGCCCGTGCTCGCGGCCCACCGGGACCTGATGGCCCTGCGGCCCGCCAAGCGCCGCAAGGTCGTGACCGGCTCGGGCGGTGCCCAGCGGCTCGCGGACGCGGGCATCACCTGGGAGGCGCTGGCGGGCTGGCTCCAGGGCCCCATGGACCAGGCGGCCTGGGAGGCCGTCATCCCGTCCATGGGTGCCATGGCGCTCGTGCGGAACCTGCGCAACTTCGACGAGGCCGGGGTCTCCGACGAGGTCGCGGCTCGGGTCGCCGCGAAGATCAGCGACCCGGTCGAGGTCGCGCGGTCGCGGCAGTTCCCGTTCCGCTACCTCGCCGCGTACCGGCACGCGCCGTCGCTGCGCTGGGCGTACCCGCTGGAGCAGGCGCTCGGTCACTCGCTGGCCAACGTGCCCGCGCTGCCCGGCCGGACCCTGGTCCTGGTCGACCGCTCGGGCTCGATGTTCTCCTCGCGGCTGACGGACCGCTCGTCCCTCACCTACGCGGACGCGGCGGCGATCTTCGGTGCGGCGCTCGCGCTGCGGGCGGCGGACGCGGATCTCGTCGAGTTCGGCACCAAGAGCCGACGGGTGCCGTACCGCAAGGGCGAGTCGGTGCTGAAGATCCTGGAGCGCTTCGGCGACCTGGGGGGCACCGACACCACGGAGGCGGTACGCAAGCACTACCGGAAGCACGACCGGGTGCTGATCGTCACCGACGAGCAGGCCACCTACAGCCACTACGGCGACCCCACCGCCCAGGTTCCGGCCCATGTGCCGGTCTACACCTGGAACCTCGCCGGTCACCGGGCGGGCCACGGCCCCTCCGGCACGGCGAACCGCCACACCTTCGGCGGCCTCTCGGACGCGGCGTTCCGGATGGTCCCGCTGCTGGAGGCGGCACGGAACGCCGACTGGCCGTGGAGCCGATGACGACGGGGGAGGGGGCGTGAGAACGCCCTGAGTGTGGCCCGTGTCCCAGCAGGGACACGGGCCACACTCTTGTTCGCGTCCCGAACTGACATCTAACATTTCAGTTCATGGAGGCCATACGACCGGTGAGCCGCACCCTGCTGAGGGACCGCGCCTACCTCGCCATCCGGGACGCCATCGTGGCCGGGGAGATCGAGCCCGGTGCGGTGGTGCGCGACGCCGAGTTCGCGGAGCTGCTGGGACTGTCCCGCGCGCCGGTGCGGGAGGCGTTCTCCCGGCTGGTGGACGAGGGCCTGCTGGAGAGCAAACCGCAGAGCTACACACGGGTGACGCCGGTGGTGGCCGCCGATGTGCGCGACGCCGCCGCCGTGGTCGGCGCGATGCACGAGCTGGCCACGCGGGTCGCCGTGCCCCGGCTGTTCGCGGCGGACGTGGAGACGATGCGCTCCGCCAACGAACGGTTCGCGGCGGCCGTCCGCGCGGGCGACGTCGACGCCGCCCTGGACGCCGACGACGAACTCCACGACGTCCTCGTCCGGGTGAGCGGCAACCGCGCGGCCGCCGCCACCGTCGCCCGCTACACCCCGCTCATCCGCCGCCTGGAGCGACGCCGCTTCGGCGAGGGCGGCAACTGCCGCTCGGCCGGACTGCACGACCGGCTGATCGACGCCTGTGCCGCCGGTGACACGGACGAGGCGGTCACCGTCACCGCGGAGATCTGGCGCGGCCTGGCGGCCCTCGCCGACGAACCGGACAGATCCGAAACCCCACCTGTCACCGGACCCGGAACCCCACCTGTCACCGGGCCCGCGGCCTCACCCGCGACCGGACCCGCGGCCTCACCCGCGACCGGCTCCGACGCCGCGCCCGCCACCACCCAATCCGAAGGCGGGCTCCCCGCCGATGCCGCCGTCGACGACGTAGAGCCCGCCACCGGCGTGGACCACTGACCCCGGGAGGACCCGTGTCCCTTGCTTCCTTCGAGCGCTACCCGCTCCTCTTCGGGCCCTCGCCGGTGCACCGGCTGGAACGCCTGACCGCCCATCTCGACGGCGCCTCCCTGTGGGCCAAGCGGGAGGACTGCAACTCCGGTATCGCCTACGGCGGCAACAAGACCCGCAAGCTGGAGTACCTCGTCGCCGACGCGCTCGCCCAGGGCTGCGACACCCTGGTCTCCATCGGCGGGGTGCAGTCCAACCACACCCGCCAGGTCGCCGCCGTCGCCGCCCGCGCCGGACTCAAGTGCGTCCTCGTGCAGGAGAGCTGGGTGGAGTGGCCCGACGCCGTGTACGACAAGGTCGGCAACATCCTGATCAGCCGTCTCGCCGGCGCGGAGGTACGGCTGGTCCAGGCCGGGTTCGGCATCGGCTTCAAGGAGAGCTGGGAACTGGCGCTCAGGGAGGTCGAGGAGGCGGGCGGCAAGCCGTACGCCATCCCGGCCGGCGCCTCCGACCACCCCCTCGGTGGCCTCGGCTTCGCGTCCTGGGCGTACGAGGTCGCCGAGCAGGAGCGGGAGCTGGGCGTCTTCTTCGACACCGTCATCGTCTGCTCGGTCACCGGCTCCACCCAGGCCGGCATGGTCGCCGGCTTCGCCGCCCTGGAGGAGGCCGGCGCACGGCCCCGCCGGGTCGTCGGCATCGACGCCTCCGCCAAGCCCGACAGCACCCGCGCCCAGATCGCACGCATCGCCCACCACACCGGTCAACTCATCGGCGTCAAGCGCGAGCTGACCGAGGCGGACGTGGAGCTGGACGAGCGCTACCACGGCGGGATCTACGGCGTCCCTGACGACGCCACCCTCGTCGCCATGCAGCTCGCGGCCCGCACCGAGGGCATGATCACCGACCCCGTCTACGAGGGGAAGTCGATGGCCGGGATGATCGACCTCGTCGAACGCGGCGAGATCGCGGCGGACTCGACCGTCCTCTACGCCCACCTCGGCGGCCAGCCCGCGCTGAACGCGTACAGCGGCGTCATCCAGTGACGACGTGACGCGATGACGAGACGGCATGGTGACGTGGTGGTGAGATGACGTGGTGGTGAGATGACGTCGTGGTGAGATGACGACGTGATGGCGTGACGAGATGTGGGGCGGATCCGGTCGGCCCGGATCCGCCCCTTCCTCTTCTCGTTCCCGTTCGCGCCCTCGTCGCCGGTGGGTCAGAGCGACTGGGCCGCCGGCTTCACCATGCCCCGGACCGTGCGGGACTTCACGAAGTCGCCCATGGCCGTCATCTCCCACTCGCCGGTGAACTGGCGGATGAGCTTGGCCATCATCACGCCGGTCTGGGCCTCGGCGTTGGTGAGGTCGAAGCGGACGAGCTCCTCGCCGGTGGCGGCGTCCAGGAGGCGGCAGTAGGCCTTGGCGACCTCGGTGAACTTCTGGCCGGAGAAGGAGTTGACCGTGAAGACCAGGCCGGTGACCTCCTGGGGGAGCCGGCCGAGGTCGACCACGATCACCTCGTCGTCGCCGCCGCCCTCACCGGTGAGGTTGT
>NZ_LIQX01000593.1 GCF_001418475.1 Streptomyces ossamyceticus | reverse complement strand
CCCCGCTTGCCCTGGCAGCCCTTCACGGCCTGGACGGTCAGCTCGTCGTACGTCCCCGTCGGCCCGACGTGCAGCCACGCGACCTGCCGGAGACGGGCCTGGAGTTCGCGCACCTCGAACCCCTCGTCGCCACGCGACCACAGGACCTTCGCCGGGGCCGCCGGGCGGGAAGAGGTCCGGCGGCGGGGCCGCCCCGACGACCGCGCCGCCCGGCGGCGACCCCGCCCCGGCGGCCCCGGCGAAGGTCCTGTGGTCGCGTGGCGACGAGGGGTTCGAGGTGCGCGAACTCCAGGCCCGTCTCCGGCAGGTCGCGTGGCTGCACGTCGGGCCGACGGGGACGTACGACGAGCTGACCGTCCAGGCCGTGAAGGGCTTCCAGGGCAAGCGGGGGCTGCCGCGGACGGGGCGGACGGACACCGTCACCTGGGCGCGGCTGATGGGGATGACTCGGGAGCCCGGCAAGTGGGACCTGTACGCGTTCGGGGGCCAGCCGGCGGCGGAGCCGGACCCGCGCTGTCTCACCGGCCGGGTGCTGTGCATCAGCAAGACCAGTCGCACCCTGCGCTGGATGGTGAACGGCACCACGCTGACGACGGTCGAGGTGCGGTTCGGCTCGCAGTACACGCCCACCCGCGAGGGTGTCTTCAGCGTCTACTTCAAGTCCCGCGACCACTGGTCGACCCTGTACGACACGGCGATGCCGTACGCGATGTTCTTCAGCGGCGGCCAGGCCGTCCACTACTCGTCCGACTTCGCGGCCCGCGGCTACTACGGCGCCTCGCACGGCTGCGTCAACGTCCGCGACGAGGCGGCGATCGCACGACTGTTCGCGCAGGTCAGGAATGGCGACAAGGTGGTCGTCCACTGGTGAGGGGCCGGGCGTCGACGGCCGGGCGGACAGACCGGGCACCGGGGCACCGGGGCCGCGAGAGCCGGTTGCGAAGTGAGGTGCGTCACAGGGCGCATAGCGGGAGGGCGCCGGAAGCGTCGCTGGGAGTACGGGGTGACCACGGGGGATTGGGGCGCGGGCGGGACCGGGGGAACGTGTCCCGCCCGCGCCTAGGTGCACGAGCCGTAGGTACGGGGGGAACCCCGGCTCTGTGCGACGGCCGATGACCAGTCGGCTCACTCATTACTGCGGCGGGGCGGCCGAAAGTGTTACCCGTTACGGGAAGGAATTTCTGAACGTACGGGAAACCGCAGGTCAGACGCGGTGAGAGGGTGCGTCGGCCGGGCTCGTGCGCAGGTCGGCGGCGATCATCGCGGCCGCGCCGCCCTGGCCCCGGTGCTGGTTGCCGCCCTGAGCGGAGCCGTGGCCGCCGCCCTTGCCGTGGCCGCCGCCCTTGCCGCCGTGGTTCTTGCCGCCGTGGCTCTTGCCGTTGCCCCGGCCGTAGCCCTGGCCCTTGCCCTTGCCGCCGCCCCGGCCATGGCTCTTGCCGTTGCCGTTGCCGTTGCCGTGCCTGTTGCCCCGGCCGCGGTCGGAGTCGTCGTCCTCGTCGGGGTCGAGCCCGGAGCGGTCCTTCGAGCCGGTGCCCGAGGAACCGGCGGAACCCGAAGCGCCACCGGTGCCCCGGCCCTTGCCGTGGCCGTCGCCGAAGTTCCTGCCGCCGCCGGCGAGGACGCCGTCGCAGTACTTCTTCAGCCGGCCGCCGCCCTTGCCGCCGGACGCGTCCTCCAGGCTGCGCCGGCGGTCGTCGTCCAGGTCCTTGCCGTTGCGGACGTCCCTGCACGCGGACAGGACGCTGTTCCACCACTCCGGGGTGAGACCGCCCTGGTTGCGCCCGCGGTCGTCCGCGGTGTCGTCGTCGGTCCGGCCGGCGGAATCCCCGCTGCCGGGGGTGTTCCCGCCGGAGCCGTCTCCGCGCGGTGTGGGTTCGCCCCGCGTCCCGCCGCCGGTGTCACCCTCGGGTCCGGTCGCGGGCGGGGACGGCGACATCAGCCGCTGGTCCGGGGACTCGGCGGGGGAGGAGAGGGAGAAGGGGCGTTCTGGTTCCTGGTCCCCGATGGAGCCCACCAGGACACCGCTGCCCGCCGCCAGGACGGCCCCGCCGAACATCCCGCCGGCCAGCGCGGCGACCAGCCCGAACCGCGCCGGTCGGCCCCAGCGGGCCCGCCGGCCGTCCGGGGCGGGCCGCCCGAGACGGACGAGCCCGGCGTCGGCGACCGGCGCCGAAGAGTGCGTACGGCTGCCCCCCGCGGGCGCGGCGGCCTCGTCGCACTGCCCTGTGCGGGCGGTCCTGGCGGTGCGGAAGGCGGCCAACGCGGCTTCCTCACCCGGAAGTTCGGCGCCCGGCGCGGGCGTCGGCGCGGCTTCGGCGGCCAGTGCGCCGAGCGTCTCGGCGAGCCGGTCGGCCCGGGCGCGGGTGTCGGGTTCGACGGCGTCGAGCGGCTCGCCACGCAGCAGCCGCTCCGCCACATCGCGGTTCAGCCACTTGTACTGCTCGTCGGCCATCACATGTCCTTCTGCGTCCGCGAACGCATATGCGTCACACCGGCGGACGTAGCCGCGCGGGTACGCGGTTCTCTTGGTGGGGGCACCGCGTCCAGCGAGTCGCCGGATTCCGGATCGGCCTCCGCGGCCGTCTCCGGATTCTCCCCGATCAGCTCCGCGAGCCGTTTCAGGCCCCGGTGCGCGGCCGTCCGTACGGCGCCCGCGCGCTTGCCGAGCGTCTCGGCGGCCGTCTTGGCGTCGAGGCCGACCACCACGCGCAGCACCACGGCCTCGGCCTGGTCCTGGGGCAGCTGGGCTATGAGGGACAGGGTGTGGCCGGTGGCGAGTGCCTCCATCGCCTCGCCCGCCGTGTCGGACTCGGCCGCCCGGCCGGTCAGCTCGGTCTCGTCGCCGCCTATCGCGGGGCGGCGGCCACGCATGCGTATGTGGTCCAGGGCACGGTTGCGGGCGATCCGGGCGGCCCAGCCCCGGAACCGGTCGGCGTCACCGGTGAACCGCTCCAGGTCGCGGGCTATCTGGAGCCACGCCTCGGAGGTGACGTCCTCCGCGTCCGGATCACCGACGAGCGTCCGTACGTACCCGAGCAGCCGTGGATGCACGGCGCGGTACACAGTCCGGAACGCGGTCTCGTCCCCGTCCTGTGCCGCAAGTACCGCGGCGGTCAGCTCCGCGTCGTCCCCCAGCACCGCGCCCCTCTTGCGCCTGAGCCGGCGCCGCTCTCGCGGCCCGGGTTCTCTCCGTCGTGGTCCCGATCAATGGTTGCGGTCTCAACCTCACCGGCGGTCAGAGCTGTGGTCGTCCTCCGCGATCCGGCGCGAATGGCACGTTACGGCCTGAAACCGCTGCCCGTCCATGTCCGTAGAACATGCAACTAACTCGTGATCCGGCGGGGTGTGACACAAATCGGGGCCGCGGCGCTGTAGGTAGTACGGGCCGCCGCGCGGCCCGTGCCGCGCGACGGTCGGGGCCTCTCCTGTGGGGGGTGGCGGCCCCGGCCGTTGCCATCGGCGGAGTCGGCCGGGTGTCTTGCGAGTACGGGGGTCTCGCGAGCACGCCGGCCCTACTTCGTTTCCGGGGTCTTGTCCGCCCCGTCGACCCGGCCGGGCGCGTCCGCGTCCGTCGGCTCGCCCTCCCGGCCCCCCTGGTCCGCCTGACTCCCCGGGTCCGTCCGACCCTCCTGGTCCGCCTGTCCCTGCCGGTCCGCCTCGTCCGAGGTGCCCGGCGCGGTCGGCTCCCCCGCCCCGTCCGGTTTCCCGGTGGCGGTCCCGGCCGGTACGCCCGTGTCGTCGGGCCTCCGCCCGGCACCGGCCCCCGTGGACCGCTCGGTCCCGTCCCGCTTCCCGGCGGAGTTCCCGGCCCGCTGCTCCCGGTCCTCGGCGTCGTCGGCGTCACCGAGCCGGGCGGCGCAGTACGCGGCGACCTTCTCCGTGCCGCCGGCCGCGTCGGTCAGCCGC
>NZ_LIQX01000592.1 GCF_001418475.1 Streptomyces ossamyceticus | reverse complement strand
GGCGTGGGGGTGGGCTGGCCAGCGGGTTGGCCGTTACGCTCTTGCAAGGTCACTCCCTGGTGAGTTCAGGTGGGTGGCGGCCCCGGCAGGTGTTCCAGCACCCGCCGGGGCGTTGTTGTTGGTGCCGTTCCACAATGCACGATCTGCTTTACAAGCGTCAAGTAGATCGGAGAGGATGTTGCCGTGCCCAAGAACCCCGAAAGCGAGGGGAGCCCGCGCTTGTTGACCGTCACCGAGATCGCGGCGAAGCACGATGTCAGCCGTCAGACGATCCACACCTATCGGCGGACTGGCGTCTTCCCCTCCCCTGTCGAGGGCGAGGGCAGCACGCGGCTCAGATTCCGCGAGGACGAAGTGGCTGCGTTCTTCAAGGCGAACCCCAAGCAGCCCCGCAAGAAGCGGCGCTTCCATCAGCAAGGAGACCTAGTGACCACCACCGTTGACGCCCGAGCCGACCTGTACGCGTTCGCGATGCAGGGCAAGGAGCATTCGTCGGACAACTCGGAGAAGGCATCCGCCAAGATCGACGCCTTCCGGGCGGACGTCATCCGTGAGGCTGCTGACGCCATGGCGCAGCTCATCGAGGACGGCGAGCACGACCCGGACTGTCTCGTCGATGAGCTGCGGCAGTTGGCGCGCAAGGCGCCCGAGTCGGAGGGGTGATCGTGGAGGATCTGGTGCGGTGGCTCGGGCAGCAGCTCGACACCGATGAGCGGACCGCGCGGGCGGCGACGCCTGGCCCGTGGGAGCAGTCCGGTATCGGCGAGTACGGGTGGGGCGTCAGCTTCAGTCGGCCCGGCGCCGGGGTCGAAGTCGAGGACAGCGATCAGGGCCGCGCCGACGCCGACTTCATCGCGGAGCATGATCCGGCGCGCGTCCTGCGGGAGATCGAAGCAAAGCGGCAGATCATCGCCCGGTACGAGTTCGTCTGCCAAGAGGCTGTCCGGCTCGCCCAGAACGGGCAGGAGCATGAGTCCTGGGTGCAGGCGGGGGGCGCGCTTCAGTCCGTCGTCCTGTGCCTCGCCGCCGTGTATGTCGACCGCGACGGCTACAAGGAGTCGTGGCGCGCATGACCCGCGCATGACGCCCTCATGACGAGAGCCCCGAACCGGTTGGTTCGGGGCTCTCTCGCATCACAACGTCCCGCGAAGCCCTGCGGGTGCCGCCCTAGCCGGACAAGCAGCGTAACGACCCGGCGGCCCTGCCAGCCTACGCCCCGCCTCTGACACGGTTACCGTCCTCACCAGGAACCACAGAGCGGAGCACGCCATGACCACCCTTCACCTTCCCGGCGACGAGCCGACAACCGAGACCGGCCCAGACCGTGTGCCGCTCGCACGCCTCACCCGCAGCGTGGGTTCGCCGGCGTTGACTCGGGTGGTGTCGGGTGTGGTGCGGCGGGGACCAGCAAGGGTGGCGGTGGCGGCGTTCCAGTCGTCGGTGTGAGCACGTGGGTGCGCCCTGGCTCGGGGTGAACCAGGGCGCGGTCTCCGGGGGTCGCTGCCCGCTGGTGCGGGAGAGTCCAGTTGCCTGGTCTCGGCCTTGTCCCGGCAGGGGGTGCGGGGCGGCGGCCGTCACCGCCAGGTGTCCCGCGCGAGTTGCCGGGGATCTGCCGCCCTGCTGGCCGCCCGGCTGTCACCCAACCAGGTTGGGGGCCCGAGTTTCCTGCGGGCAGACGAGCGTGCCACCGTCAGGATGCCAGACTCCGACATGATCACTCTGCGGGTGCCCGCAAAGTGATGCGTCCCCCTCAGGTCGGACACTGCGCTTCTCCCGCACCAGCCCCGCTGCTCGTCTGCCGTGTGCGGTCAGTTCGTAGGCCGCCATGCCTCGCGGTCCGCCGACGAGTTCGATCCATCCAGCGGACAGCAGCCGGTGCAGGGCCGGGTAGACGGTGGCGGGTCCGTAGCAGGTGACGCGCCCAAGTTCGGGGGCGGTGATGGGCCGGCCTGCGAGGTCGAGGGTGGCGGTGATGCGGCGGATCTTCCGCTGAAGCCGGACAGTCACGGCTGCTCCTTGAGGAGGGTGCGTGCTTCTTCGAGGGCGGTGCAGTACTCGCAGGGGCCGCCGCCGTCCCAATTGGGTGGCACGGTGTGACAGTGCTCAGCGGCGTCGGGGGCGTTGACGAGACGGGCGAGGAGGGCTTCGGCCGGGTGCGGGCTGCTGGCGGGTTCGGTCGCTTGGGTCGCTGCCGGGCCGGGCCCGTCGAGGGCGGTGCGTAGGGCTCGGGCGTAGGCGCGGTCTGGGGCGAGCGCGTTCTCCCACCGGTCGGCGAGGGCCCGGACGCGGTCGAGCTGGTCGCAGAGTCGGTCGTACTGGTCGCTGGTGAGGTGATCCAGCGGAATGCGGTGGGTCACGGCTGCTCCTGACCGTTGATCGCGCGGGCGACCGCGAGGGCTTGGGGCGAGGGGGCTCCAGGTCCGGTTGTCAGGAATGCCGCACGTCCGGCGGGGTCGTCACGGAACACGTCGTCGGCTGCACGGATGCCGCACTCGTAGTGGTGCGCTTCCTGCTCCAGCCAGTCGGCGAGTGCGAGGCCAACACCGGGATGCATGGCCGCGATCCAGTCAGCGTCGGCGGTGTCGCATTCGGCACGCTGCTCGCTGGCCTGCGGCTCCCATGTGGCAATGCCTCGTTGTTCGCGGGCGGTCTTGAGGTGGTCGCCGATGCGGGCGTAGAGCTCGGCGACGATCTGGTTGGCGGCGGCAAGGTCGGTCACGGGCGGGTCTCCTGGGGTTAAGTGGGGCTAGAAAGCCGTAGGTGGGCCTCAGGCGGGCCGGGAGAGGTTCGGACAAGGAATCCGGCCCCGGCCGCCCCCGAGGCGCCACAGCGGCGCCCCAGGGGCCTCCACGGGGTTGCTACGCCCCGCGCGGTTCCACGCCGCGCTTCTGGCAGGGGCAGTCCGGGTCGGCCCCACCCCCGGCGACGGCGAGGCAGGTGATCAGATGCCCGGTCGTCGCCTCGTAGCCGTCACGTGGGGCGTCGTACGCCGCATCCTCGGGACTGTTCCAGTCGGACATGTCGGGGCCGCTGACACGATCTGCCAGGCGCTCGATCATCTGCCTGCCGAGCGCAACCGACGGCGTCTCGGTGTTGTTGGGTGCCGCCTCCCCACCCAACCGGCGCAGCATGTCGTCGGCGACGGCGCAGTGGCAGTCCATCCACACGCCGTCCTGGTCCTTCGGTCCGTGGTCCGGGCAGTGGACACGGATCAGAGCGGCTTCCTGCTGGAGGACGGTGGCCCTGTCCCACCGCACGGCGGCAACGGCAGGCGCGGTTTCGTTGGGGCGCTCCGTCGACGCGGCAACGGGCGTTGCCTCCCCGGCCAACCGGCGCAGCAGTGCGGCGTAGTGCTCGGCGTAGTCGACGGCTGCCCCGTACCGGATGTGGAACCCGGTGTCGGCGGCCACGGCGTTGGCGGCTTCGGTGAGCACGGCGGCGCGCTGTCCCTTGGCAGCTGCGTGCAGGCGGTCGATCACCTCGCGGGCGGTGTCGGGTGTCAGGTAGTCGCCGCAGTCGCAGCCGGTGATCTCCGTGATGCACACGTCCTCGAAGTGCTGCGCCTCGGTGTGCCCGCAGATGCAGACGGCGGCGGGCGCGGGAAGCACGGCCAGCACCGCGTCGACGTGCCGCTGGTAGGCCAGCCAGAACGGGTGATCCTTCGGCGGCACATCGTCCGCGAGGTCGGGGTGGAGCGACCGAGCCAGCGCCTCGGCGATGCGTTCCCGAAGCGCGGCCCGGTCCACAGACGGCACGACGGCAGGCACAGGGTCAGCGTCGTGCTCGGCAAGAACCTCCCGCGCCCGAGCATGCGGGCACGGGCCCTCGCACAACCAGCTGTGCGCCTGGCAGTAACCGTGGTGATCCAGTTGGCATGGGTCGGGGTCGAGGAAGTCGCGGACGAGAGCGGCGAGCCGCTCAGTGGTGTTGTCGGTCATGGCTGCTCCAGGGAAAGTGGGTGACACGGCCGCCCTGTGTCGCGCAGGGCGGCCGGCTTGTGGATGGATGTCACTCGGTCGACTCGACCGCAGCCCACGCGTCCACCGCGGCCTGCGCCTCCTCGTGACCGAGCCACAGCGGCCCCACGGAGGTTGGCACCGGACAGCCGGCCAGCAGTTCACGGACGACGATCACGACGACCGCCGGGTCCGCCCAGCGGGGCAGCGAGACCAGGAACTCCGGCTCGCGTTCCAGTTCGCCGTGCTGCTTGCGGGGCGCCCACTGCCACTGCCCGGCCGGGTGCTCCCACACGAGGGCGATGCCGTCCTCGTGGACGCTGGTGTCGAGTGCCGGGTGGTCGGGCCCCCAGTTGAGGACGGCGTCGAGCTGGGTGGTGAGGCCGTCGCCGTCGTAGCGGTTGGTCTCGGTGTCGGAGGTCCACCATCCGTCGGGTTCCAGGCCGGCGGCGAGGAGCGCGCGGACGACGGCGGTGATGTACGGGTCGTGGGGCAGGGTGCGGGTCATGCGGGTCTCCGTGGTGGTGGTGTGGCCGGTCGGGGTTGGGGTGTGGTGTGTGAGGTACACGCCGGGCCGGACCTGGACTGGCGGGCTCAGGTGGCAGTGGCAGGGGATGATGCGGGCGCAGTTCGGGCAGAGCGCCATGCGGGCCTCCGAGGGGTGTGGCCGGTCACGAAACAGGCCGGGCGGCGGTCCGCTTCGCGCAGTCCGTCCAGGCGACGACAGCCGGGAAGTCCTCGGCGGCGCCGGGCTCGGAGCACGCCTCGCAGATCTCCATCCGCCGGACGTGCGAGCAGGTGTCCTTGCCGGGGATCTCGTCGCCTTCGTCGGTGAAGTACTCGTCGCACTCCCGCTCCAGGCACTCAAGGCTGGCGACGTCGGCGGCCACCGGCTGGTGCTGCGGTTCGCCGGGCAGCTGGCGCGCGCGGGCGTGGTCGCGGTTCCGGCAGGCCGACCAGGCGATCATGTCGCCGAGTTCGGCGGTGCAGGCCGGGCAGCCAGTGCCAGCCGGGGCGTCGAGGCAGAGGACGCCGTCGTCGTAGGGCTGGTGGCCCAGCGTCATCCACTGGTCCCAGGCGTCGGTGCCGCGCTCGGGGATCGGCTTATGGGGGCAGTGGTCGGTGTCGGCGTCCCAGTAGAACGGTTCGGGCTTGTGGTCTTCGGTCGGGATGGTCACGGTCTCTCCTTGGTGGTGTGGTCAGGTGCGGTGCTGTTCAGGTGCAGTCGGCGTTGGGGTGGGTGTGGTAGGCCCCGGATCGGGGAGGCTGTTCCACCCACGACTGCGGGGTGCCGAGGATCCGGCCGGCCCAGGCGTGGGCTTCGACGGCGGGTACGGGGGGCCGGCCGGGCGGGTAGCCGTCGAGGGCATCGAGGACGGTGGTGCCGTGGGTGAGGATCCAGCCTTGGGTGGTGGTGCCGGGGTGGAGGTCCCAGCGCAGGGTGTGGACGGCGTTCGGGCAGTGGTAGGCGGGCTTGGTGGCGTGCTGCTCGCACTCCCACTTCGCGCCGATGTCCTCGCGGTAGTGCCGCATCGTGATCAGTTCGGTGGTAAGCCTGGCGCGGGCGGCCTTGTCCCGGTCGCGCTTCGTCGGGTTGAGGTGGCGGTGCGCCTGGTCGGCGGTGGCCAGGACATGGCCGCTGTCGTCGACGGTCTCGACGACGGCGAGGACGGCGGCCACGATGCAGCCGCAGGGGCGGCGTTCGATCCAGCCGCATTCGTCGAGGGGTACGGGCTGGCCGTCGATCGTGGCGGTGAGGTTGGTGGGCACAGCTGCTCCTTCGTGCGGGGGTGATCAGACGGGACGAGACACGGCGGTCAGGCGGCCAGCCCGGTGAAGCATCCGCAGCCGCCTTCGTCGAACAGGTCGAGTTGGTCGGGCTGCTCCTCGATGCGGCGGCGGAGCGCGGCGAGCGTGAGCGGTTTCGTGGTTCCGCCCTGGCGGTCGCGGAGGATCGACACGTCCTTGCCGAGCAGCGCCCGCATCTTGGCCTCGGCGCGCTCAGCGCGGGCGTACCGCTCCGGGAAGACCTCCAGGAGCCGAACCCACTGGGCCTGGCCGCCCTTCACGCACATGCCGCCGCAGTTGTTGTGCGCGAACCCGAGCCGGTACAGGCGCGGGTCGATCAACCCCGCGGCGCGCGCTTCGGCACGCAACTGGGCCTTGTCCCTGTACGGCGGCCGGGTCAGGGGGGCGTCCACGGTCCACGGGGCCCATCCGCGCACGATGGCGGGCAGCCGCTCTGTCTCGGTCCAGTCGATGCCGACGTACAGCGTGGTCTCGGCGAAGGATCCGGCGTTGGCGTTCAGCCAGTCACGGCAGGGCTCCTGCTTCAGCGCGTGGGAGCACTGTGCGATGCGGGTGTTGCCGAGCCACCGCTTGTCCTCGAAGACCTGCCAGGGGTCGCGGCCGTCGGCGACGCGGGTGATGGGTACGCCGAGCTGCGCGCTGGCCGCTTCGTTGAAGGCGTAGAGGTCTTCGTCCTCGATGAGGGTGTCGGCGAACAGCAGGGTGACGTTGTGGGTGCCGTGCTCGGCGATGACGTGGCGTGCGGTGGCCCAGCTGGTGATGCCGCCGGACCACATCACGATGTGCTGCTTGCTGACTGGCGGGTCAGTTGGTGTGGTCGTCATGGGGTGCTCCAGGGGTGCGAGACGGGCTAGGCGGCGGGGGTGGCGCGTTGGTCGGGCGACGGCGTTGCAGTTAGCGCTTGAGGGCGTAGACCTTCTCGCCGCCGATCAGCGGTGCGCCCTCGGGTCCCTTGATGTGTGGGGCGATCCAGACCGGGCGGTGGACTTGCCGCTTGGGGTGCCATTGCTGGCGCCAGTGGCCTCGGACGATCCACTGGTGGTGGTACTCGCGGTCGCTGTCGCCGGAGCCGCCGGTGGTCTTGGGACGGCGGAGTTCGATGACTCGGGTGGGTGCGGGTTCGTGGCCGGCGCGGTGGAGGCGCTTGCGGGCGGCACGGTCAACCTCGATGGCCTTGGTCTCCGCGAGTTCTTGCCGCATCAGCAAGCTGGCGGCCTTGAGCACAACGAGTGAGCTGCACCTGTTGATGAAGGTCTGGTCGTCGACCTCGACGATTTGACCTGCATCGCTCATGAAGGCGATGTCGCCGGCTTCTCGCTCGCCGTAGGCGGCAATGCTCTCGCCGTCGTACACGAGCGGCCCCAGCGGGATGCGCATGTGGGAGAGATCGAGTTCGTCCCGTCCTTCGATCCAGTCGCGAGCTACGTAGCAGCTGAGCCAGAGTCCGGAGTTCTTCAGTGCATCGGTGGCCATCTCGGGCGGGCACGGCCCCCACGCCATGGCCGTGGTGGGGAACTCGGGCCTAGCGGTGGGGAGCCCATCGAAGTAGATGAGCCCGCAGGGGGCCGGCAGGTCTTCAGGCTCCAGCGACCAGGTCGGCATGCTGCGGGCCGCTGCGACTGTCAGCTCGGTCATCTCGGGTGCAACCCAGAACAGTTCGGCTTCCGTGAGCCGTGCGGCTTCCGCTTGGGCTAGTTGAGTGCCTTCTTCTGCGGTGGTGAGGTGGGGCTGGTACGAGGTCTGTGCCCCTGCTCTGAGGCATGCGGTGAAGTACTGCGCTCCGTGCTGTCGCTGCCAGGTGAGGACTTCGGCGCGGAGTTCGGGGAGGTCTTGGGGGCGGATGTTCATCAGTGGTGCTCCTTGTAGAGCTGCTGCTGGAGGGATTCGGCGGCGGCTTCTCGGCTTCCGAGTCCGGCTTCCAGCGCGGTGCCGGTGGCGTCTGCGAAGTGGATGGCGAGGTTCATGAGGGCGGTGACGGGGTCGGGCTTGCAGAGGTCGGGGAGGAGTTCGTAGGCGGCGGCCGGGTCTTGATTGCGGAGGCGGTGGAGGGTGAGGGCCATGGCGGTGCGGCGGGTCTGCTGCTCGGGGCTGGTCATGTGGGCTCCTGGTGGAGTGATCAGGCGGCGGGTTCTTCGTCTTGGGCGGCCCAGCCGCATATCCAGACCGCGCCGCAGGCCGGGCAGCGGTACGTGGCGACGACCGCTTCCGGTCCGTCCGGGGTGACCTTGACGGGCGCCACGGCGGGGCTATCTGCGGTGAGGCAGTTGTTGCAGGTGTCGAGGTAGGCCACGGCGGTGCTCCTCTCGGGTCAGGTCAGGCCCATGTCGATGAAGCGGGCGTAATGCCCCTGGAAGGCGACGGTGATCGTCGAGGTGGGTCCGTTGCGGTGCTTGGCCACGATCAGGTCGGCTTCGCCGGCGCGCGGGGATTCCTTCTCGTAGGCGTCTTCGCGGTGGAGGAGGATCACGATGTCGGCGTCCTGTTCGAGGGATCCGGACTCGCGGAGGTCGGCGACCATCGGCTTCTTGTCCTGGCGCTGCTCGGGCCCGCGGTTCAGCTGCGACAGGGCGATCACCGGTACTTGAAGGTCCATGGCGAGGGTCTTCAGGCCGCGGCTGATCCGTGAGACTTCCTGCTGCCGGTTGTCGCTTCGGCCGTTGGTTTCGCCGCTCATGAGTTGCAGGTAGTCGATGACGATCAGGCCGAGGCCGTGCTGGCGCTGGACGCGACGGCAGCGGGAGCGGATCTTCGCGAGGGTGATGCCGGTGTCGGCGACGATGAACAGCGGCGAGGACTGCATGTCCTTGCCTGCCTCGATGAGGTCGAGGATCTTCCCGTCGTCGATGGGGCCCTTGGTCTTCATCCAGTGCAGGGGGTAGGTGGCCTGCGCGGCGAGGAACCGCTTCTCAAGCTCCTTGCGGCCCATCTCCAGGCTGAAGAACACGGTGGGAACGTCGTTGCGGATGGCTGCGGTGCGGGCGATGTCGCCGGCGAGGACGGACTTGCCCATGGCGGGGCGGGCGGCGATGAGGATGAACTGGCCGGGGAGGAGTCCGCCGGTGAGGGCGTCGAAGTCGTGGAAGCCGGTGAGGAGTCCGGTTTGGGGGCCGTTCTCGCGGATGTCGACGACTTCGGCGATGGTGTCCATGATGTCGGCGCCGATGGAGAGGTCTTCGTCTCCGGTGTCGGTGAGGGCGGTGAGTCCTTCGAGGGTGTCGTAGGCGTCTTGGACGATCTCGTCAGGAGTGTTCTGCCGGTTGTGGACGCCGTCGGCCATGCGGGTGCTGGCGGCGAGGATCTTCCGGAGGATGGCTTTCTCGCGGACGATTCCGGCGTAGTGCTCTGCGTGGGCGGTGGTGGGTACGGCCTGGACGAGGGTGAACGGGTAGGCGTGGCCGCCGCAGCGGGTGAGGTCGCCGTCTTTCTCCAACTGGTTGGTGAGGGCGATGGGGTCGTGTGCTTCGCCTGCGGTGTGGAGGTTGAGGAGCGCCCGGTAGATCGTTTCGTGGGTGGGCCGGTAGAAGTGCTCGGGCTTGACGATCTCGATGACTTCTTCGGCGGCTCGACTGGAAAGGATCATCGAGCCGAGGACGGCGCGTTCGGCTTCGACGTCGAACGGCGGGAGCTGCTCGCTGGTCGGCTCGTCGTGGTTGTCGGTCATGCGCTCTTCCTGTGGTCGGTGCCGGTGAAGGTGGCGTAGGTGGAGCCGCCGTCGGCGAAGCGGGACATGGTGCGCGGGCCGAGGGGTTCGAGGGTGTGGAGGTTGGTGGAGATGAGGGTGGGGAGCTGGTTTTGCCAGCGGGCGTCGACGAGTTGGGCGATGGCGTCGACGGTCCATGGGTAGAGCTGGGTGGCGCCGAGGTCGTCGAGGGCGACGAGCGGGGCTTCGGCCCAGGCTTGGAGGCGTTCGCGGTTGACGGGCCGGTCGGCTGCGGCTTTGAACTCGAAGTCGGAGACAAGGTAGTAGCGGCCGTGCCAGCCGCGGCGGATCAGCAGTTCGCCGATCTTCCACAGGTGCCAGGTCTTGCCTGTACCGGGTTCGCCGAGGAGCAGCAGCGAGGCGTGGGAGCCGGCGAGGAAGCCGTTGATCCATGTCTCGACTTCGGGTCGCACGGGGGCGTTGGTGTTGAACGCTTTGGGCCGGCGTGCGAGGTAGCGGTCGAGGGATTGGTTACGGATCTCGTTGCGGGCCGCGGCTTGGGCGGCGTCGTACCGTTTGCGCCGGTTGTCAGCGGTCGTCATCAGAAGGGCTTCGCATTCTGGTAGTCCTCGGTGCTGGGTGTGGGGGCGGCGGCGCCGGTCGCGGGGTGCGGTCGGTTCGGGGCCGTCCAGCCGCCGGAAACCGAGCGGAGCTGGGGTCCGGGCTGCGGGTCGGGCTCGTCGTCGTAACAGCCCTTGTTCAGCCAGGTAGCCGGGTACTTCGTGTACTGGGGGTCCTGGCCGAAGCGCTCGCGGGCGTATGCCTGTGCGGCGTCGACCATGCGCTTGGGCTCCACGCCGCGCTCAATGGCGGCGATCCACGCCTTCTTGGCGGCCTCGCGGTCCTTCTTCTTCGGGTAGTTGCTCCAGAAGGCACCGAAGGCTTCGAGGTGGTGGTCCGTCTTCTTGCTGCCGCTCTTGGTCTGGACCGAGGCGAGTTGTGCCTGTGGTTCGTCCGTGGCGGATGCGGAAGAAGAGTCTTTTAGTAGTTGGTTGTCTGACGGTTGTTGGTGGTTAGGGCGGCGTTCCGTCCGTGACGAACGGACTTTAAGTGCGTGACGGCTAGGCGTTGAGTCCGTGACATCGACGGTCACGGACTCTGCGTCCGTGACCGTCACGCCTTCAGCGCCTGTGACGGTCACGAACTCTGAGTGCGTGACACCCTTCGATCGGGACCGCCGCTTCCGCTCGGCAGCCGCCGCACGGAAGTCGTCCTCCTCGCGCTCCAAGTCCGACCAGTCCGTCTCGGGGCGCCGCAGATGCATCGCCAGCTTCCAGCGCGTGCGCCCCTCGGTCGTGCCGTCGCGGACGATCAGCTCGGCCTTCTCAAGCCGGCGGAGGGCGCGCTGAACCGTGGTCCGGTCGTAGCCGGTGCGGTACTGGATGCGGAGCACTGAGGGGTGGCTGCCTGTGCCGTCAGGCTTGGCGTGCTCGGCGAGTACCTGAAGGACGTGCCGGGCTGTGGTGTCCGGCTTGCCTTTCTCGGTGCGTGGCATGGGCGCGTCGTCCATGGCCCAGTTCACTGCATCGGTGCTCACGTGGTCTTCTCTCGCCGTCGTTGCTGGTCAGGGCCTGTATCTGGGCAGCCCTCATGGCGGCTTCGTCGGGGCGGTGATCGCCCTTTCGGCTTGTCCCATACTACCTCGGGTGCCCCTACACCGCACGGGCACCGAGGGATTGAAATGGACGGCGTGGTGCCCATCTGTTGTCAGGTCAGCTACGCTGTCGACATGACGACGAAGGGAACCCCCGGTCGCGTGATCCGCGTCGACAACGAGACGTGGACCGCGTACGAGCAGGCGTGCAAGGACATGGGAACGACGCGCGCCGACGACCTCCGCCGTCACATCCACCGGCAGATCGCCGCCTGGCGGAAGCGCCAACGCGACGCCGGCGCCGCGAGGAACATCGCCGAGTCCTGACATCGCCCCTCCTCCTTCCTGTCTGTCGGGCCCCGTGCCGCACGCACGGGGCCTGCCGCGTGTGCGGCTACTCGTCGTCGGCGACGTACGGCGCCGTGGCCTCGGGCCGAATGGCGCGCCAGAGGTGGAGTTCGGTCGGCCGGCTGTCGAGCATCAGGAACATGCAGGCGCGGACGGCCGGGCTGTCGATGTGCTGGGCGGCGCGGGCGAACTCGCCGCGGTCGCCTGCGAGGTGAGCGATCGCCGCGTACTCCTCGGCCACACGCTCAGTCAGTACCCCCGCCTGCTCGTCCAGCCGTGCGGCGACGGACTTGACCCACTGGTCGAACTCGTCGGGTACGGCGTCGAGGAGCGCATCCAGCGGTGACGTGCTGCTGGCGCGGGCGGCTTCGACTTCGCCGACCGCGCAGCCGAGGGCCTTCGCGACGAGCTTGGGCGGCTGGTCGGCGTACTTCTGGAGGCCGAGCATCCGCCAGATGTCCCGCTCGGTGATCCCGGTGAGGACCTTGTGGAGGCGGACGTACTCGGACAGCTTTGCCTTCGCCCGTAGTCCGGACGTGTAGCGGATGACGTAGCCCTCGGTGGAGATCCCCGAGGTGGGGGTGCCGTCGGGGCGGGTGTTGGCTTCGGCGAGCTTCAGCAGCTCGGGCAGTGGGAGCGTGGGCCAGGTGCGGACGACGGAGCCGATCGGCTTCCAGTCCGGCTCCACCCAGGACAGGCGGCCTTCCTCGCCCTTGCTGTTGTAGGCGCCGAGGAGGACGAGGTCTTGGTGGTCGCCGTAGTCGACGACGATACGGTTCTCGGGGTAGACGATCTCGCACAGGTAGGTGATGTCCGGCCGGAGGCGGCTGGTGTCGCTGGTGGAGATCCAGGCTTGCGCCCACATGGCTTGCTCGCTGGCGAAGCTGCCCTTCGACGCGACGTGCCAGCGGCCCGCGTAGTGGAAGACGATGCCCAGTGAGCCGTCGACCTTGTCGTACACCTCGAACGGCTCGTCGGGCAGCGGCGGCGCGTAGTCGTTGCCGTGCTGGTGCTCGCCGACGTTGAAGAACTTCGGGAACGGCCAGGCGACGATCTCGCCGGTCGTGTCGTCGACGATGAGGCCGCGGCAGCGGAGGGTGGCGGTCGTCCAGGCGCGGGAGTACTGGGCTGTGCGCGTGTACGTGTAGATGGAGAGCGGCAGGGTGGGGTGGGTCTTGCGGGTGACGAGTCCGCCATCGAGGGCGGCAGTCAGTTCGTCGGCGGGGATGAGGTCGGTCAGGGCGGTCATCACGCCGCCTTCCGGACGTTGCCGCCGCGCTTGCGCATGGTGACGCCGGCTTCGTGGAGGAGGGCGAGCGTCCCGCCGTGGGAGCGGCCGATCGCCTTGGCGACGGCGTCGACGGTCATGCCGGACTCGTACAAGCGGGCGGCCTTGTCGCGGGCTTGCTGGCGGGCGTCGCCGGTGAGGATGGTGCCGGTGGTGTAGTCCCTCATCGGGGTTCCTCTCTGGGTTGGGGTGGGCCCGCCCGTTGGGGGAGGTCGGGCGGGCCCGTGGCGGCCCTAGGGGGAAGAAGCCGCCGGGAGAGTGGTCTAGGACAGGTCAGGGACGACGAACCAGCCGGGCTCGATCCCCTCGTGCACGCCGAGGCGAGCGGCGGCTTCACGCAGTGCCGTGTTCCACGCTTCGATCTCGGGGGCGGTGAACGATTCGGGCTTGACCTTGCGGTGGTCGCCGAGGTTGACCTCGACGCACTTGGTGGTGAGGAAGGTCATGTCGCGGTCGTAGTCGCCTGCGTGGAGGTAGCCGACGTGGGTGCCGTCGGGCTGGCCCTTGAGGGCTTCTTCGAGTGCTTCGCTGTCGGTGGCGGGGATCTGGAAGCCGTAGGCGAAGTAGGTGGAGTGGTACATGCCCATGAGGTGTGTCTCCTGGTCAGGGGTTGGTCTTGGCCGGGCATTGGTCCCGGTGGGTTTCGATGGGCTTCGAGTTGAGGAAGTCGCGCACCATGGCGCGGCCCGTGACCCGGCGGTGAAACCAGCACGCCACACAGAGGAGGTCCGCTACCGGGACCTGGCCCTTCTGCATGCGACGCACCGCGAGACCACCACGCCACGGGCCGCTAGTCACGACGCCTTCACCGCCGCGGCCCGCAACGCGTCATCCACGGCCTGCTGCGCCCGCTCCTGCCCGTCCGCGACATGCGCCGGCAGAACGCACTCCTCCACCTCACATGTGCGGCGCACGATCCCGACCGGCATCCGCCCGCGAGAGATGTAGAACGCGACCTGCTTCTTCGTGTACGGGCGCCCGCCGTAGACGACGGACTGTTTGCCCGTCCATTCGAGGTGCCCGTCGGGGAGGGGTTGGGTGCGTTCGGCCCAGATGGTGTGGAGGGTGCGCTGCGGGTTGTCGGCCCCGTTCAGGGCCTGGTGCACGGCGGCTTTGACCGTGGCCGGGTCGGTGCGCTGTTCGGGGCTGAGTCGCCTGCGGAGGGCGGCGCGGTGTTCTTCGTGGAGGGCGCCCCAGGTGCCGTGCTGAATGTTGGTGAGGACGGCCCAGATGGCGCAGGCTTGGACGACGGGGCAGCGGCGGCAGGTTTGTTCGGCCTGGTCGCGGTCGAGTTTGTCGTGGACGGTGGCGAACCACATGTCGGCTTGGTTCTTGTATTGGGGTTGGCGGCAGAGGCCGAGGTCGCGCCAGTCGGTTTGGCGGGGGCTGGCGGGTGCGGCGCCGGTGTAGTTGCTCACGACGCCGCCCCCCGCACTTGGGCGTCGGCCATGATCAGTCGCCCGATGTGCTCGGCGGCGGCAGGGATGACGGCGTTTCCGTAGGCGGCAAGCTGGTCCACCTGGGAGGGAATCCCATCAGCCAGCCGATCCACTCGGGGTTCGGCTTCAAGCCACTCACGCGCGACTCGTTCTCGCGCAGCCACAGGAAGGCCAGATAGTCCTCCAGCTGCGAGCGGTGATCGCCGCTCTCCGCCCTCGACCATGCGATCCCGTGCGACCCCATCGACGCCCTGGGAGTGGGCCACGAGGTAGACCCGTTCACGGGCAGCCTGAGGGGCGCCGAACTGGGGCGCTGAAAGCACTCGCCATTCCGCATCGAACCCGAGGTCGGCCAGGTCGCCGAGCATCCATCCGAAGGCGTCGGCGTCTCGAACAAGGTCTCCGACGTTTTCCACGAAGACGTAGTCGGGTCCCACGTGGCGCACCACGTCAGCCATTGCGGGCCACATCCATCGTTCGTCGGCGATGCCGAGTTGCTTTCCGGCAACGCTGAAGGGCTGGCAGGGGAATCCGCCGGCGACGACGTGGACTCGGGGGCGGGGCTTGGCGTCCCACCAGGTGTTGGCGGTGCGGACGTCGTCATGGCGGGGTACCTCCGGCCAGTGGTGGGCCAGCACGCGCTGGCAGAAGGGGTTGAGTTCGACTTGGCCGACGGTGGTCATCCCGGCGCGTTCGAGGCCGAGTTCTATGCCGCCGATGCCGGAGAAGAGGGAGAGGACGTTCATGGGGTGTCCTCCGTCCGGTGGTCGCGGATGGCGTCGCGGAGCCGGTCGCAGAACTCGGCGTGGTCGGGGGCCGGGGTGCCGTGGGCGGGCAGGTCCCAGATGAGTTCGCAGACGTCTTGCAGGCCGGTGTCGATGCCGGGCGTGGAGTCGGCGAGACCGGTCCGCTGGCGGGCTTCGTGGATGATGCGGTCCCGCTCGGACGGTTCGCGGAGTGCACGACGCACCTGCACGGCGCAGACGACGGCACCGATAGCGGCGAGGACGATGAGCGTGTACACCTGCGGCACAGTCACGACGCCACCCCCGCAGCGAGACGCCACACGCGGATCACAGCGCCCGGCGCGTCGAGCACGTCGGGGGCATCGGTCCCGGCGTAGTACTTGCCGAGCCGCACGTACTCCACAACCCGCGAGTCGTCCTTCCACACCACGCCAGTGAGGGCGTCTTCGGTGGACCGGACGAGCTTCGACAGGTCCGGCATCCCCGCGGGCCGGGCTGGGGCCGCGTCCCGCAGCAGGCGTGCGTTCCGGCCGGTCCGGTAGTGGCCCTTGGGCCGGTCGAAGGTGAACACCATCGACACGGCGACCGGGCCGTCGTACGGGGGCCGGTGGAGTTGGACGTCGCCGATGACCGCGTCGGGGAGTTCCATGGCGGTGAGGGCGGCGTGCTTGACGTCCTGGCGCCACGGCTTGACTTTCTTCGACGACTCGACCATGACGCCGTTGCCGAGGTGACGCTTTGATCCCTGGGGTGCGGGAAGGCCGTAGACGGTGATAGTGGCGAGGGCCAGGGCCCCGGCCGCCAGAGCGGCCGGAGTCTCGGGCAGGATCGGGGCGGTCACGAGCGGACCTCGCTCTCGCCCTCGAACGGCTCCAACAGCGCGTACGCCGCTACGCGGTCGCCGTGCAGGTACTCGACCGCGTAGCCCTCAAGTCGGTGCCGGGGCAGCAAGCCGCGCTGCTCGGCGACGAACCTGGCGTGCTCCCAGTTGCCGAAGCGGTAGTTACCGGTGGCGTCACTGCCGTTCTCGTCAGCGCGGGCGAGCCACGAGGGCGGGAACCCGTACTCCAGCGCGGTCTCCCGCGACCACACCCCGGTGGGCGCCTCGGCGTTGGTGGACCAACCGACGTACACGTCCCTGTCGCGGTGGGGCTTGATGATCAGACAGCGCAGGCGCGGGTTACGGGACGCCCTCTCCTCGGCGAGTTCTTCGGTGAGGCGGGCGTTCTCCTGCTCCAGGGCGACCGCAATCCGGCGGGCGCGGTTGCGTTCCTCACGCAGGCGTTCGGCTTCAGCGAGCGTGTTGAGGAGCCCTTGGCCGAGGCGGTCCAACTCGCGGAACGGCACCATCTCCTGCTTACCGAAGGTGTCAAGGATCCGCTGGACGTGCCGCTGGGTGCCTTCGATGGACGGCTCGAAGTCGGCCGGGTCGCGGTCGCCGCGCTTCTGGGCTTCGGGCGTGAGCGATGTGTCAGGCATGGGTCAGTCCCCCGTGGTGGTTGTGGTGGCGTGGACGGGGAGGTGGCAGTTTGGGCACCACCAGCCGCTGTCAGCAGGCGTGTCGTGGCCGGGGCAGTGCTGCCAGGCGGGCGCTGTGTTCCCGTACTCGGTGGCGAATTCCCGCTCCGCCGAGAGCAGCTCGTCCAGCGGCACAAGCTCCGCCTCCGCCAGCAGCTCCGCCACCCGGCGCGGGCCACGGCGCTGGCCGGGTGTGGGCCAGGAGCGGGCCATCATGACCGCGCCGACCGCGACGGTCGTACCGGCTCCGGTGAGGGCGGTGATGTAGTCGCTCACGACGTCTTCTCTGGGGTCTTGTAGCCGGGCTGCCAACGACTGCTGTCCTCGGGCTGGCGGCCACCGAGACCGAGGGCGTCGTCGAGCTGCCGCTGAAGGTGCGCGTTCGCCCGCTTCAGCCGGCCGATCTCACCGCCCGTGTCGAGATGGTCGGCCCGCTTCTTCTCGGCCTCGTAGTCGGCCATCCACGCGTGCGCCGCCTCGTCGAGGCGGGCGACCTCGGCGATCAACTCGTCCCAGTTCAGGTGGTACTTCTGGTCACCGAGCGCGTCAGCGAGGGCCTTACGGTGCACGTCGTGCTCTTCGAGGACCTCGGCAACCGTGCGGCGCCCCTTGTACTCGGCGAGCCGCTGACGGGCCTTGGCGAGGTCATCGGTGAGACAGTCGTTGACGATGGCCGTGTCGGTGTACTTCTCCGACACGCCGGCCAGTTCCTTCTCGGCCGCGGCGAGGTCCTTGGCGAGCTGCTCTTGTACGGCGGTGAGCGCCGCGATGCGGGCGTCGTGCCAGGCGCGGGGAACGAACGGAAACCTCATGCCGCACCCCCGACCGGGCGCAGCGGCCACGAGCCGTCGATGACCGCGTCCGGCTTGTGCTTATCCCCCGACTTCACCGGATCCCGCAGCCACTCCTGATATGAGGCCGCATCGTCGGCCGCCCACTTGATCTGCCGCTGGTGCAGCTCCTCGACCGTGACCCCGGCGAGGTCGTCGAACCGGTCGTACGGGCCGCGCCGGTTCCGCAGCCCCTTCACCCAATCCGGGCGGTGCTCCGGCGGGGTGTGGGCGATCTGGCCCATCTTGTACGCGGCGCGCGCGGACTGGAGGGCGTCGTATTCGGCGCCGTGCGCCGCGTCCTCGTTCCAGGGCAGCCCGTAGGTCTCGGCGGTGGTCCGCATCTGGTACGGGCCCTGTGTGGGGCTCACACGCCGCCGGTACGGGGCCGCGTGCTTGTCGAGGACCATCGTGTCGATGACCCGCGTCAACGGCTGGCGGCAGATGCCTTCGAGGGTGTCGCCGAGGTGGCGCATGCACTCGTGGTTGAGGAGGTTGAGGTCGAACGAGCCGAGGTTGTGGCCGACGAGCGGCGTCCCGGAAGCGACGACCTCGGCGACCGACTTGACGATTTCACCGACCGCTTCGGCGGCCGGCTGGCCGTGCTCGGCGAGGTACTCGTCCGTCAGCTTGTGCACGGCGATTGCGCCGGGCTCCTGAGCGATGCCGGGGTTGACCAGCCAGGTGCGGGTGTCGGTGTCGAGTCCGCCGCCGAGGAGGATCAGGGCGCACGAGACGATGCGCGCGGTCTCGGGGACCTTGTCGGAACATTCGAAGTCGAGGGCGGCCATGCGCTGGCGATGCCACATGGTGGTTCTCCTTGGTGTGTGGTTGCCTGAGGGGAGGCCGCCCCGGTTCCCGCGGGGCGGCCGTTCGTTTGCGGGCTACGCGCGGGGCTGAGCAACCGCCGGCCACGCCGGACGGGCAGGCTGCTCCTCGGTGACGACCTCGGCCTCATACACGCCCTCGGCGTCCGGGACCGGATCGGTCTTGCCCTGCTTCTCGCGGGAGTTCTCGTCGTCCTTGGCCGCGGCGATCGCCATCAGCTGCTTCGACAGCGGGTCGGTGCCCTTCGGGTGCACGGCGCCCGCCGTCTGCGCTTCCATCCACAGATCACGCACGTCATCCGACGTGAGCACCCCTGCGGCTTCGGCGATCCAGTCCCGGCCCTTCGGCCCCTCGATCGCGGCCACGGCCTGACTGCTGCCGCTCGGGTCCAGCGCCACCGCAGTGGGCAGCGGGCCCGTGAGCGCCTGCCGTGTGGTGACACCCCGGATCTCGACGACGACCACCGGGAAGTGCTTCGTCTGTCCGCCGGCAACGCGGGTGCGCGGTTCGATCCGCAGCGTCACCGGCACCAGGCCCTTGCCGCCGGTGCCGGACAGAACCATGTCGACGGTGCCCGCAAGCTCGTTCGCCGCGTACCAGGAGTGCGTCTCCACCCGCCACACGCCGACGTCCGGCATGTCCGGGAGGATGACGTTCAGCCGCGAGGTGGCGGCGCACACCTTGTCCTTGGTGCGGATGTCCTGGCGCAGCTGGTGCCACTCCGGGCCGTGCTCGGCGAGGCACAGGCAGGGGTGGCGGCTGATCTGCTCGGTCTCGCCGTCGCAGCGGCGGGCGCATCCGCCCTTGTTCCACATCTCGTTGGCCTGGGACAGCGGGTCGCCGGGCGGGAGGATCGCTTCGAGCTGCTCAGCCTCGGTGATCACCCGGAACTGGGGGGCGCCGTTGCCCTGCGGCTGCCAGCGTTCGACGTTGCCGCCCCACGCTTCGGCGGCGGCGGTGACGTAGTGCTCGGAGTGGCTGCTGAGCACCCACGTCTTCGACTTCACCGGCCGGGGCCGCTTCTTCGGGTCGTCGCTGGGGATGCTGTAGCCGGTGCGCAGGCGGCCGAGTTCGCGGGCCTGCTTCTGTGCGGTGCGGATTCGGGAGCCCATCGTCAGGCTGCCTTTCGGGGCTCGGTCGCTGCGGGCGCAGCGAGGGCGGGGTACGAGGACTTCGCGGCGTGCAGCCAGCGCGTGGTTTCCAGCGCCCCACGGAACGCGCGGTGCGCGGACCGGTCGGCGGGCATCGGCACCAGCGCGTGGGACTTCGCACGCAGGTTGAGGACACCGGTCCGCTCGATACGAGGCATCGGCTCCTCGGTGTCGTCCGGGAGAAGCGCGGTCTCGGCGTAGCGGAGCGCGGCGAGCTGGAGGGTGTTCTCGGGGTAGACCGACGAGGCCCGCCGTGTGGCCGACGACTTGTAGTCGATCAGCCACAGCTCCCGCCGACCCGCGGGCCCGGACGGCAGCCACACCATGAGGTCGGCGGTGCCGGCGTAGCCGAGCCTGCGGTGGAGGACTGTGATTTCGGTGGCTTCCACGTCGTCGTCGACGACGCCCCAGGACTTCAGCCACAGGTCGAACTGGTGGAGGTAGGGCGCGACTTCGGGGTCGTCGGCGATGGGGGCGCCGAGGAGGCGGGCTTCGGCCGCGGTGTGGACGCGGTCGCCGAGGTTGGCGGCTTGCTCGCGGACGTCGCGGTGGACGGCCTTGACTTCGCGGGTGAGGGCGGTCCGGTCGTCGCGGACGCGGTCGCCGAGGAGGGGCCAGTGGTCGAAGAGGTGCTCGACGGTGAGCTTGACGCCCCAGGGGACGAGGGCCATGGACTTGTTGACGGCGGTGTCGATGACGTTGGTGACGGAGACGAGGTCGGGTCCGCCGGCGGGGTCTTGGTAGTAGCGACCGTTGTCGGTGTCTTGGGCGTGCTTGGGTTGGGTCACTGGGTGCGGCCCTTCTGGTGTGGTGTGGTGGCGAGTCCGATGAGTCCGACTCCGGCGGCGATGACAAAGTCGGAGGCGGTGGCGTACGGGCCGGTGAACGGGGTGGTTTCGGCGAGGGCGAGCGCGAGGGCGAGGACGGTCGGCCAGTAGGCGGCGGTCCACGCGCGGCGGGCGGTCACGAGGCGATCCAGTAGCCGCGGGTGTCGGCGGTCCCGGTGGCGACGAGAACCCCGCGCCGCTCCCACCACTGCGAGTCCTTCCGCGCGGTGGTGCGGCAGGGCCCGTGACCGGTGGCCCGGTAGAAGGCGTGCGCCTGCCCGGTGGTGTAGCGGCCTCCGACCCGCCGGATTTCGGCGAGGAGCGCCCGACGGCGGGCGAGCAGCAGGTCAGACATCGCGGTCACCCGCCTCGTCGGCCGTCCAGTTGGGCCAGTCGGCGTCCCACATGCGTTCCATGCGGCGGGTGCCGTCCGACCGGTGCAGCCAGCCCCACGCCTCCCGGCGCCCGTTCAGCGGGTCGACGGTGATGTGCTCGCACACGAACCGGAGCCCGATACCGGACGCGCCGACGCTGGTGTAGGAGCGGCCGGGCTCGAAGAACTGGGTCGTCGTAGCCTCGATGGCGCTCTTCTCCCTCGCGTTCATTTCGTGCTCCGCGTGGACGACGAGGAGACGCTGCGCCTCCGCCAAGTCCTCCTTGCGGAGCGCGGCCACCCGCAACCCCAACGCCAGGGCGCGGAGCCGTTGCAGCTCGCCGGGGTACGCCTCGTCGTCCGGCGTCTGGTAGTCGGCGATCTCTTCGAGGCAGGTGATCGCGGAGTTCCAGCCGTCGCCGTACCAGACCGGCCCGGTGAGGGCGGTGCAGTCCACGGGGATGGCACGGAGCCGTCCGATCGCCTTGGCGAGGACTTCGGTGCGGTGGGTGTCGAACTTCTCCGCGAGGATCCGTCCGTACTCGTCCCTGCTGAGGTGCGGCGGGCAGATGCGGCGGATCATCTCGACCGCTTCATCACGGGCGCTCACGCGGCACCGCCCGGCAGCACGAACCGCGCGTTGTCCGGGAACCGCCCACGCCACTTCGGCGGAACCACGCCCTGATGCCACAGATCACCCGTCGACACGACGCGGCCATCGAAGAACTCGATCGTGAACCGACGCCCCGCGAACCCCTTGTACGCCTTCGGATAGTCCGGCTGGTCGTCGCCAAGCAGGTAGTGCTCCCCCGCTACAACCACACGCTTCGACAGGTCGTCCGCGTCGCGGGTGCCGCCCGGACCCCAGAAGGCGTCGTCGTGGTCGATCGACTCCTCGCAGGACAGGGTGAGTTGAAAAACCCTGTGGGAGCCGTCCGGCTGCTTCACGGAGTAGGTGGCGCGCATCGCGCTGCCGCCGAGGCCGTCCTCGGTGAACTCGGTGATGCTGCGGCGGGTGTTGCCGTCCTTTGGGAGCTTCTCGACGATTGCGAGGACGCCGTCCCAGAGTGCGTCGTGGACGAGGTTCTCGCCGGGCTTGAGGTACTCGGTCACGCCGACCGCCTCCCGCCCTGCTTCGGGAAGGGGTGGGCCTTCAGGTGGGCGCGGGTCTTGGCGTGCGTCGGATGCTTGATCAGCGACGCACCCTCCGACGCCTGCGGGTTGAAGCGGGACGTCACCCTCTCCACCGCTGTCAGCTCCGCCAACAGACGGCGGACGTCGTGCATGCCGACCTCGACGTGCGCGGTGTCCATCCCCGCCACGTCCTCCACCTGCTCCACCGCCGCGTCCAGAGCACCCTCACGACGCGGGCTGGCGACCACCTCGGCCAACTCGTCGAGCGCGGCGATCACGTCCTCGCGGGACTGCGGGTCCGACAGCCAGTGCTGTACCAACTGCACGAGCGTGTCCCGGCGGATGTCGTCCACCCGCAGGAGGGCGTGGAGGTGATTGGGGCCCGTCTCGAACGACAACGGCGGCTTACTGGAATGGCTCATGACCGGGCCCCTTCCGGGCTGGTGGGGATGAGAAGAGCGAGGAGCGCGGCGGCGGTGAGCGCCTGCTGCCGGACAGCCGCAACAGCGGCAAGCGCGAGACCGACGGCGACGTCCAGCGCCTTGTCCAGCCACACGGGCATCGGGGCCTCGTCGCCGATCAGGCAGACCAGACACCAGCCGAAACGGGCAAACCCTGCGACACCGAGCGCGAGGAACAACCACTCGCCGAGAGTCAGGGCGGTCACGACGACTCACCCGCCCCGCACGTGTTGCAGGTGAACCCGGCAGGCGGCGCGCCCTTGCATCTGGGGCACGATGCGATGTCGCCAAGAACGACATCCGTGATGCCGCAGCCGAGCGCGTCGGTGATCTTCTTGAGGGTCTCGGGGAGGGGGTTGCGTCGCCCTGTTTCGATGCGGCTCAACGCGGCGGCGCTGATTCCCGCCGCCTCCGCGAAGCGGTTCATGCCGTGGCCGCGCTCGATGCGCAAACGGCGAATGGCGATGCCATCCACGCGGACGCCCGAGTTCGCCGCAGAACCCGCGTCACGCGGAGGAATCGCGACCCCGGACCGATCAAGCATCTCCTCGAAAGGAACGGCGAGGACGGATGCCAGCGACCGAAGCGAGTAGACCGACGGGGTTGTGGCACCCGACAGCATCCGTCCCACTGCTGACTGCGACATTCCGGTCGCCTCGGCGAGGGCCTTCCTGCCGCCGCCGCGCGGGGCGTCGATCTCGTACCCAGCATCGCGGGCGGCCTTCGTCACGTACTCCGAGAACTCGGTCACGATGCACCGCCCGTCTCGGGCAGGTCGTGGCCCAGCCGGTTCTCGTGATGCAGCCAGGCGTGAAACTCCGGCTCCGGCTCCGCGAGCCGCACCACGGCCCCATCGAACTCGGACCCGTCGAGCCGACTCCCCGCGCCCGGCGTCCGCCAGTCCGCGCACACCTTCTCGATGTCCGCGAGCACCGTCCGATCCGGAACCTCAGGCTCCGACCGCCAGCGGCCCATCGCCGCCGACACCAGATCGTCGAGGAACCCGTGCAGGTCGTGATCCGACATTGCGTGCGCCCACGGCAGGGACGGGCCAGACTCGCGGCGCCGCAGCTCCTGCACGGCGTCGTCGAGCGACTCGTTCGTCGAGTGCCGCTCCGCCTCCAACTCGGCAACCCGAGTCCGGAGCGCCGCCACAATAGGCGGCTCCTCCCACAACGAAAGGTTCGACGGCAACGCCATACCGGCCACACGTCGGGCCAGCATCCGGTCCTTGACCTGCTCGTCCGACGGACGCTCCCAGGCGTGCATCCCCGCACCGCCGATGTACCGGCGGCCGTGGGAACGCCGCTCCGCACCGCAGTGCGCGCAGCCATACGGTTCCGACACCCGCTCCCGCATCAGGTCCCGCTCGCAACGAGCCCGGTGCGCATCGGCGACCGCCTCAGCGAGGAGGCCCTGAAGGCGAGCCCGCTCGGCGTGAAGCTTCCCCAGCTCCGTCTCAGGCGGCGGCGGGAAGTCCGGCATCTGCGGACCGAACGGCACCGGGAACGCGCCGTACTCGGCCACCGCATCCGGCAGGCCCGTGATCGACTCGCCGTTCATGCGGCCACCACCCCAGCAGCAGCCGACTCCGGGCCGAACGCGTGGAAAGACACCCGGACACCAGCCCAACGCCCATCCACCCCGTACAGGCAGCCGTCCCTCACCTCGCGGACGCACACCGCCACACCCAGAGCAGCAGCCAGAACCTGCGCAGCCGCCTCACTCTCCGGATTGCCGTACGCCGTCGTCGCCCACAGGTAGGCGTCGTGGTCATTGATCGTCCAGTCGATCGGAGCCGCAGCCACCTCCGGGTGCTCGGTCAGCAGCTGCAACACCAGCGCCGCCTTATGCAGGCGCACCGGCGCCTCCACCATCGGGCTAATCTGTTCGGTCACGGGGACCTCTCTTTCTGAGTGTTGAAGGGGTCGCCGAGTCGTTGGGCCGTCATCCGGGCTAAGGGGGCGGCCCTTCGGCGTGAAGGGAGTCAGGCAGCGTCAGCCGCCGGGTCCGCCGGCCGCTCCACGCGGC
>NZ_LIQX01000591.1 GCF_001418475.1 Streptomyces ossamyceticus | reverse complement strand
CCCACGGCGCCCCTGACGCCCCGCCCGGTCTGCTCGCCGTCATCGACATGCAGCGGGTCTTCGCCGAGCCGGACAGCCCCTGGGCCGCGCCCCGCTTCGACGAGGCCGCAGCCGGGGTGCGGCGCCTGCTGCCGGCGTTCGGCGACCGCGTCGTGTTCACCCGCTTCATCGCGCCGGAGCAACCCGAGGGCGCCTGGCGGGCGTACTACGACCGGTGGACGTTCGCCCTGCGCCCGGCCGACGCCCCGCTCTGGCACCTGGTCGACGACTTCTCGAAGGGCCTCCCCGGCGACGCACGCCACCTCCTGGACGCGCCCACCTTCGGCACATGGGGCCCGGACCTCGCCGCCCGCCTCGGAGGGGACGGGCCTCTGGTCCTGGCCGGGGTCAGCACCGACTGCTGTGTCCTGTCCACCGCCCTCGCCGCCGCCGACGACGCCGGGGGTCGAGGTGCTGGTGGTCGCCGACGCCTGCGCGGGCGCCGACGACGACTCCCACGCCAAGGCCCTGTACGTACTGGGCCTGTACCGGCCCCTGGTGCGCGTGGCGACCGTCGACGAGGTCCTCGCTCAGTCGCGCCCCGCACCCCGGTAGAGGTCCGGTTCCCCGTCGAGTTCGACGGCGAGTACGGTCGCGTACGGGTCGAGGTCGGCCTCGCCGGGTGCGTCGATCCAGGTCACGCCGGGCACCGCGTCAAGGCCGCCGATCACCCGGTGGTCCAGTTCGGTGCCCGTGCCGAGGACGGTGACCCGGGTGACCCGGTTGCGCAGTCCCCGTACCGCCACGGACTCGCGCGGCACGTCGAAGCACATCAGATACAGGGTGCGCCGGTCGGCCGAGAGCGTGCTGGGGCCGTAGTGATGCCCGGCGGGCAGCCCGGCGACCGTGCCGTACACGGCGTCGGAGTGGCGGCCGATCCAGGTGCCGAGCCCCTCCAGCCGCTCGATCTGCTCGGCGGTGATCGTCCCGTCCTCGCGGGGCCCGACGTCCAGCAGCAGATTGCCGCCCATGCCGATCGTCTCGGTGAAGTAGCGCACCAGCTGGCGCACCGACTTGTGGTTGTCGTCGTGGTGCTGGAAGCCCCATGAGTCGTTGACGGTGAGGCACAACTCCCAGGGCCCGTCGGGCGCTTCGAGCGGCACACCCTGCTCCGGGGTGGCGTAATCGCCGTGGCTCAGCATGCGGGCGTTGAGGACGGTGTCCGGGTTCTCCGAGAGGATCAGCCGGGCCAACTCCTCGATCCGCCACTGCTGTTCGGTGCGTTCCCACTCGCCGTCGAACCAGAGCAGATCGGGGCGGAAGCGCTCGACCAGCTCACCCACCTGGGCGTCGCGGTAGGCGAGGTAGCGGTCCCAGGCGGCGGGGTCCTCCTCACCGGGGGCGGCATGGGAGTACGGGTTGGCGTCGTTGCCACCGGGATGGCTCTGCGGCCACCGCTCGATGTCCGGGTGGCGGACGCTCGCGTAGTCCGGGTGGCTCCAGTCGGAGTGCGAGTAGTACAGGCCCACCTTCAGGCCGCGCTCGCGCAGCGCGTCGACGTACCCGGCCACCAGGTCCCGGCCCGCCGGGCTCCGCCGGACCACGCTCAGGTCGCCCTGCGCGGTGTCCCA
>NZ_LIQX01000590.1 GCF_001418475.1 Streptomyces ossamyceticus | reverse complement strand
ACCCTTGGCGCGACGCCCGCCCCGGCCCCACCCTACTGATCCCCTGTCGGCGCACGGCCCGGTCACCCGACGGCGCTTGACCTCGGCGCCATCGTGGATCAAGGTCGAGGCAGTACGTCGGCCCGGCCGGCGTCGGCGACGGCTTCGTGGAGCGGGGTGGGTGAGTTGATCGGGATCTCCGAGATCCGGGCGGCGGCCGAACGGATCGCGGATCACGTCGTGCGGACACCGACGGTACGGAGCCCGGGGCTCAGCGCGTTCCTCGGCGTGCCGGTGACCGCCAAGCTGGAGCTGTTGCAGCGCACCGGCTCCTTCAAGGCCCGCGGCGCCACCGCGAAGCTGTTGTCGCTGACCGAGGAGGAGCGGGCCGCGGGCGTGGTCGCGGTGAGCGGCGGCAACCACGGCATCGCCCTGGCCCACATGGCGGCGGCCCTGCACATCAAGGCGACCGTGGTGATGTCCCGGACCGCGCCCAAGCGGTCCACGGACCTCGTCGAGGCGTCCGGCGCGTCGCTGCGGCTCACGGACGGCATGGCGGAGGCGTTCGCGCTCACGGAGCGGTTGCGGGCCGAGGGCCTCACCCTCGTCCACCCGTTCGACGACGAGGTGGTGATCGCCGGTCAGGGCACCGTCGGCCTGGAGTTCGCCGAGGACACCGGGGCCACGCGGGACGCCGGAGCCTCAGGGCCCGCCGGGGCCGCGGGCGGCGCCGGGGAGGTGACGGACGTGCTCGTCAGCATCGGCGGGGGCGGTCTGATCTCCGGTGTCGCCGCGGCGTTCAGGGCGCTGCGGCCGAAGGTGCGCGTCTGGGGTGTGGAGACCGAGGGCGCCACCTGCATGAGCGAGGCCCTGGCGGCGGGCGGCCCCGTCACCGTCGACCTGTCCTCGATCGTCACCACGCTCAGCGCGCCCTCCGCCTCCCGTCTCACCTACGACCATGTGTCCGCGCTCGTCGAGGACGTCCTGGTGGTCCCGGACGCGGAGGCGGTCCGCGGTGTCCTCGACCTGGCCGAGCACGCCAAGGTGTGGGCGGAACCCGCCGCCGGCTGTCTGCTGCCCGCCACCCGGCAGGTCGTGGAACGGGTGGGTGAGGGGGCCCGGCTCGGCCTGGTGGTGTGCGGCGGCAACACGACCCCCGCGGACATCACGGAATGGACGCGGCGCTTCGGGCTGTGACGCCGATCCTTGCCGTGTACGTCAACGGGCTTGTCCGTCAGGGCAGTTGACGGCATCCGTGCGGGCTCCCGGCATAATGCCCGGATGACCACCCCCACCCCGTCACCGGTCTCCCCCGCCGTCGAACGCACCGCCGTCGTCATCGTCGGAGCGGGGCCGGCCGGGCTCACCGTCGGAAGCGTCCTGCGCGCCGCGGACGTGGACTGCGTGGTGCTGGAGACCGAGAGCCGGGAGTTCATCGAGCGGCGACCGCGTGCCGGGTTCCTGGAGGAGTGGGCGGTCCGCGCGCTGGAGCGGCGGGGGTTGGCCGACCGGCTCGTGGAACGGGCGCCCGTGCACACCGAGTTCGAGTTCCGCTACGACGGCGAGCGGCGGCGCTTCCCGTACACGGAGATCACCGGGCACCACCACTACGTGTATCCGCAGCCGCTGCTGGTCACGGATCTGGTGCGGGAGTACGCGGACGTCCGGGGCGGCGACATCCGCTTCGGCGTGCGCGAGGTGGAGCTGCACGACATCGACGGCGAGCAGCCCTCGGTGTCGTACACGGACGGCGCGACGGGTGAACGGCGGCTGATGCACTGCGATCTCGTCGCGGGCTGCGACGGCGCGCGCGGGGTCACCCGGACAGCGCTCCCGACCGGGCACGCGACCGTGGCCCGCCATGACCACGGCGTCGGCTGGCTGGCGCTGCTCGCCGAGGCCCCGCCGTCGTCGGACTGTGTGATCCTCGGTGTCCATCCGCGGGGCTTCGCCGGGCACATGGCGCGCGGCCCGGAGGTCACCCGCTACTACCTGGAGGTCCCGGTCGGCGACGACCCGGCGAACTGGCCGGACGACCGGGTCTGGTCCGAGCTGCACACCCGGCTGGCGGTGACCGGCGCCGAGCCGCTCGCGGAGGGGCCCCTGGTCGAGAAGCGGGTCCTCGACATGCACAACTACGTCACCGAGCCGATGGCGTACGGGCGGCTGTACCTGGCGGGCGACGCCGCCCACCTGGTCGCGCCGATCGCCGCGAAGGGCATGAACCTGGCCCTGCACGACGCGCTGCTGCTCGCGGACGCCTTCGCGGCGTGTCTGGTCCGGGGCGACGACAGCGGGCTGCGGGGATACTCGGCGACCTGTCTGCGGAGAGTGTGGCACTACCAGGAGTTCTCGCAGTGGCTGGCGGAGCTGCTGCACGGCCCGTCGTCCGGTGACCCCTTCCGGGCGGGGGCGGCGAAGGCCAGGCTGCGGCGCCTGCTGCACTCCCCCGCCGCCGCGTCGACGTTCGCCGACCTGTTCATCGGCAAGGACACCGACCACTAGGTGGTGGTGCGGGGCTGGACGTTGTGGGCGCCGGGCAACGGGCGGCGACTCGGTTCGAGGGGTGGGCGTCATCGCCGAACGAGGTACTGATCGAGGGCGGCCAGGATGTCGTCGACAGGGCCGAAGCCGATCATGGCGGTTGTTCCGCCCGCGATCTCGCCGCGCAGCGGGGAGAGGGCGTCGTGCGCTTGTGTGGCGAGTGATGCGTCCTGGAGCAGGATCGCCGTATGTGCGTTGACGGCCCAGAGCGCGTCGTACAGGTGGTCAGCAGGGGGTCTGGGCAGGACGGCGGCGGCCTCGCGGGCCGCGACGACGTCGCCGTCGGCGAGGTGGAGGAGCGGCTGGGCCCAGGGGCGGTACGGGCCCCAGTCGAGAGTGGGGTCCGTCGGCGCGGGGCGTCGGTGGCGCATGCGCAGTGAGAGGAGCGCGAGCGGGAGCATGCCGGCTTCCACCCCGGGCATGCCGGCGCCGGCCAGGTCGGCGGCTACGGCGCGATAGGCGTGAGCGACCTCGTCGGGGTCGTCGGGGTCGGCGGGGCGCTCTGCCAGCTGCATGGTCCGGAAGGCGGCGGTCAGAACGTCGACGAGCGGGGTCTCGTGCATGGCGGCGAGCCGCCCGGCCGCCACGACGTGTTGTCGCGCGGTCTCGTTGTCACCGCGGGCCGCGCCGACCTGGATCTTGATCAGATGGCCGAGGATCTCGAACATCGGGAGATCATGCCGCGAGGAGAGATCGATGAGCTCGTCGGCGATCACGTCGCGTTCGCCGGTGCGCCCGGGGCGCTGGAAGGACTGCACGAATCGGGCGTTGAGCGCGAGTACCAGCACGCCGGGGTCCTGGAGGTCTCGGGCCAGTTGTTCGGCTTCGGTCGCCGCCTCGAGGGCCCAGCGGTCTCGGGTTCCGCGATGCTCGAGCCCGATGGTGGCGAGGAGACGTGCTCGAAGTGCGGGTGGAGCCCCTGGTCCCAGTCGGTGCAGAGTGCGCCGAGTGGTCGCGACCAGGACCTCGGACCGTCCGGGATCGTCGGCGCGCGTCCAGATGGTGGGGACGTCGTACGCCGCGATCACGCGGGCGGTGAGGACGGGGTCTTCGGTCCGTTCCGCTTCCGCGACTGCCGCGGCGCGTTGTTCCTGGGCAAGTATCAGGTTGGTGCCGCCTGTGACCGCGGCGGCCCTGGCCACGGTGCTCATCGAGCGCAGCCGGGTGTAGGTCCCCGTCGCTTCTGTGCGCGTGAGCAGGCGCAGCCGGTCCTCGTCCCGGGGCGCGGGCGTGAGGTGCGGAGCGTGCCGGAGGATGTCGCGTTCGAGATGGTCGAGGCTGTCCGCCGATTCCAGTCCGAACCGGTCCAGCAGCCTGGCTCGCGCCTCACGCAGCGAGGCCAGCGCGTCGACCTGGCGGCCGGCCTGGTACAGAGCATGGGCGACCAGCACCCAGGCGTGCTCCCGCCACGGGTGCGCGGTGGCGAAAGCCTCCAGCTCCGGGAGAAGGGGCGCGCCACGTCCGAGGTCGAGCATCGCTCGGGCGCGCAGCTCGACGGCTTGACGGTGAAGTTCTGCCAGCCGGGCGCGCTCCGGCGTCAGCCAGGGTGAGGCGTCGAGGTCCGCGTACGGCTCTCCCCGCCACCATGAGAGCGCTTCGCTCAGCGCGCGGGCAGCCTGGCCGCTGGGCGCGTCGTGCGTGGCCCGGAGGGTGTCCTCGAACCGGTGGGCGTCGACGTGTGCCCGAGGAATCCGCAAGGCGTATCCGGTACCGACGGTCTCGATGGTGTGCGACCGGGTTCGCGGAGGACGATCGGGTTCCAGGGCGCGGCGGAGCTCGGCGACGAAGGTGCGGACCGTCCCGGCCGCTGCGGGCGGAGGGTCCTCCCAGAGATCATCGAGCAGCACGGGAAGCGGGACGGCCCGGCCGCCGGCCGCGACCAGCCGTCCCAGAAGCTCGCGGCGACGCCGGCTGCCCACCGGCACAGGGCGGCCCTCGGCATCCGTGACCTCGATCGGCCCGAGCACCTTGACGAGGATCTCCATGTCCTCATTGTCGTCGGATCCGGGCTACTGCTGATCCACTGCTGACCCGGCTCTTTGATCCTCGTCTCGTTCATGCGTCCACGTGTGAGCGGCGCAGAGACTCACACGTCCGGGAGAAGGAGACGACAACGATGGGCATCAGCATTCCGGGGTTCGAGACCAGGTCGATCGGTGTGGCTGACGGCGTGGAGCTGAACGCGGCGGTCGGCGGAGAAGGACCGGCCGTCGTGCTGCTCCACGGCTTTCCCGAGACCCACCTGATGTGGCGGTATGTCTCTCCCCTCCTGGCCGAGCACCACACCGTGGTCTGTCCCGATCTTCGCGGTTACGGCGCCAGCAGCAAGCCGGAAGCGGTCGCCGAGGACACCTACGCGAAGCGGACGATGGCCGCAGACATCGTCGGTTTGGCTGACGCACTCGGGTTCGACCGGTTCGCGCTGGTCGGGCACGACCGCGGCGCGCACGTTGCCTTCAGGGCCGGCCTTGATCACCCGAATCGGATCAGTCACCTGGGAATCCTGGACATCGTTCCGACTCTGGACACCTGGAACGTCCTCCATGGCGTCAACGCGGCGGTGGCCTTCCACCTGTATCTGATGGCCCAGCCGCCGGGTCTGCCCGAGCAGATGATCGCGGGCAGCGCCGACACGTTCTTCGGCCACTTTCTCGATGCCTGGTCCACGAGTTCCGAGGCGATCCCGGCGGAGGTGCGCGCCGAGTACGTTCGCGCCAGCCGGGACGCCGTTCCGTCGATCGTCGCCGACTACCGCGCCACCGCGACCGTCGACATCGAACATGACCAGGCCGACCTCGACGCCGGCAACCGGCTCACCATGCCGGTGACGGTCGTCCAGCAGGACTGGGGCCGGCAGCTGGGGTTCGACGCCACCGCGACCTGGCGGCCGTGGGCCACCGACCTTGAGCACTTCACCACCCACGCGGGCCACTTCATGGCCGAGGAGGCTCCGGAGGACATCGCCACGCTGATCCTGAACCTGGTGAAGCGGTGATCGCCGCGGAGGGGCCGCCGGCGCGGGTTCGGCGAAGCCGGCCTGCACGGCTCGCGGGGCGGCGTCACCAACGTCCAGTCCTCCTACGACCGGGGGTCCCGTCACCGTGGTCGCTCAGTGGGCGTCGCAGCACCCGTCCCTGCGCATCAGCCGGCCCACCTCCAGCCAGTGCTCCTCGCTCTCGGCGGCCCTCGCCCGGCGTGCGGTCGGCCGGTACGCGGCCACCAGGTCCTCGGTGGTGTGGTGGGTGCCGCCGCGGAGGACGGCCACCGTCCGTACGAGGCTGTCGAAGTCGGTGAAGGGGTCACCGTCGACGACGGTCAGATCGGCGAGCCTGCCCGGTTCGACGGTGCCGAGGTGGTCGTCGAGACCGAACAGCCGGGCCGGCATGACGGTCGCCGTGCGCAGGGTCTCGGCGGGGCTGAGGCCCCCGGCGTGCAGGGCGCGCAGCGCGAGGTGGAGGAAGAGACCGACGGGGCCGAGCGGCTGGTCGGTGCCGAGGGCCACCAGGCCGCCGGCTGCGAGTATCCGCCGGTACACGTCGGTCTCGGTGCTCAGCGCGGCGAGTTGGGCGGGCGTCGGCGGGGTGGCCGCGGACTGCTGTACGGAGAGGGCGTCCCACGGGGGCATCACGACGGTGACCCGCGGGTCGTCGGCGAGGGCGGGGTCCGCGCCGAGGAGCGGGGCGGCGGTGAAGGGTGTGGCGATGAGGGAGAAGCCGACGCCGTGGGCGCTGTAGACCTCCTCCACGTCCTGGTGGGCGCGCCCGGTGGTGGTGATGGCGTGCCCGAACTCGGCGCGCTGGGTGGCCTGGAGATGGGTGGTGAGGTCCTGGCCGAGCTGGACGCCGGGGGACAGCAGATGGCTTCCGGTGCGTACGCCGAGCCGTTCGTGGGCGAAGCGCGCCGCCTCGCTCATCACCCAGCCGGGCGCCCGGACGTAGGTCTTGACGAAGTCCCAGTCGAGCGCGGCGCCCCGCTCCAGCGAGCGCCTCAGGCCCGCCCTGGTGCGGTGGGCGCGTCCCATGCTGTACGCGACGCGCGCGCCGTCGAGGAGTTCCCCGGTGGTGAGCAGCCGGGGCCCGGCGAGCCGGCCGGCGGCGACCTCCTCGCGGATGCGGATCTGCTCGTAGGCGAAGCCGCCGAGGGAGACGGCGGTGGTGACGCCGTAGGTGAGCTGCCCGGCGGCCTGGCGGCTGCCGTAGGTGCTGTGCCAGGGGTGGGTGTGGGTGTCCCACAGGCCGGGGAGCACGGTGTGCGTGGAGGCGTCGACCCGGCGGAGGGCGGCCCGTCGGCCGGCCCGGTGGGGTTCCACGGCGGTGACGCGGCCGCCGCGGACGACGATGTCGACGTCCTCGCGGACGGTGTCGCCGGTGCCGTCCCAGAGCCGCCCGGCGTGGACGACGGTGTCGGCGGGGGTGGTCCGGGAGCGGTCGAGGGGCACGTGGACGGTGCGGGTGCGGCCGTCGGCGATGTCGAGGAGGCGGAGCCGGGTGCCGGACAGGTGCAGGAGGGTCCGGGAGTCGCCGGACCAGGTGGGGTGGTCGGCGGGGTCGGTGGTGAGGGTGCGGAGTTCGCCGCGCGGGGTGCCGTCGGCGGCGACCGGCAGCAGGCACAGCGCGGACTCGACGATCACGGCCATCCAGCGGCCGTCGGGCGACCAGACGGGCCCGGAGTCGTAGCGGTCGGCGATGGAGGTGTGCGGGGCGACGGCGTGCAGCCGGTCGGCGCCGGTCGTGGTGTCGACGACGCGGATGAGGTTGTAGCCCTCCCGGAAGCGGGCGCCGAGACGGTTGCGGTCGCACAGGGCGAGGTACCTGCCGTCGGGCGACCAGGACGGCCTGCCGGGCAGCCCGCCACCGCCGAGAGGGGTGGCCAGGACGCGTTCCTCGCCGCTCGCGAGGTCGCGGACGACGAGGCGCCCGGTCAGGTCGAGGCAGGCCAGCCGGCGTCCGTCGGGTGAGAGGGCGGGCATGACACGGCCGCCGGTCGCGAGGGCGGTCTCCTCGCCGGTGGCGAGGTCGTGCCGGTACACGCCGAGCAGGCCGTCGCGGTCGTCGGCGTAGACGAGGGAGCGCCCGTCACGGGACCAGGAGGGCGCGAGGAGGTAGCGGGTCGGCGGCGACGTCCGCAGCCGCTTCGGGGGGCGTCCGCCCGAGGTGCCGGCCAGCCAGAGCGCGTTGAGGGCGGCGAACGCGACGCTCCGCCCGTCGGGCGACAGGGCGGGCAGGTGGATGCCGCGCACGGGCCGGACCCGGGCCTCCCCGAGGTCGTACTCCTTGACGCGGTAGCGCGGCCGGTCGACGGGGAGGACGCCCTCGAAGGGGATGGTGTCGGGCTCGTCGGGGTGGTCGGGGCGCAGCAGGGTGAACTGTCCGTCCAGGGTGATCAGCAGGGCCCCGTCGGATGTCCAGCGCGGCGGTACGGGGGCGATGTCGCCGCCGACGCGGACCGGCCGGCCGTCGACGACGAGGGTGCACGAGCCGTTGGGTGATGCGGTGGTGCGCAGGTAGGCGAGGCGGCGGCCGTCGGGGGCGAGGGCGGGCGTCATGACCTGCGCGGCCTCGGTCTCGGTGTGCTCGACGGCGACGGGGCCGGTGCCGTCGGCGGCCACGGCGGCGACGGTCCGGGACTCGACGCCGGTGCCCGCGGCCAAGGTGACGACCCTGGCACGGACGAACAGCAGGCGGCGGCCGTCGGGTGACCAGGTGGGGTCGAAGTCCTCCCATGCGCCGTCCTGGAGCGGGCCGTCCTGGCCGGGGAGGCCGGTGACGCGGGTGATGTCCCCGGTGGCCAGGTCCAGGACGTGGATCCGGTACGGGCTGCCGGTGACGGGGTCGCCGCCGCGTTCGGAGCCGAAGGCGATACGGGTGCCGTCGGGCGACCAGGCCGGGCCGCGGTCGTCCCAGGGGCCGTCGGTGCGCTGCCGCAGGCCGGAGCCGTCGGGGCACATGGTCCACAGGTGGAAGCCGCCGTCCCGGTAGGCGCAGAACGCGACGAGAGTGCCGTCCGGGGAGTACGTGGGCCGGTTGGGTTCCAGTCCCGCCGGGGTGAGGGGGACCGCCTTGCCGCCGCCTCGGGGCAGGGACCACAGTCCGCTCTGGACCTCGGCGATCAGCGTGTCGCCGCCGGGTGCGAGGGTGGCCGAGCCGTTGGTGGCCCGGGTGAAGGTGAGGGCGGTGGCGGCCGCCGCTCGGTCACGGGCGTCGGCGGGGGTGGTCGTGGCGGCGGCGCCGAGGACCGCTGCGGCGCCGCCCGCGGCGAGGAGTTGACGGCGGGTCAGGGGCGGGGTGGAGCTGCTGCGGTCAGGGTCCATGACACGTCACGCTGGCGTACCACGCGCCCCAGCGGCAACACCACCATTCGCGCCAGTCACGGATGTCACCCGCCGGAATGACGGTGGCGGATCCAGGCCGGCAGCGCGAACCAGCACAGCAGGTACCAGACGAGCACACACGCCACCAGCCAGGGCACATAGCCGTCGTCGGTGGCCACGCGCAGGATCAGCAGCAGTGCGGCGGTCATCGTGGCGAGCAGCAGGATCAGGCCGATCACGGTCAGCCGGGCCGCCCACAGCACGGCGGCCGGCTTGATGCGGCGGCCGGCGACGATCCGGTGGAAGGAGACGGGGCCGATGAGGGCGCCGGTGGCGGCGGCGCCGAGGACGACGGTCACGATGTAGATGGTCCGCTCGGTCTGTTCCAGCTGTGCGTAGCGCGGGGTGAACACGACGGTGAGCAGGAATCCGAAGAGGATCTGCACGCCGGTCTGGGCGACCCGGACCTCCTGGATGAGTTCGCCCCAGCGGCGGTCTGCGCGTTCGTCCGCCGTCTCGTCGCGGCCCCGCTCGGGAGTGGCGTATCCGTTGTCGGTGCCGGGCACGGCGTCCTCCAGGCTCGGTCGGTGTTCCCTCTTCTGGATGGCGCCCGGCCCGGCACCGACAAGCGGGAAGACCCAGCGCTTCACTCGCACGAGTGAATCCGCTGGGCCGATCGGTCATATGTTCACCCCTCCCGCCTAGCGTGATCACGTGACCACCGACATGCCGGCCGACGCCGTCCCACCCGAGCCCGAGCGGCCCGCGCCGCGGTCCCGTCGCGGGTTCCTCCTCGGCACCGCCGCGTTCGCGCTGACGCCGCAGTTCGTCCGCCAGGACCCGGCCTCGGCGGCGGCCGAGCTGCCCGGCTTCCCCGAGGACGTGGAGCTGTACCGCTCCGCGTACCGCAACTGGGTCGGCGAGATCACCGCGTCCGGGCTGTGGGCGTGCGCGCCCGCCGACGGGGAGCAGGCCGTGGCGGTGGTCGACTGGGCCCGCCGGCAGGGATGGAGGATCCGCCCGCGGGGCCTCTCCCACGGCTGGTCGCCGCTGACGGTCACCGAGGGCACCGGGTCCGGCGCGCCCGTGCTGCTCGTCGACACGACGAGGCACCTCACCGGCCTGTCGCTGGAGTCCACCGACCCGGCGGCGGTCCGGGTGGGTTCCGGCGCCACCCTGGAGTGCCTGCTCACCTTCCTGGAGGGCCATGGCCTCGGGGTGACGGCCTGTCCGGCACCCGGGGACCTCTCGATCGGCGGCGCCCTCGCCGTCGACGCCCACGGCACCGCCGTACCCGCCGACGGGGAGACCCGGCTGCCCGGGCACACCTACGGCTCGCTCAGCAATCTCGTGCTGGAGCTGACGGCGGTCGTGTGGGACGCCGACAGCGACCGTTACGTGCTGCGGACGTTCACCCGTGACGAGGCGGACTGTGCCGCGCTGCTCACCCATGTGGGGCGGGCGCTGGTCACGGAGTTCGTGCTGCGGGTGGGTGCCGACACGAAGCTGCGGTGCCGGAGCCGGACCGACATCCCCGCCGCGGAGCTGTTCGCCGCGCCCGGCAGCACAGGGCGCACCTTCGAGAGCTTCCTGGACGAGGCGGGGCGGCTGGAGGCGATCTGGTTCCCGTACACCGAGTTCCCCTGGTTGAAGGTGTGGAGCGTGGCGCCCACCCGCCCGCTCACCTCCCGCCGCGTGACGTCGCCGTACAACTACCCGTTCTCGGACAACGTGCCGACGGTCGTCGCGGACCTGGCCGGGCGGATGGTGTCGGACGGCGCCTGGTATCTGGCCCCGGTGCTGGGCAAGGCGCAACTGACCGCGGCGGAGGTGGGGTTGGTGGCCACGGCGTCGGCGGACCTGTGGGGGCCGTCGAAGAACACGCTGCTCTACGTCAGGCCGACGACCCTGCGGGTGACGGCGAACGGGTACGCGGTGCTGACCTCGCGGAGCCAGGTGCAGCGTGTGGTCGCGGAGTTCACGTCCTTCTACCGGGAGCGGCTCGCCGCGTACGCGGCGCGCGGCGGCTTCCCCGTGAACGGCTCGGTCGAGATCCGGGTGACCGGCCTCGACGACCCGGCGGACGTCGGGGTGGCCGGCGCCCGGGCCCCGCTGCTGTCGGCACTGCGGCCGCGCGCCGACCGGCCCGAGTGGGACACGGCGGTGTGGCTGGACGTGCTGACGCTGCCGGGGACACCGGACGCCGAGGCGTTCTTCCGTGAGCTGGAGCGGTTCCTGCTCAGGACGTACGACGGCGGCCACGCCCTCACCCGCGTCGAGTGGTCGAAGGGCTGGGGGTACACCGACGAGGCGGCCTGGAGCGACGAGGAGGTGCTGCGCACCGTCGTCCCGGCCTCGTACGAGGACGGCGAGGGGCCTGGCTGGGACGGGGCCCGGCAGGTCCTCGACCGGCTCGATCCGCACCGGGTGTACGGCAACACCTTCCTCGACCGGTTGTTCGCGTGAGCGAATCTCAGACCCGGCGCCAGCGCGCCATCGCGAACGAGAAGAGCCCGAAGAGTACGAGGCCCGCCGCGACACAGGCGAGGAGCACGGGACCGGCGGGTGTGTCGGCGAAGGAGCGCAGGGTGTCGTCGAGGCCCTTGGCCTTGTCCGGCTCGTAGTCGATGGCGGCGCGGACGGCGAAGACTCCCGCCGCGGCGAAGACCAGGCCCCGCGCGACCCCGCCGCCCACCCCGGTGACGTCGACGCCTCGGCGGGTACGGCGCGACATCTCACCGAGCCGCAGGTGCTTGTGGTACGAGCGCATCAGGGCCCGTACGGCGATCCAGACCCCCGCGACGATCACACCAACCCCGGCCGCGCCCACCAGCCACTGGCCGGCGGGGAGTTCCAGGGCGCGGGCCGTCACGTCCTTCGACTGCTCGTCGCTGGAGCCCCCTCCGCCGCCGCTCCCGCCGCCCGAGCCGGCCGCGAAGGTCAGCACCGAGTAGGCGACGAAGGTGTAGAAGACGAACCGCGCGGCCGAGGCCAGCCGCTTGGTCCACTTGCGGCCGTCCGGGCCCGCCGCGCCGAACACCGCCTCCGACAGCCGCCACAGGGCCATGCCGACCACGCCGATGCCGAGGGCCCACAGCAGGACCGACCCCAGCGGCTTCTCCGCCATCTCCTCCAGTGCGCCCTGCCGGTCCGCCTGCTGTCCGCCCTCGCCGAAGGCGATCTGCAGGGCCAGCGCCCCGACGAGCAGATAGATCACGCCGCGCGCCGTGAGCCCGGCCCGGGCGGCGCCCTCCGTCACAGAACCGCGGGCCGCGCGCCCGCTGCCCACCCCCACTGCCGTCATCAGCTCTCCTGTCGTCCTTCGAGCCGCAGTTGCAGGCTCACTTCCTGGTCACCGGCGTCCACACCCACCTGACGCACCGAGTAGCTCTCCTCCAGGGCCGCCCGCAGCGTCCGGACCGCGGGCGGACTGCCCTGCACGTCGACGGTGACGGGGCCGGACAGCCGTGCGGGAGGTTCCTCGGCGCCGGAGGGGACGGCCGCCGTGTCGTAGGTGCCGGTCCACATGGTGGGTCGGCCGCTCGCGGCCTCGTGCGGCGGGTCCTCGAGACGCCGGTCCGACTCGAAATGGGCGCACAGGCACGCGAAGACGCGCTCGGCGTCCTGTGCGGAGCAGTCGCAGAGCACGACCTCGACCTGTGACACGGGCAGACGGGGCAGAGTCACGAGCCTTCTCCCTGGTGTGGACGACAGGGTGCGTGTACCCCCATGGTGGGCCCGAAACGGGGGTCCCGCAGGTCGCGCGGCGGCTGCCGTGCCGGAATGGTTCGCTCCCGCACCGGCCGCCCTGACCCGAGCGGTTCGCTCGCGCACCGGGACCCGCGTGGGGCGGCCTCGCCCCGCACCGGCCGCACCCCGCGCCGAGCGGTCCCGCCCCGCACCCGGCGTCCGGCCCGGAAGGGCTGCCCGGACGCGCCCGTGACCACGCTGACCGTGGGCTATGTTGAGTGGTCGTGGGAGACGAAGCAGACACGCGGGTGCCATCGCCGCAACAGGCGCGCGCGCAGGCATCAGCGATCACGTCCGGGCGGACCGCCGAGGAGACCGAGCCGTCACCCACGGCCAGGCTCAGGGAGCTGTTCGACGGGCCCCGCCTCTCCCCCGGTCAGCGGCGCATCGCCCAGTACCTGATCGAGCACATCACCGAGGCCGCGTTCCTGTCGATCACGGACCTCGCCGACCGCGTCGGCGTCAGCCAGCCCTCGGTCACCCGGTTCGCCGCCGCCGTCGGCTTCAGCGGCTACCCCGCGCTGCGGGAACGGCTCCAGGCCATCGCGCTCGCCACCCTCGGCAGCGCGCCGGGCACCCCCGCGCCGGACCGCAGCAACGAACTCCAGGCCGCCGTGGACGCCGAGATCGAGAACCTGGAGAACCTCCGGCGCGACTTCGCGGACCCCGACCAGGTGATCGAGGTGGGCCGCGCCCTGTCCCGCTCGACCCCGCTGACCGTCCTCGGACTGCGGATCTCCGGCGCCCTCGCCGAGTACTTCGCCTACGCCGCCCGACGTATCCACCCCGACGTCCGGCTCGTGACCAAGGGCGGCACGGTCGCCTACGACGCGCTGCTGCAGTCCCGTGAGGCGGGCGGCACCTGGCTGCTGGCGTTCTCCATGCCCCGGCACGCGCAGGAGACGCTCACCGCGCTGCGGGTCGCGCGCACGGCCGGACTGAAGGTGGCCCTCGTGACCGACCTGGGGCTCGGGCCGCTGGCCGACGAGGCCGACGCCGTCTTCGCCACCGGCACCGGCTCACGCCTGGTGTTCGACTCCTACGCCGCCCCGGTGATGATGTCCTCGGCCCTCCTGCAGGCCATGACGGACGCCGACCCGGAACGGACCCAGGCCCGGCTGGAGGCGTACGAGCAGGTCTCCGAGCAGCATCAGTTCTTCCTCAGGGACTGAGTCCCTCCCCCTCCTGAGAGCACGGGATTATTCAGATCTTTTCCGGCATGAATTTTTTCATGCCCTTGCAAACTCATCGGTATATATAAATACTGCTCCCGGATCGCGGCCCGGTGGAACTCCGGGACGCGTCGTCCGCCCGGGACCGTCCGCTCCTACCCGCCACGGCGCCCCGGGTACAGCGGCCCCGGCCATCCCCTAGACCGGGGCCGCCCAGACTCCACCCGCAGGACTTCTTTTCGCGTCGATGCAAGACCGGAGCGTTGAACATGGCCCTCACCTCCTCGCCGATCCGCACGGACTGGCCGTGCCAGGTCAAGACACCCGGTAGCTACGACTGGGAGCGGTCTGCGGCCAAGTGGTTGCGCGAGCTGGTACCGGCGCGTTATGGCAGCTACCCGGCGATGCTGCGGCACCCCGTCCTGCTCGCCCGGCACGCCCAGATCCAGGTCCAGCACGAGATCCGGGTCGCCCGCACGGCCCTGCAGACCGCCCGCTCCGAGCTGCCCGGCCTCGGGATGTCCGAGACGGTCATCGAGCACACGATCAAGATGTACGCCGCCGAGGTCATGCAGCTGAACCACATCGCCCGCTCCATCCGGGCGGTCAGCCAGGCCCTCGTGGACCACAACCACGCCCGCGCCGCGCACTGACACGTGCGACGTTCGCGATAGGCGACGCCCGTGCCGGGCACACGATGAGAAGGTACGGGTAGAGGCAGGCACGAGCGAGGGGCGGGACCGATGGACTCCTGGACCTGGGGTGTGATCGTCGCGATCGTGGTGGCCGCGGCCGCCGTCCTCGGCGTGGCCGTATGGCTGCTCCTGCGCCTGGTGCGCACCCGGCGCGACCTCCAGCGGGCCGGGCTCCCCACCGGCCCCAAGTGGATCTTCTGGGGTGCCGTCCTCTATCTCGTCCTCCCGACGGACGTGCTGCCCGACCCGGTGTACCTCGACGACATCGGCGTCCTGCTGCTGGCGCTGAAGTCGATGCGCTCCGGACGGCAGGACGCCCTGGCCGCCGAGCGCGGTGACGGCACGGGAACCGCCCTGCGGGGGTGAGACGTTGTCGGGCTGACGGTCACTGCGACGGACGGCCCCGATGAGCGAGCTGGTACCCGGGGGCAATGTGCCCCTGCCGCACGGCACCCTGACGATCAGGGTGCCCGGCCCCTTCGACGTCTCCGCCCTCGTCACCGACGACACGGGCCGGGTCGGCGGCGACGCCGACTTCGTCTTCTACAACCAGCCGGCGGCGCCGGGCGCCCGCCTCGCCGCCGGGACCCTGACGGTGGACCCGCCCCGGCTGCGCGCCGGAGCGACCCGCCTCACCGTGGTCATCAGCCCGGCCGACCCGGGCACCCCCCTCGGGGGCCTGCCCGCCCCGACCCTGTTCGTCACCGGCGCCGACGGTCGCGCTCTCGCCCGCTTCACCCCGCCGCGCCCCCGGCGGGAGACGGTCCTGCTGCTCGCGGAGCTGTACCGCCGGGGGCCCGGCTGGAAGCTGCGGGCCCTGGGGCAGGGGTACGCGGACGGACTCGCGGGAGTGGCACGGGACTTCGGGGTGGATGTCGAGGAGGACGCGACCACCGCGCCCGGCGGCGGACCTGGAGCGGTGCCCCCAGGCAGGCGTACCACCGTGGCCACCGGCGGGCGCGGCGCCGCGCCCACGGCCCCACGGGCGGCCTCCCCCGACGGCTTCCTCGGGCTGGTGAACTCCGCCCGGGCCGCCGCCGGTTCCCCCGCCGTCTCACGCAGTCCGTACCTCACGGCCGCGGCCGGGGCGCATGCCGCCGCGATGGCGGCGCAGGGCCGGCTCGACTCGGAGGGCGCGGACGGGCTCTCCGTCCATCAGCGGGTCACCGCCGGGGGCTACCGCTATCTGACCGTCGGCGAGCACCTGGTGTCCGGTCCCCGCACCCCGGCCGAGTTCGTCGACTACTGCCTGTCCGACCCCGAGGCCCGGCGCACCCTGTGCGAGCCCGCGTGCAGCGAGGCCGGACTCGGGCAGGCGACCGACCCGCGCACGGGCACCGTCTACTGGACCGCACTGTGGGCCCGGCCCTTCTCCGCCGAGGGACTGCGGCGGACGGCGGACGAGGTCATCGCCCTCACCAACGCCCGGCGGACCGCCACCGGGCTGCCCCCGCTCGCCTTCGACCCGCTGCTCACCGTCGCGGCCCAGGCGCACTGCGACGACATGGTGGCGCGGGCGTTCTACGCGCACACCTCCCCCGACGGCGGCGAACCCTGGCACCGCGCGGCGGCGGCCGGATCCACCCNNCCGCCGCCGAGGTGGTGGAGGGCTGGATGAACAGCCCGGGTCACCGCGCGAACATCCTGAAGCCCGACTTCACCCATATGGGCGTGGGATTCACCGGCGGTGGCGGCGCGGGCACCTACTGGACCCAGCTGTTCGGTGGTTGAAACCGAACCCCCGTACCTTTCCTTCTTTCGAGTCGCTCAACTCGGCACCCCAACCAGCTACTTGAATCTCCGTGACCACTGGTCTCCAATGCACCCTGTCGATGGACAGAAGGCAACGGGAGACGAATCAGATGAAGTCGAGAACGCTGGGCACGAGCGCGGCTGCCCTGAGCGCGGTCGTGTTGTCCCTGCTGACGGTCCCCGCGCAGGCGGCCACCCCGCCCCCCGCACCCGGCACCGCCGCGGGCCCGGACGCCACC
>NZ_LIQX01000059.1 GCF_001418475.1 Streptomyces ossamyceticus | reverse complement strand
CGCCGAGCGGCTGCCGCTCGGCGGCGGCACCTACAACACGGTCGAGGAACTCCGCCTCACCGACGGCACCCGGCTGGTGCTCAAGATCCCTCCGCCGTCCACCGTCCCCGGCCTGTCCCACGAGCGTGACCTCCTCGTCGGCGAGGCCACGTTCTGCCGTGCGGCCGGGACCGCCGGCGTCCCCGCGCCTGGAGTGGTCGGCGCCGCCCTCGACGAAAGCGCGCCGACGGGCCGCCACGTGCTGCTCAGCCACTGCCCCGGCGCCGGATGGGAGGGACTGACGGCGGAGGGGAAGGCGGAAGTGCGACGCGAGCTGGGCGGCCTGGTGGCCCGGCTGCACGAGGTCACCGGGCCCGGATTCGGCTGTCCGACCGGAGCCCTCGGCCCCCTCGCCCCCGACTGGCGCACCGCCTTCACCACCATGTACGAGGCCGTGCTCGACGACGCCCGCCGCTACGCGGCCTGGCTGCCACGTCCCGTCGACGAGGTGGCCCGTACCGCCCGGCACGCGTACGACGCCCTCGACGAGGTGACCGTGCCGAGACTCGTCCACTTCGACCTGTGGGACGGCAACATCCTCGTGGAGCACGGCGCGTCCGCCCGCGTGGGCGGTCTGATCGACGGCGAGCGCATGTTCTGGGGCGACCCGGTCGCCGACTTCGTCTCCCTCGCGCTGCTCGGCGACATCCGGCAGGACCCGGAATTCCTGGCGGGCTACCGGGAAGCGGGAGGGGACCCCCACCTGTCGCCCCGCGCCGCACGGCGCTACGCCCTCTACCGCAGCTACCTCTCCCTGATCATGCTGGTGGAGACGGTGCCGCGTGAGGCCGGCGCGGACGACATCGCCTGGCGGCGCGAGCGGGTCGCGCCCCATCTGACGGCCGCCCTCGACGAACTGGGCGGCGCCGACCCGGGCCCGTGGGTTTCAGTCGATCGCCGCGAGGTACCCGCGCGCGGTGCACGACAGGAAGGGAGCACGCCGTGACCGATCACCGGCTGGAGGGTCCCGGCGAGAACGGTGACCCGATACCGAGGGACCTGCCCGATCAGCAGGCGACCGAGGACGAGGACCCCTGGGAGGTGGTCCCCGGGCAGGGGACCGGCGGGTCCGAGGACGACGCCGCGTCCGAGGAGACCGGCACCGATGTGCCGGACACGGACGAGGCGGGCACCGGACGCCGGGGCGCGCCCCACTCGGGTGGTGTCCACCCCGAGCAGCCCGTCCCCGACGAGCCGTCCGGCTGATCCGGAGGGCTCGCGGACGCTGCCGCGAGGCGGTCGGCCGCACGGCCGCTGAGGCCGCGACGACTCGGCGCCTCCCCGGTGGGACCCGGGGAGGCGCCGTCATGTCCGGGGGCGTGCTCCTCAGCCGTCGTGGTCCGGGCCCGTCGTGGTCCGGGCCACTGCTCGGCCCACCTTCCGGGCGGCTGCTCAGCCCACCTTCCGGCCCCGCAGCGGTTCCGTGTCGGCGCCGGCACCCTGCCGCAGCCCCTCCAGGAACTCCTCCAGCACCTCCACGGCCGTCCGCTCGGGCCGCCAGTGCAACTCGTCGCGGGCCCGGCTGCAGTCCATCAGCGGCAGCCGCAGCACCGCGTCGAAGAGGTGCGGCGAGGCGGGCAGCAGCCTCAGGTTCCACGCGGCGGCGACCGCCGACCGGACGGCCGCCCGGGGCAGCCGCATGGGCCGCGACCCCGTCATCTCGCCCAGCAGCCCCGCGTCCACGGGCGGCTCCGCCGCCAGGTTGAAGGCGCCGCGCACATCGGAGTGGAGCGCCAGCCGGTACGCGTGGGCGGCGTCGTCGGTGTGCAGCGCCTGCACCCGCAGCCCCGGGATGTCGGGCATGAACGGCAGCAGCTCGGGCCGGGCGAGCGGCCCCGGCAGAAGACGTCCGCCGAAGATCCGGCGCTGCTCGCTCGCCGATTCCCGCTTGAACAGGAACGCGGGCCGCATCCGCACCACCCGCACCTCGGGGTGCTCGTACTCGAAGGAGTCCAGGGCACGCTCCAGATACGCCTTCTCCCGGCAGTACGCGGCGTCCGGCCAGCCGTGCGTGGGCCACGACTCGTCGACGGACCGGTCCCTCGGGCCCGGCGAGTACGCGCCGACCGAGGAGGCGTGCACCAGGGCCGGGACCTTCGCCGCCGCCACCGCCTCGAAGACCCGCATGCTGCCGAGCACATTGGTCCGCCAGGTGGCGGCCGGGTCGTGGGTGGGCTGGAACGCCCACGCGAGATGGACGACCGCCGTCGCCCCCTCGAACTCCTTCGTCAGATCGGCGTCCCCGGACCCCAGGTCCACGGCCGACCACTCCGTCTTCTCGGGCGACCAGTCGGGGACCCGACGGGCGAGGCCCCGCACCTGCCCGACCCGCTCGTCCTCCGCGAGCAGCCGTACCAGGCTCGTTCCGACATTGCCGGTGGCGCCCGTGATCACGATCCTGTCGCCGGACTCCTTGTTCACCGCTGACTCCTCTCGCGCCGCGACTTCCAGGGCCGCCCACGAGTACCCGGACCATGCCGATGCACGCGGCGGCCCTCCCCGGCGGGCGCCGGTCTGGCCGATTCCCGAGGTGCCCCGACGCGCCCACGAGAGGATCACCCCCATGACCGAGATCATCCTGATGTCCGATCCCGAGGTCGCGGCCGTACCCGTGCACGACCGCGACGAGCCGCTCGTCGACGTCCGCCGGGACGGTTCCTTGCCGGTCGACCCCCGCAAGGCCGACGCCACGGGGGCCTACGCCCATCTGCGTGCGGGCGTGCTGGAGAGGCTGGTCCGGGCCCAGTCGCTGCTGCCGGCCGGTCTGCGCCTGCTGTTCGTCGAGGGATACCGGCCCCCGGCGCTGCAACGCCGGTACTTCGAGGAGTACACGGCCGAGATGCGCGCGCTGCACCCCGACTGGGACGCCGCCCGTGTCCGCACGGCGGCCAGCCGCTATGTGTCGCCGCCCGAGCTGGCCCCGCACTCGGCGGGCGCCGCCGTCGACCTGACCCTCGTCGACGCCGACGGCCGCGAACTCGACTGCGGTACGCCGGTCAACGCCAGCCCCGAGGACAGCGCGGGCGCCTGCTACACGGGTGCCGCGAACCTCCCCGCCGAGGCCCGCGCCCACCGGGACACCCTGGGGACCGCCCTCACGGAGGCCGGGCTGGTCAACTACCCCACCGAGTGGTGGCACTGGTCGTACGGCGACCGCTACTGGGCCCTGATGACGGGCGCGCCCGCCGCCCTGTACGGCCCGAGGAACCTCACGGACTGACGCTCCCGCTCACGACGAGCCGACTGCCCCTCCCGCGCACGGAGAACGGCGGTCGCTCCCGCTCACGAAAAGGAGAAGCCCCGACCGGACGGGGGAATCACGGTCGGGGCGGTCTGTGTGTGGGTGCGGATGGCGGTCGCCTCTCGGCGAAACGCTCCACAGGGCTTCAGCCGAACGATCGTCCCTGTGGGCAAAAGGTGAGGCCCGGGGACACTGTCCCATCCACACCCACGGTTTGTTCAACGGACAACCATCCGTTGCTGTTCCCTCCGTTCCGGAGCTCGCCGGTGATCCGCGTCACGTCGCCAGGGCGGGCCGCGGCGGCCCACGTCAGGTCATTCCTCGCGGCCCAGCGGGCTGTCGTCCAGCGCGGCCAGCAGATGCGCCGGATTCCGGAACACCATCTCCGCGCCGGCCGCCTCCAGCTCGGGACGCGGGATGCCCCCGCTGAGCACGGCCACACAGCGGACCCCCGCCCGCACGCCGGCCCGCATGTCCCACACCGTGTCCCCGACGAACACCGACCGCTCGGCCGGGGCCTTCGCCAGCTCCAGCGCGTGCTCCACCGGGTCGGGGGCCGGTTTGCCCTCGGCCACGTCCTCCGCACTCGCCGTCGCCATGATGGCGTCGTCCGCGCCGATGGCGCGCCGCAGCGCGGCCAGCTCAGGACCGCTGGCGGACGTCGCCAGCACCACCCGCCAGCCCTGCCCGTCGAGCCGCCGCAGCAGTCGTCCGGCCTCCGGCAGCGGGGGCAGCCGCTCGAAGTACGTCCCGTACAACGCCTTGTGCGCCGCGCTCAGCGCGTCGCTCTCCTCCGGCTTCGGCTCCTCGGCCAGCACATGGGTGATCAGGTCCCGCGACGGCAGCCCCACCGCCCGGTGGATGTCGTGCATCGCCACCTGGTGCCCGGCCTGACGGAACGCCTCCCACCAGGCGACCACATGCAGATGGTTGGTGTCGACGAGGGTCCCGTCGACATCGAACACAGCGGCCTTGGCCATGACGCACCTTTCCTCACATCGGGTGTCACTTCTCGCGTTCCGTAAGGGGCGGTGCTCCCCGCGGGGCGCCCGGCACGGGCACCTCCCGGTCGTGGGCCCACCGCAGCAGGTCCTCCACGCCCCACGTCGTCACCACCCGGTCCTCGGGTACCCCGCACTCCTCGGCTCGCGCACACCCGTGGATCTGCCAGGTCAGCTGCCCCGGCGCGTGCGCGTCCGTGTCTACCGAGAACAGCACCCCCGCCTCCACCGCCCGCCGCAGCAGCCGCCGGGGCGGGTCCAGCCGCTCCGGCCGGGAGTTGATCTCCAGGGCCGTGCCGGTCTCCGCGCAGGCCGCGAACACCGCGTTCGCGTCGAACTCCGACTCCGGCCGGCCCCGCCCGGTGAGCAGCCGCCCCGTGCAGTGCCCCAGTACGTCGGAGCGCGGGTCACGGACCGCGGCGACCATCCGCCGGGTCATCGACCGGGCGTCCATCCGCAGCTTGGAGTGGACCGACACCACCACGACGTCGAGGCGGTCCAGCAGCTCGGGTTCCTGGTCCAGCGAGCCGTCGTCGAGGATGTCGCACTCGATGCCCGTGAGCAGCCGGAACGGCGCCCAGGTCTCGTTCAGCGCGGCCACCACGTCCAGTTGTTCGCGCAGCCGCTCGGGGGACAGCCCGCGGGCGACGGTCAGCCGGGGCGAGTGGTCGGTGAGGACCGCCCACTCGTGGCCGAGGCGGGCGGCGGTCCGGCCCATCTCCTCGATCGGGCTGCCCCCGTCCGACCAGTCCGAGTGCACATGGCAGTCGCCCCGGATCAGCTCCCTCAGCCGGTGGCCGCCGTCCGTGAGCGGGTTCTCGGCCTCCCGCTCCAGCTTCCCCAGATAGTCCGGCACCTGCCCGGCCAGCGCCTCCCGCACCACCTGCGCGGTCTTCGGCCCGATCCCCTTCAGCGACTCCAGCGACCCCGATCCCGCCCGCTCGGCCACCTCGTCCGCCGGGAACGCGCCGAGCACCTCGGCGGCCGTACGGAACGCCCGTACGCGATATGTGGGGGCCCGGTCCCGCTCCAGCAGGAAGGCGATCCGCTCCAGGGCCTCGACGGGATCCATGGCACCTCCAGCGTTCCGCTTACAGACTCGCCCAGGCGCCGGGTACCCGCACGGCGGCCGTCCGCCGCCCGGTCACGGACGGGGGAACGGGCCTACGCTCTAGACATGACGGAAATCGCGAGTCCCTACATCTCCCATCCCCGGGTGATCGTGCTCGGGGTGCAGCCGGGTACGCCGCCGTTCCGGATCGTGGAGATCGACGGTCAGGTGGTCGGCGAGGCCAAGGCGATGACGGACGTGCTCCAGGCCGCCGCGGCGTACGGGATCACCGTCCATGACCTCGACGACCCGGAGCAGGTGCGCTGGGTGGGCGGCGACAAGTTCACTTGGACGCCGCGCTAGCCCGTTCGGCGGTGCCGGATCCTCCCTTGGCCCGGCGGGGCAGGCGCCAGGCGACCTTGCGGGAGGCTGCCTTGCGGGCGCCCTGCGGCCGCCCGGCGGTGCCGCCGCGCGGGGTCTTCGGCCGTTTGCGCGCGGCGGGCGCGTGCACGGCCCGGCCGAGCCGCCGGCCGAGCAGCAGATAGCCCAGCAGCGCGCCCGTGGTGTTGAGGATGACGTCGTCGATGTCGAACGCGCGACCGGTCACCAGTGCGCCCTGCACCAGTTCGACCAGCAGCATCATCAGGGCCGTCAGCGCGGGCACCCGCAGCAGTCCGCGGGTCCCCGGCGCCAGCACCGGCAGCAGGATGCCGAAGGGCACCCCCAGCAGGACGTTCCCGCCGAGCTGCTTGACGGCGTCACGCGGGGACGGGTGGTGCCAGTAGAGCTCCAGGGAGCTGCCGGGGCGCAGGTTGCTGTGTGTGAGGGCCTCCGACGCCGGCGACGGCTGGAGCGTGAGCCCCGCGAGCACCGCGCCGAACGCCACCATGGCCGCGAAGGCCAACGCCATCACCAGCACCCGCACGGGCAGCGGAAGGGGCCGTCGATCGCCTTGCGCGGTCGGCGAACGGCGGCCCGAGACGGTGGACCGGGAACGTGCGGTCGTACGGGCCATCCAACCCTCCCAGTATCAACTTCCTTGTGTGTCAAGGTGGTTACCCCCGAAGCGCCCGGCGATGCGCGCTCCGGGAGGTCCCGGTGGGTGGGTCAGCCGCCGTAGGTCACCTTCACCTCCTTGAAACCGAGGGACTTCAGCAGCCCTTCGAGCATGTCGGTGGTGTTGGCCTCGGCGCGGTCCGTGAGCCTGCTGTCCTCGGCGGCGTCGCCGATGTGCTTGACGGCGAGCCGCTGGACGGCCTGCTCGCCGTTGGGGTTGTCGGAGAACAGGTCCCCGAGACGGTCGAGGAGGCCGCGCTGCTTGGAGACGGCGTAGGAGTGCTCGGTGTCGAGGGCGGGGGTGCCGAGCCGGGCGTGCGGGAGGTTGATGGTGGCCGAGGTGCGGTCCTTGTTCACCTTCACGTCGTCGTCGCCGACCTTGCCGAGGTCGACATAGGCGTCCACGGTGCCCGCGCCGACGTACAGCGTGCGGGTACCGCGGATCGCGTCCGGCAGGTACTTGGCGTCCTTCTCCAGGTCGACGACCACCTGGAAATTGCCCGAGGCGGCCTCGTAGCGGCTCATGTCCTGGATGGACCGGAGCAGTGTGGGCCCCGAGCGGTCGTGCTCCTCGGTGCCGAACATGTCGTCGAACCCCTTGAAGACCAGCAGCCTCAGCGCGGCCAGCAGCACCACGATGAGGACCACCACGGCTATGAGCACCTTGGCCCAGCCGGGCAGACGCGTGTGCTTGATGGACGTCGTCATGTCGACGGTCCTCCTTCCTGATTCAACGAATGCCCGCAGAGACCTTGGGGGAACGCGGAGTTGGGGATTGTCCGTACTTCGCCGTAGACCGGAGGCACCCTTCGGCCCGCGGCGGACGCCGGAAACGGCGTAGAAGGGACGGCCAGTAGCATGAGCCGCGCAACCCGTATTGATCATGTTCATGCGAGGAGCCGACCGTGCGTGACATCGCCGTCTTCACCGGCAGCGCCCACCCCGAACTGGCGGAAGAGATCTGCGCGCACCTCGGGGTGCCGCTGAGCCCGTCACGGGTGAGCCGGTTCGCGAACGACTGTCTGGAGGTGCAGCTCCAGGGCAACTGCCGGGAGCGGGACGTGTTCCTGGTGCAGCCGCTGGTCGCGCCGGTGCAGGAGCACCTCGTCGAACTGCTCCTGATGTGCGACGCGGCGCGCGGCGCCTCGGCGGGCCGGATCACCGTGGTCATGCCGCACTACTCGTACGCCCGCTCCGACAAGAAGGACGCCCCGCGCATCTCCATCGGCGGTCGTCTCGTCGCGGATCTGCTGGTCTCGGCGGGGGCCGGGCGGGTGCTCACGATGACCCTGCACTCGCCGCAGGTGCACGGCTTCTTCTCGGTGCCGGTCGATCATCTGCACGCGCTGCGGGAGCTGGCCGCGCATTTCCGCCAGTACGACCTGAGCCGTACGACGGTCGTCTCCCCGGACCTGGGAAACGCCAAGGAGGCGGCGGCGTTCGCGCGGATGATCGGCGCACAGGTCGCCGCGGGGGCCAAGCAGCGCTTCGCCGACGACCGGGTGAGCATCAGCTCGGTGATCGGCGAGGTCGCCGGGCGGGACGTCATCGTGCTCGACGACGAGATCGCCAAGGGCAGTACCGTCCTGGAACTCCTCCAGCGGCTGCGGGAGCTGGGGCCGCGGTCGATCCGGGTGGCCTGCACACACGGGCTGTTCGCGGCGGGGGCCCTCAAACGGCTGGGCGAGCAGCCGGACGTCCTGGAGATCGTGTGCACCAACACGGTGCCCGTGCCGGTCGAGGAACGCACCGAGAAGCTGCGGGTCCTCTCCATCGCCCCTGCCTTCGCCGAGGCCGTGCGCCGGATCCACAACGGCGAGTCCGTCAGCGCGCTGTTCGACGCGCTGCCGGGGCACTGAGAGGTCGTTTCCAGGGGCCCTGCGGTCACGACGTGCCGTTCTTCCGCCGCACCGGGCGCCTGGTGGACCTGCGAGGGGAGAGCGTCGGCTGCACGAGCCGCCGCCGGTCGACGCGGCTGCGGGCGTTGATGAGGGAGACCAGCAGGTCGACCGCTTCGTCGCCCACCCGGTCCGGGCGGAGGCTGAGCGTGGTGACGGGCGGCGTCGTCATCGCGTACTCCGGATCCTCGCTGATGCACGCCACCAGCAGATCCTGCGGCACCCGAAGCCCGTGGTGCCGGGCGGCGGCGAGGATGTTGTGGCCGGAGTCGGAGTAGACGCCGATGACGGCGTCCGGTCGTGGATCGCCTTTGAGGAGCCGGCCGACCGCGTCCTGCTCGGCCGTGAAGTAGTCGGGCAGCGAGTCGTACTCTTCGACGAGGGCGGGCAGGTCGCCTCCGTCGCACCACGACTGGTACGCGCGTGCGATCAGGCGCGGGTACGCGTCGTCGTGAACGGGAAGGGAGAGCCCGATCCGCCGGGCGCCGGACTCCACGAGGTGGTCGAGCAGGAGGCGCAGGCCCGCTTCGTAGTCGGTGTCGACCCACACGTCGCACCAGTGCGGCTGGGGCGGCCGACCGTCGCAGACCACGGGGATGCCACGCTCCCGCAGGAGGGAACGCACCGGGTCGTCGGCGCGCGGATCGACGTGGATGACGCCGTCCATAGGCGCGTTGAGCCACATCCACGGTGACAGCGAGTTCGGCATCACCGTGAGCAGGTAACCGCGCTCGTGCGCCGCCGCCATGGCACCCAGCGTCAGCCGCGCGTAGTACGGGATCTCGGTGTACGGGACGGGAAGGTCGCCGTACGTCGTCATGGTCAGGCCGAGCACTCCGGTGCTGCCGCGAGCCAGGGCCCGGGCCGTGCTGGCCTGGGCGTAACCGAGTTCGCGTGCCGCTGCGAGTACGCGCTGCCTGGTCGCCTCGGACAGCCGTCCCGTGCCGTTGAGCGCGTTCGACACCGTGGCCGTGGACACCCCGGCCCGTGCGGCAACTGCCCCGAGCGTGGGACGCCGCCAGACACGCGAGCTCGTCATCGGTACCCCAACAGCCCTGTGGCGGCTTGTGGTTAAAACATTAACCACACACGGTACCGGGCGGCGGCGGCCGGTACGGCCGCCGGGTGAGGAGTGATCAGATGTCAGATGTCTTCGACGGCACCGCGGAAGGGTCCGCGGGTGGCCTGCGGCGGCGGACGTTCCTGGCCGCGACCGGGGCGGGTGCCCTCTCGGTGGCCGGTGCCGGTACGGCAGCCCGGGCGGCGACCGGCCGGGCCCCGGTGCGGGCGGCCACCGTGGTGCTGAACGGGCGGGTGTTCACCGGAACCACCGGCAGCGCGCGAGCGCAGGCTCTGGCCGTCGGCACCGACGGAAAGGTTCTCGCGGTCGGTAGCAACGCGCACATACGCCGTCGCATCGGTCCGCGTACCGTCGTCATCGACGCCGACGGCGGTACGGTCATGCCGGGCATCCAGGACGGGCACATGCACCCGCTCGGGGCGGCCGCGCAGTCCCTGAACCCGTCACTGGGCAATGCGAGCATGACGGTCGAGCAGTTCCGCGTGAGGATCCAGGAAATGCTGGACGCCTCGGCGGCGCAGGAACCGGACGGCTGGCTGCAGGTGAGCGACTGGAACCCCGTTGGCCTGCTGCCCGCAGGCACGGTGGCTGACAAGTCGCTGCTCGACTCGCTGAACACCAGACGCGCGATCTACCTGCAGGGTTCCGACTTCCACAACAGCCTTGCCAACAGCCGGGCGCTCGCCCTCGCGGGAGTCGACCGCACCACCCCCGACCCCGCGGGCGGAAAGATCGTCCGCGGTGCCGACGGGGAACCGACCGGTCTGCTGGTGGACGACGCCCAAGGACTCGTCAACCAGGTGATCCCTCCGCCGAGTCCCGACCTGATCCTCGCCGCCCAGAAGAAGATGGCCGGCGCGCTCCTGGCCGCGGGCATCACGTCCTTCCTCGACGCAGCCAGCGCCGAGGCGTCCCTCGAGACCTACGCCGAACTCATGGCCAAGGGCGTGCTGCCGCAGCGGATCACCCCCGCGCTGGTGGTCGACGCGGAACTCGCCAGGAGGCCCCAGGAGGCGGCCGAGTTCCTGCGTGGCGTGCGCAAGCGGTTCACCGGACCGGACCGCCTGCGGCTGACCACGGTCAAGGTGTTCCTCGACGGGGTGATGGAGTTCCCGGCGCAGAGCGCCGCCCTGCTGGCCCCGTACCTGGACGCCCAGGGCAGGCCGACCGACAACCGCGGTCCCCTCCACGTCAGCGACCGGGACTACCGGGCCCTCGTCCGCCGCCTGGACGCGGACGGCTGGCAGATGCACGCCCACGCCATCGGCGACCGGGCCGTACGCGCGGCCCTGAACGCCTACGAGGCTGTCGCCCGCCCCGGCCGCCGTGGCCGACGGCACACCATCACCCACCTCCAGCTGGTGCACCCCGACGACTACCGGCGCTTCGCCCGCGCCGGAGTGGTCGCCAGCATGCAGCTGCAGTGGGCTCTGTCCTCCTCGTTCACCAACGACGCGCTGAAGCCCTACATCGGGCCCGAGCGATACGCGCGCCTGTACCCGGCCCGGAGTCTGGCCAAGGCGGGGGCCTTGCTGGCCGGTGGCTCGGACTGGCCGGTCGACCCGCTGGCTCCCTTCACCCAGATCGCCACCGCGATCGACCGCAGCAACCCGGAGGAGAATCAGCCGCCTCTCAACGCCCGCGAAGGGCTGACCCGCACCCAGTCGCTGGTCATGCACACCGCGGGCGCGGCGCACCAGTTGCACGACGGGGGCTCGGGAACCGTCTGTCCGGGCAAGCGGGCGGATCTGATCGTCCTCGACCGGGACATCACCAAGGTGTCTGTGAAGGACATCCGCGCCACCAAGGTTCAGTACACCCTGATCTCCGGACGGGTGGTCCACGACGCGGGATCCGAGACGGGACGGGCCCGAGTCGAGGCGGCGCAGCGCATCGGCGCGCAGGGCACCGGCCGGACGTCGGGTGGTTCCTGCTGCCAAGGGCACTGACCCGCACAGACCGACGCGCCCCGGATTCCCCGAGCAAGGGTCGGGGCGCGGTCGGGAGGGCGTGAGAGAGCACCACAGCCCTGGCGGTACCTTCCAGGGCCCGGAGGGTGATCTCCTCCGTACCGCCGTGGGCACGGGTCGCCCTCAGGACGTGACGTCGCCCGCTGTCGGCGTCCTCGACCAGCACGACCTGGTCCTGGGTGCTGCCCAGGTCGGCCGCCCCGACAGGGTCGGGTCGGGGCGCGACGCGGGTGGCGCCGTCGACCGCGGCTTCGTCGGTGAACGACCGGCGCCCCTCAACCCTGGTGGGTCAGCCCGGGCCGCCAGTCCGGGTCGTTCCAGAGGCCGAGACGGGCCTCGGCTGCCGCCCCGAGGCGGAACGCCGTCGGATCGTCGAACGGCCGGGCGACGATCTGCACGCCGGTCGGCACGCCGTTGCCCGCGCGACCCGAGGGCACGTTGAGGACCGGATGCCGGCTCGCGATGTTGAAGAGCTGGGTCAGGCACTGGCTGACGAGGTTGGCGAACCGCACGCCCTCGGCGAGTTCGACGGACTCCGCGGCCGTCGCGTCCGCCGGGTAGCCGGTGGTGGCCATGGTCGGGCAGATGATGGCGTCGTGGTCGCGGTGGATCTCGGCGAGCACGGCGTGCATGCGGGCCTCCTCCTCCGCGATCCGCAGGGTGCCGAGGTTCTCCAGGGCCGCCCCGCACGCCTCGACGACATCGAGGACGTTCCGGGACCACCGCGGATCGTCGACCGGTGCCCACTCGCGTACGGAAGGCCCGAGGAGCAGGCCGTAGTGGGCCATCGCGGTGGCCATGATCGACTGGCGGGTGATCGGGATCTCGACCGGGGTCACCTCGGCTCCGGCGTCCCGCAGGGCGCTCGCGAAGCGCTCGATGTTGGCCGCCGCCTCGGGGACGACCGGGAAGTCACCGATGGTGACGGCGAGCGCGACCTTCAGTCCCGCACACGATCCGAAGGTCGTCGGGAGCGGTGGAGCAGCCGGTACCGAGGCGTGGTCCACGGGGTCGGGTCCGGCGATCACGTTCTGGAAGAGGGCGCAGTCGGTGACCGTGCGGGCCATCGGCCCGTCCTGGCAGTACGTGTCGAGGCTGGTCGGCGGTAGCGAGGGCACCCGTCCGTAGGGCGGCCGGAACCCGACGACGCCGCACAGAGCCGACGGGACCCGGATGGAGCCCGCGATGTCGGAGCCGGTGGCCAGCGGGGCGAGTCCGGCAGCCAATGCCGCGCCCGAGCCGCCCGACGAACCACCGGGGCTGTAGTCGAGGTTCCAGGGGTTGCGGGTGACGCCCCACAGCGCGGAGTGGGTGGTCACGGCGATCGAGAACTCCGGCGTCGTGGTCCGCAGGTGCAGGACCGCGCCGGCGTCGATCAGTCGCTGGACCATGGGTTGTGTCTGCGTCGCGACGTTGCCCTCGGTCAGCAGGGAGCCCAGGCGATGGGACCTGCCGGCGATCGGCATCTCCTCCTTCACCGCGACCGGGACACCTTCGAGCGCCCTGGGCGCCGGGCCCTTCCCCGCATACCTGGCCTCGGCGGCCCGCGCGACCTCGCGGGCCTCGTCGAACATCTCCTCGGCGACGGCGTTGACCTCGCTGGTCTTGGCGACCCGTTCGATCAGTGAGTCCAGGACTTCCACCGGGGACAGCTCGCGGCGCCGAAACGCTCCCAGCATCTCGTCGGCCGACAGATAGTTCAGATCCATCCTTCGTTTCTCCTGACTGGGGGCATGGCGGGTGGACAGACGGGTGGAACAAGGGACCGCGCGTCGCGCGGGCTACCGCGTGAACAGGGTCTGAGGGCCGCCTGCCGAACCCGGCCCGCGTTCCTCCTGGATGGAGTTGCCGCCGTCCACCACGAACAGCTGTCCCGTGATGTACGACGACTCCGGTGAGGCCAGGAACGCCACCAGGCCGGCCACCTCGTCGGGCCGTCCCGCGCGCCCCACCGGCGTCGCCGCCCCGAGGGCGTCCACGTGTTCGTCGAGCCCTCCGGTCGCGATCCAGCCGGGGGCCACGGCGTTGACCGTGATGCCCGACGACGCCGTGTCCACGGCCGCGGACCGGGTGAGACCGATCAGGCCCGCCTTGGCCGCGTGATAGGCGACATCGCCCTGGTAGGCCATCACCGGACCCGAGAGCGACGACATGTTCACCACCCGGCCGTACCCGCGGTCGAGCATCGGCCGGAGCGCGGCCCGGGTCATGTAGAACACGGTGTCGAGGTTGCGTGAGAGCGCCGAACGCCACTGGTCGTCGGAGGCCGTCGCGAGGCTCGAAGGATCCTCGGGCTGGACCACGGAAGCCATACCGGCGTTGTTGACGAGAACGTCGACCCGGCCGAACGCGTCCATCGCCTCGGCCACCACCGACTCGGCGAACCGTGGATCCGTGAGATCGCCCGCGATCCCCCGCACGGTGCAGCGCCCCGCAAGCTCGGCCACCCGCTCGTGGATCCGCCCGGTGGTCGAGGTGATCAACAGCGAGTGGTCCTCGGCGAGCCTCTCGGCGCAGGCGTAGCCGATGCCGGACGCGCTGCCGACCCCGGTGACGATCGCGACAGGCCGGCCGTCGGCGCTGGTCGGGTTCATACGGTGCTCACCCTCGAATCACTGGACGCCCGATGGCGTGACTGAGTTGGACGATCGTCACAGTAGAGGCAGCGAGGCGACGTGACAATGGGCTCAAACAGCCTTACTTATCTCAGTTCGATGAGCAGCATCGCTCAAGAAGTGAGTTGTACGTTCGTTCCAGTTTCAGGAAAGGTATGATTCCTCGGCCCGCCACACGGGCGGGTCACCCACAGGTGAGAGGGACGAGGACAGACATGAGCCGGTCCGGCGGATCCGCCCCGCAGCGCGACACCCCTGTCCTGACCGAGCGCGGTGGGGTCCGCAGAGCGGCCATCCTGGAAGCGGCCCTGCGGGTCATCGGGGACAAAGGGCTCGCCGGGCTCTCCATGCGTGCCATCGCGACGGAAGCGGGGTTGCCGCTGGGAGCTCTCGGCTACTACTTCAAGACCAAGGACGACCTGATCCTCGAGGCGTTCGAGTTGCACACCCGGCGGGAGGCGGACCGGGTTCTCGCGGCCTTCGCGGGTGTCGGCAGCGGCGACCACGCCGACGACGTCGCCGAGCACCTCACGGCGTTCATCCGGCATGGACTGACCGAGGCACGGACGAGCCTGGTCGCGGAGTACGAGTTTCTGATCGAGGCGACCCGCAGGCCGGATCTCGCGCGTGTCTCGCGGGCCTGGCGCCAGGCGTTGCAGATCCAGGTCGGCCACGTCGCGAGCCGGCTCGGCTCGGACGATCCCGGGACGGACGCGGAGATCCTTCTCTCGGTCGTCGCGGGGCTGGAGATCGACCATCTCTCCACGCCGCTCGACCCGTCGACGACGCAGGCGATCCGCGCCGCGCTCCGCCGCACGGTCACGAGGCTCGGACTCCGGGGTGACGCCGAGCGGCTGTAGGTCCGGCGTCGCAGGGAACGGGGTCGGGCTTCAGAGGCCGTTCACGAGGAAGGGCCCCCGAAGCGCGTCATAACGTGCCGGAGGTGGCCTCGGGCTGTTCCAGGGCCGCTTCCAGCGAGGGCGCCGGGGGCAGCAGCCGGGACAGGCCCGTGACCTTGAGGACGCGCAGGGTGAGCGGATGGGTGCAGACCAGGCGCAGCTCACCGCCCCGGTCGAGGACCCGGTGCCGGGCCCGGTGGAGCAGGCGCAGGCCGGAGCAGTCGAAGAACTCGACGTGCCTGAGGTCGATCACGATCCGGGCGCCGGGGCGGCCGGTCAGCGCGTCCAGGTGCGGGATGATCTCCACGGCCGCCGCGATGTCGATCTCGCCGTGGAGTTCGAGCACGGTGCGGCCGCGGTCCTCGCGCACGCGCAGATGGCCGGTGCCCGGAGGTGTGGGGTCGCTCGACACGACGGCATCGCCTCCAACCGGACTGTGTGAGGGCAAAACCCGTCCCCGCTCTGCAAGTTACCCCCGTCAGGGTGAATTTCAGCATGTTCGATTGACATATGTCTTTGATTTCTTCGGCCGGTCGTCCGGAATTTTGCGCACCACGGTCTACGACAGTGCCTGCCATGCCTTGGACAGGGCCTGCCGGAACTGTTCGGCCTGGTGCGCCGTGAGCTCCCGGATCATGCGTTCCTCCAGGTCACGCACTGGTTCGGCGAAGCGGGCGAGCAGCTCGCGCGCGTCGTCGGTGAGCAGGATCCGCAGCTCGCGCCGGTTGTGCGGATTGCGCTCCCGGCGCACCAGGCCACGGTTCTCGAGGCTGCGGACCAGATCCGCGATGGACTGGGCGGTGACGAACGAGTCCCGGGCGAGCTGCGCCGCCGAGAGCCCGTCGTGCCGCTCCAGCACGGTCAGGGAGGTGTACTGCAGGGCCGTGATCCCGGCCGGTCTCACCAGCTCGTCCAGGTGCGAGCGGACAACCAGCTCGACCTGTTTGACCATATAGAGCAGGGACGGAGGTGCCTTGGTGCCGACCATGGGGGTCAGCGTAGGGCATTGACAGGAAACCTGTGTGTGTTGAGACTGCGGACCAACAGGATTCCTGTTTGTTGAACACTTAGCGATCAAGGCTGGGGAGTGGGCAATGACGACCACCTTCGAGAGCGGACCGGGGCGGCTGTTCATCGGTGGACAGTGGCGCGATGCGGCCGACGGGGCACGGACGGACGTGGTCGACCCGTCCACGGGGCAGGTGGTCACGACCGTCGCGGAAGCGGGCGCCGCCGACGTGGACGACGCAGTACGGGCCGCGCGTGCGGCCTTCGACAGCGGAGCCTGGTCCCGGCTGAGCGGCCGGGAGCGCGGCCGGGTGCTCCACCGGGTCGCCCAGCTGATCCGTGAGAACGCCGACGACATCGCCGCGCTGGAGAGCCAGGACGTCGGCAAGCCCATCACGCTCTGCCACGCCGTCGACGTGACGAACGCGGCCAACGACTACGAGTACTACGCCTCCCTCGCCTGGACCCTGGACGGCGGCCACCGCGACGTCCCCATGAACCGCCTCGCCTACACCAAGCGCGGTCCGATCGGCGTCGTCGGCGCGATCACCCCCTTCAACTTCCCGCTCATCCTCGCCGGCAGCAAGATCGCCCCGGCGCTCGCGGCAGGAAACACGGTCGTCCACAAACCCGCCGAGGAGACCCCGCTCAGCGCCCTCTACATGGCGGAGCTGCTCAAGAAGGCCGGCGTCCCCGACGGCGTCTACAACGTGGTCACCGGCACGGGCCCGGTCGCAGGCGAGGCCCTGCTCCGCCACCCCGGCGTCGACAAGATCGCGTTCACCGGTTCCACCGCCGTCGGCCGGCACGCGGCGAGCGTCGCCGGTGAGGGCCTGAAGCCGGTCACGATGGAGCTCGGCGGCAACGCGGCCCACATCGTCTTCGAGGACGCCGACATCGAGAAGGCCATCGGCGCCGTCATCAAGGGCTTCGTCTTCAACACCGGCCAGTTCTGCATGGGCGGCCCCCGCCTGCTCGTCGCCCGCCCGCTGTACGAGACCGTCGTCGGCATCCTCGCCGACGCCGTGCCCGGTGTGCCCGTCGGCGACCCCCGGCAGCCCGAGACCGTGGTCGGCCCGATGGCGGGGGAGCGGCACCTGAGGAAGGTCGAGGAGTACGTCGAGCTGGCCCGCAAGGAGGGCGCCCGTATCGTCTGCGGCGGCGAGCGCCTCGACCTGAACGGCGGCTTCTACTACAAGCCCACCGTCATCGCCGACCTCGCGAACGACTCCCGCGTCGTCCAGGAGGAGGTCTTCGGCCCGGTCCTCACCGTGCAGCCCTTCGACACCGAGGACGAGGCCGTCGCCCTCGCCAACTCCACCCCGTACGGCCTCGCCTCGGGCCTGCAGACCACGGACCTGGCCCGCGCCCACCGCGTCGCCGACCAGCTGGAGGCGGGCATCGTCTGGATCAACGACTGGGCCATGCTCGACCCGGCCGTGCCCTTCGGCGGTGTGAAGTCCTCCGGCTTCGGGCGGGAGTACGGCCCCGAGGCCCTGGAGTCCTACACCAAGGTCAAGTCCGTCGTCGTCTCGCTCGACTGAGCGCCCTCCCGGGACCATCGGCGGGCCGCGGCGCTCAGGGGGTGTTGTGAAAGTCCTGCACAGCACCCGCGGCGCCCGGCACGCACCCTCGCCGCACCGGCCAAAGACCCACGTAGCACCGCTACGAGGGCCTTCGTCCGGCACTCCCCCAAGCTCTTCGAGCAGGGGGGACCCCCAGGCCACGCACCGGACACCGCGGGCACCGCACTGGACTTTCACAACACCCCCTAGGCGGCCCGCCACCGAAGAAGGAGTACACGAGCATGTCCACCACCACACGTGCCGCCGTGGTCGAGTCCGGCGGCGCGCCCTTCACGCTCTCCGAGGTCGTCCTCGACCAGCCGGGACCGGGCGAGGCACTGGTCCGCATGGTCGCCGCCGGGCTCTGCCACACCGACCTCGGTGTCGCCAGCGGCGCGCTGCCCTTCCCCCTGCCGGGTGTCCTCGGCCACGAGGGCGCCGGTGTCGTCGAGGCCGTCGGTCCCGGTGTCACCTCCGTCGAGCCGGGCGACCATGTCGTGCTGTCCTTCACCTCCTGCGGCGGCTGCCGCAACTGCCGGGACGGGCACCCGGCGTACTGCGCCACCTGGCTGCCGCTGAACCTGCTCGGCGGTCGCCGCGCCGACGGCACCAGCACCATCAGCCGCGACGGGCAGGACCTCGGCGGCCACTTCTTCGGCCAGTCGTCCTTCGCCGAGCGCGCCCTGGTCGACGAGCGCGGCCTCGTCAAGGTCGACCCCGACGTGCCGCTGGACTCCATCGCCCCGCTGGGCTGCGGCGTCCAGACCGGTGTGGGCGCCGTATGGAACGTGCTGGAACCCCGGGCGGGCAGCACCCTCCTCGTCCTCGGCGCCGGAGCCGTCGGCCTGTCCGCGGTCATGGCCGCCGCCCTCACCCCGGCGACCACGGTCATCGCCGTCGACAAGGTCGCCGGGCGCCTGGAGCTGGCCAAGGAACTGGGCGCCACGCACACGGTGAACGCGAGCGAGGTCGCCGACATCGCCGAGGCCGTCATGGAGATCACCGGCGGCCAGGGCGTCGACGGCGCCGTGGAGACCACCGGCAGCGTCTTCGTCCTGCGCAAGGGCGTGGACGCCCTGGCCGCGCGCGGCACCCTCGTCATCGTCGGCGCCCCGCCGTTCGGCACCGAGGTCTCCCTCGACGTCAACGGCATGCTCGGCGGCAAGCGCGTCGTCGGTCTCACCCTGGGCGACAACGAGATCCAGACCGCCATCCCCGTCCTCGTCCAGCTGGTCAAGGACGGCAAGCTCCCGCTGGAGCGTCTGATCAGCCGCTACAAGTTCGAGGACATCGACCGGGCGGTGGCCGAGATGAGCGACGGCACCAGCATCAAGCCCGTTCTGACGTTCTAACCCGGGCCTTCCCTCCGAGCCTGAGCCCCCCGAGCCCGAGCCTTCCCTCCGAGCCGCGCAGTCCCCGCGTGGCTCCGGCCCGGTGGGTGACCGCGTACCAGGTCACCCACCGGGCCGTCGAACGTCCGGGGCCCCTGCGGCGTCGGAGGAGGGAGAGCATGTTCGAAAGCGAGCAAGGGGTGGGGAATGCGCAGAGGGCTCATGGTGACGGCGGTCGCCCTGACCGTGCTGGCGGTGGGCTGCGGCGCCGACGGGGAGCACAGCGCGGTGATCACCGGGACACCGCCCGCCACTCCGTACGACGGACCGCTGTACGTGCCGCACAAGGAGGTCGACGAGGACGGCGCCGACGCCATGCGGACGGAGTCGGGCGCCGCCGGCCGGGCGCTGGAGTGCGACGGCGAGCTCTACTCGGGCGGCGGCGGCCCGGGTGGCTGGGGCAAGGACGACGGGGGCGAGACGCCCGAGGAGGGGCTGGAGGCGTACTTCGACATCGAGCAGCCCGACGTACCGCGGGAGGGCTACCGTCTGGAGCGCGAGGAGAAGGACCGGGCCCTCTTCTCGTACGACGTGGACGGCCGCACCAAGGTCGCCGTGATCGTCGCCAAGGACCGCGAGGACAGCCCCGGCTGGGGCCCCGAGACCAGCGCGTCCTGCGACCCGGCCGAACTGCCCGCGAGCTGGACGGACTCCCAGTGGTACGAGATCTGGACCGACGCGAAGGGCCGGCGGGTGCCGATCACCACCGTGCACAGCTCCGAGGGCGCCGAGCACTGCGACTGGCAGAAGGCCCACTTCCTGTCGACGGGCCGGGACGGGGCCGACGACAGCGGGCTGTACGGCCGTGACCCCGAGGGCGTCCTCCCCGACGGGATGCTCACCTCCCCCTACGACGGCGACGTCCGCCTGCCCGAGGCGGCCCGCGACACCGGGTACCGCTACGAGGACGAGGACTGGGAGCTGTGGCTGGTCGAGGACGACCCGTCGAAGGCGTACGTCCGCACCCCGGACGGCGTCGAGCTGTGGCCCCGGGTGGCCGACGGTCACGGCTGCGCCTGACCGGGGGCTCACCGCGTCGGCGTGGGGCGGAAGCCCGGGGACCGCGTCGGCGCGGGGCGGCGGGCCGGGCGGG
>NZ_LIQX01000589.1 GCF_001418475.1 Streptomyces ossamyceticus | reverse complement strand
GTGCGGGGGGCGACGACGGGGACGGGGGCTTCGCCGTTGCGGCCGTACATGGCCTGGAGCAGGTCGGCCTGTTCGGTCTTGGTGGGCAGGCCGGTGGAGGGGCCGCCGCGCTGGATGTCGATGATCAGCAGGGGCAGTTCCAGTGACACCGCGAGGCCGATGGTCTCGGATTTGAGGGCGACGCCGGGGCCGGAGGTGGTGGTGACGGCGAGGGAGCCGCCGAAGGCGGCGCCCAGGGCGGCGCCGATGCCGGCGATCTCGTCCTCGGCCTGGAAGGTGCGTACTCCGAAGTTCTTGTGCCGGCTCAGTTCGTGGAGGATGTCCGAGGCCGGGGTGATCGGATACGAGCCCAGATACAGCGGCAGGTCGGCCTGGCGGGAGGCGGCGATCAGTCCGTAGGACAGGGCCAGGTTCCCGGAGATGTTGCGGTAGATGCCGGGCGGGAACGCGGTGGCCGCCGGGGCGACCTCGTAGGAGACGGCGAAGTCCTCAGTGGTCTCGCCGAAGTTCCAGCCGGCGCGGAAGGCGGCGATGTTCGCCGCGGCGATCTCGGGTTTCTTGGCGAACTTCGTCTTGAGGAACTTCTCGGTGCCCTCGGTGGGCCGGTGGTACATCCACGACAGCAGTCCGAGCGCGAACATGTTCTTGCTGCGTTCGGCTTCTTTGCGGGTGAGGTCGAAGTCCTTCAGTGCCTCGACGGTGAGGGTGGTCAGGGGGACGGGGTGGAGGTGGTAGGCGTCGAGGGAGCCGTCCTCCAGGGGGCTGGTGGTGTAGCCGACTTTCTGCATGGCGCGTTTGGTGAATTCGTCGGTGTTGACGATGATCTCGGCGCCGCGGGGGATGTCGGTGATGTTGGCTTTGAGGGCGGCGGGGTTCATGGCGACCAGGACGTTGGGTGCGTCGCCGGGGGTGAGGATGTCGTGGTCGGCGAAGTGGAGCTGGAAGCTGGAGACGCCGGGCAGGGTGCCGGCGGGGGCGCGGATCTCGGCGGGGAAGTTCGGCAGGGTTGACAGGTCGTTGCCGAACGAGGCGGTCTCGGAGGTGAAACGGTCACCGGTGAGCTGCATACCGTCACCGGAATCACCCGCGAACCGAATGACCACCCGGTCCAGACGGAGCACCTCCTTGGTGCGGATCCCGGCCGATGTCGGCTCGGCCTCTTCGATGTCCACGGTGTCTACCGTCACGCGACTCGTCTCCTCTGGCTTTCCGCTGTCCGGCGCCGCTGCGTGGGCCGGACCCCGTCGGCGCTTCCCGTAACTCGGGGACGCCGGGCACGCCGACGGGACCTGGCAGGCCGGGACGTTAGGCAGCCCGCCTTGCGCCGGACCAAAGCGCCCCTATGGGCGCCGTGCACCGCTTCCGGCCGCCCATGGCCGGTTCAGCGCAGGTTCAGTGGTTCTCCAGAGCGGCTCGGGACTCTTTCCCCTGTCCGCTGGACAGCCGGACCCGGCGCTTCCCCCCAGCGGGGCATCAGGCGCGCCACCACACGACCCGGCCCGCGCGACCACGCATCGGCCCAGCCCACTTTCCCGTTACCTCGTCACCCTTTTCCCAGGAGCACACCATGGACGTGTCATCCCCGGCCTCTCGTCGCACGCTGCTCAGACTCGCCACCGCGGTCTCCCTGGGCGGGGCGGTCGCCGCCACCCCGCTGCCGGCGTTCGCGAAATCCGCCCGCTGCCCGCTGCCGCGCAGCCTCAGCGTCACCGCCCCCGGCGTGTACCCGGAGGGCGTCGCCTGGGACCCCACGAGGAAGGCCTTCCTCGTGGGGTCCAGTGCGCAGGGCACCATCTCGGTGGTCCGGGCCGACGGCACCGTGACCCCACTGGTGGCCCCGTTCGCCCGTGTGTCGGTCCTCGGTGTCGTCGTGGACGCGCCCCGTCGCCGCGTCCTCGCCGCCTACACCGACTACTTCTTCCGGCTGATGGGCATCGTCGACCCGACGCTGCCCCCGGTCTCCGGAGTGGGCGTCTTCGACCTCGACACCGGTGCCGTCCAGCACCTGGTCGACCTGTCCGACGGACAGGCCCAGCCCCGCGCCAACGACGTCACCGTCGACCGCGAGGGCACGATCTACGTCACCGACACCGGGGTCGACACCATCAGCGTGGTCAGCCGCGCCGGACAGCTCCTCCACGTCATCCGCGACGACCGCTTCCTCACCGAGGCCACCGGCCCCAACGGCATCGTCCACCACCCCGCCGGGTTCCTCCTCATGGGCAAGTACGACGGCGGTCGCCTCTTCCGCGTCGACCGTCCCCGCTCGGCGCGGCCCAAGGTCAGCGAGGTCCGCCTCGACCGCGCGCCCGCCACCATGGACGGCATCGCCCTGCGCCCGGACGGCTCCCTGGTCGTCGTCTCCAACGACCTGTCGCCGGCCGACGGCCGCCCCGGCCGCGACGCCGTCCTGGAGCTGCGGTCCACCGACTGCTGGCGCAGCGCGCGCACCGTGCGGGACCAGACCTGGCCGTTCGAGGACCCCACCACCGTCGCCGTGACCCCGTACGGCGACTACGTGGTCAGCGGCGGGCTCCGGGAGATCCTCACCGGCGTCCCCTCCACCACGCCCGGCCAGTTCCACCTGCGTCGCCGCTGACGACACCGGTCGGCGTCCCCGGGCGTACGGCCCGGCCCGCACCTCACCCACCCCGACCTCCGGGAGCCCTCATGTCCCCCGCCACCACAC
>NZ_LIQX01000588.1 GCF_001418475.1 Streptomyces ossamyceticus | reverse complement strand
GGGCGGGGTAGAGCTCGTGTTCTTCGGCGTATTCGTGGGGCAGGAGCCGTTCGGCGAGCAGGCGGTGGGTTTCCTCGACGGCGGCCAGCGCTCTGGGGCCGGGGGTGTCGGAGAGGCGGTCGGCGGTGTCGCGTACGGCGTCGAGGACGTCCTGGAGGTCGTCGTGTTCGGCGGCGAAGCGGTGGATGAGCGCTTCGGCGGCGGGGGTGACGGCGGGGCGTGCGGCCTGGTCGACGCGCAGGGCGCGCAGGGCGTTGAGGATGACGGCGACGTCGATGCCCTCCTGCAGCAGAGCGCCGGCGGCGGGCGGGAGCAGGCCGACGGCGGCTGCCGCCATGGCGGCCAAGGACATCAGCATGCCGCCGAGGGCGCTTTGGACGGCGATGCGGCGGGCGCGTTGGGCGATGGTGACGGCGTCGGCGAGTCGGTCGACGCGGTCGGTGGTCAGGACGACGTCGGCGGCTTCGGAGGAGGCGGTGGAGCCGCGGGCGCCCATGGCGACGCCGATGTCGGCGGCGGCGAGGGCGGGGGCGTCGTTGACGCCGTCCCCGACCATCACGGTGACGGCGTGTTCGCGTTCGGCCCGTACGGTGGCGACCTTGTCGGCCGGGGTGAGTTCGGCGCGTACGCCGTCGAGGCCGAGGACGGCGCCGACTTCGCGGGCGGGTGCGGCGCGGTCGCCGGTGAGCATCAGCAGCCGCTCGATGCCGGCCGACCGCAGGTGGCGCAGGGTGCGGGGGGCGTCATGGCGCAGGGGGTCGCGCAGCAGTACGGCCCCGGCCGGCTGTCCGTCGAGGGTGAGCCAGGCGACGGCCGCGCCGTCGAGGAGTGCGCGGTTGTCGACCGCCTTCGACCAGGCGGGCCGGGCGTCTGCGGGGGCGAGGCGGCCGACGGAGACCCGGCGGCCGTCCACGGTGCCGGTGGCGCCCCGGCCGGGTTCTTCCGTGACGTCCGTCGGGGCCGTCAGTTCCAGTCCGCGTTCTCTGGCGGTGTCGACGATGGCCTGGGCCAGGACGTGCGGCGAGTACTGGTCGACCGAGGCCGCCAGTCGCAGCACCTCCGCGGGCTTCAGGCCGGGGGCGGCGGTGACGTCGAGGACGCGGGGGCGACCGCGGGTGAGGGTGCCGGTCTTGTCGAGGAGGAGGGTGCGGGCACGGCCGAGGTTCTCCAGCGCGCCGCCGTCGCGGACGACCACGCCGAGGCGGGAGGCGCGAGAGAGGCCGGAGACGATGGCGACCGGTGCGGCCAGCAGCAGGGGGCAGGGCGTGGCGACGACCAGGACGGCGACCGCGCGGATCGCGGATCCGCTGATCAGCCAGGCCAGCCCCGCCACCACGAGGGACAGAGGGAGGAACCAGGCCGCATAACGGTCGGCGAGCCGCACGACCGGTGCGGACTCGGCCCCGGCCTGCTGGGCCAGGCGGACGATCCCGGCGTAGGTGCTGTCCTGCTCGGTGGCGGTGGCGCGCAGTTCGAAGGCGCCGCCCGCGTTGACCACACCGCTGCGCACTCCTTCGTCCAGGGCCCGTTCGATCTGGAGGGGTTCACCGGTGAGCACCGACTCGTCGAGGACGGCGGCGGCGCTCACCACGCGGCCGTCGACGGGCACGACCTCCCCGGGGCGGACGACGAGCAGGTCACCGGCGGCGACTTCTCCCAGGGGCACCGTGGCCACTCCGGTGTCGGTGCGGCGGTGTGCCGAGCGCGGGGCGTGTTCGAGCAGGGCGCGCAGGTCGTGGGAGGCGCGCCGCTGGGCGGCGGCTTCCAAGGTGCGGCCGGTGGCGAGCATGAGTGCGATCAGGGCGCCGGCGAGGTATTCGCCCACGGCCAGTGTGCCGCCCAGCGCGAGTACGGCGATCAGGTCGACACCCGCGTGCCCTCGGCGCAGTGCGGNNGGGCACGACGGCAGCCGCAGTGCCCAGCGCCCAGAACAGGTCGGCGAGGCCGCGTGCGTCGGTGAGCCAGGCGATGCCGCCGGCCGTGAGGGCTGCCGCGGTGACGGCCAGGAGGACCGGTTCGAGCCGTGGGGACATGACTGCGGTGGTCAGGCGGCTGAGTCGTGCTGCTGTGTGATCCATGGCGCACCTCGGTCCGTGCGGCGCGGCGACCGTCGGGGCTGGCTGTCCCTCTTCATCCCATCGTGGCAGCCGGCGTCGGTGGCAGGGGCCGTCCGGNNGCCCGCGGCGGCTCGGCGGGCGTGGGTGCGCAGGTGGTCGGGGACGACCCGGTCTTTGACGACGGGGTAGCCCCATTCGTCGAGGTCGATCAGTTCGGGGAGCAGTTCGCCGCACAGGCCCTTCCCGGTACAGGCGATGCGGTCGACGCGCAGGGTCTTGGTGGGGGTCATCGCCAGGTCTCCGGGGGAGTGGCGGGCGGTACGGGGATGAGG
>NZ_LIQX01000587.1 GCF_001418475.1 Streptomyces ossamyceticus | reverse complement strand
GGCGGGGCGGTTCGGGGCGGTCCGGCGGCGGAGCCGCGGGGCGCGTGACCCGGGGCGCGTGACCCGGAGCGCGTGACCCGAGACACGAACGAAACCGTTTCGTTTCTCTAGGGCTCGGGGCATCTTCGGGGTATCGTCTTAAGTGTACGAAACGGTTTCGTTCGAGAAGTTGGGTCGACCGGCCCGTGCCCCGGCACGTGACCGGTAGCCTTGTCGTCTCGAACGTCCAGTGGGAGTGGGGAGAGTGGGATGACTGAGACCGCGACGGCGCGCCGCAGTCGACTCACGCCCGAGCGTGAGGCCGAGCTGTACGCGGCCGTGCTCGACCTGCTCCGGGAGGTCGGCTACGACGCCCTCACCATGGACGCCGTGGCCGCCCGCACCAGGTCCAGCAAGGCCACCCTCTACCGCCAGTGGGGCGGCAAGGCCGAGCTGGTCGCGAAGGCGATCGGCAAGGAGATCGGCAAGGACAAGTCGATGGGCGCCACCGCCGTCGACACCGGATCCCTCCGCGGCGACCTGCACGCCCTGGCGCGGCGCGAGGACGACTGCGCCATGGAGCAGAACTCCGCGCTCATGCGGGGCCTGGCCATGGCGGTGCACACGAACCCCGAGCTTCTGGTGGCCTTCCGGGAGTTCCTCATCGAACCGCAGGTCGCCGAGTTCCAGCGGCTGCTGGAACGCGCGATCGAACGCGGTGAGGTCCGGCCGGACAACCCGGCGCTCGACTTCGTGATGCACATGATGCTCGGTGCCTTCGCGACCCGGACGCTGCTCGAAGAGCTGCCTCCGACCCAGGCCTTCCTCGTTTCGTACATCGACGCCGTGGTTCTCCCCGCCCTCGGTGTACCGACCGACTGACACACCCCGCGCCATCGCCGCGTGACACGCGGTTGAGCCCCACCTGACGCCACCGCTCACGTCGTCGGGCCGATCGACCCTGTTCGCGTACTCCCCGGTACGGCAGCACACGGGCCGATCACCCCTGCCCTCCTGCACGTCAACGACCTGAACGGGAGTACCGCCCGTGGCCACATTCCTCTACAAACTGGGCCGACTCGCCTTCCGGCGACGACACTTCGTCGCCCTGATCTGGGTCGCGCTGCTGACCCTCGCGGGTGTCGGCGCCGCCTCCGCGCCCACCGCGGGCTCGTCGTCCTTCTCCATCCCCGGCACCGAGGCGCAGAAGGCCTTCGACCTGCTGGACCAGCGCTTCCCCGGCATGAACGCCGACGGCGCCACCGCACGCGTCGTCTTCAAGGCGCCCGCCGGCGAGAAGATGGCCGACGCCGCGAACAAGTCGGCCGTCGAGCGCACCGTCAAGGAACTGGACACCGGCTCCGAGGTCACCTCCGTCACCGACCCGTTCAAGAGCAGGTCGGTCTCGAAGGACGGCACGATCGCCTACGCCCAGGTGCGGTACCAGGTCTCCGGCATGGAGCTGAAGGACGCCTCCAAGGACGCGCTGGAGGACGCCGCCGAGGGTGCCCGGGACAGCGGGCTGACCGTGGAGATCGGCGGTGACGCCCTCCAGGCCGTGCCGCACACCGGGACCACGGAGATCATCGGCATCGCGGTCGCCGCGGTCGTCCTCGTCATCACCTTCGGCTCGCTGGTCTCGGCCGGGCTGCCGCTGCTGACCGCGCTCGTCGGCGTGGGCATCGGCGTCGCCTCGATCACCGCGCTGGCGAGCGCCCTCGACCTCGGCACGACCACGTCGACTCTCGCGATGATGATCGGCCTCGCCGTCGGCATCGACTACGCCCTCTTCATCGTCTCCCGCTACCGCGCGGAACTCGCCGAGGGCCGCGACCGCGAGGAGGCCGCGGGCCGGGCCACCGGCACGGCCGGCTCCGCCGTGGTCTTCGCCGGACTGACCGTCGTCATCGCCCTCGTCGGCCTCGCCGTCGTCAACATCCCGATGCTCACCAAGATGGGTATTGCGGCGGCGGGCACGGTCGCCGTCGCCGTCCTCATCGCCCTCACCATGGTCCCGGCGCTCCTCGGCTACGCGGGCGCCAAGGTCCGCCCGACGGGGCACAAGGCCCGCTGGATGGGCGGCGGCCGCGCGGCGGCGAAGGCCAGGGGCGTCGAGGGTGCGTCGGCCGGGATCGGTGGCGGTGTGGGTGCGTCGGCCGGGATCGGTGGCGGTGTGGGTGCCTCGCCGAAGACCCCGTCCGGCGGGGGCGTGGCGGTGGAGAAGCCCAACATGGGGACGCGGTGGGCCCGGTTCGTGGTCCGCAGGCCGGTGATGGTGCTGCTCGTGGCCGTGATCGGCCTCGGCGCCGCCGCGATCCCGGCGAGTTCCCTCGAACTCGGCCTGCCCGACGACGGTTCCCAGCCGACGTCCACCACCCAGCGCCGCGCCTACGACCTCCTCTCCGAGGGCTTCGGCCCCGGCTCCAACGGCCCGCTGATGGTCGTGGTCGACGCGAAGTCCTCCAGTGACCCGAAGGCCGCCGTCAAGCAGGTGTCCGACGAGGTCAAGGACATGAAGGGCGTCGTCACGGTCACCCCGGCGACGTACAACAAGGCCGGTGACACCGCGATGATCACCGTGGTCACCGACTCCAAGCCGTCGTCCGTGGCGACCGAGGACGTGGTCCACGAGATCCGCGGCGCCGGACCGGAGATCAAGGCCGACTCCGACGCGAACGTCCTGGTCACCGGCGCGACGGCGATGAACATCGACGTCTCCCAGAAGCTCGACGACGCGCTCGTGCCGTATCTGGTCCTGGTGGTCGGCCTCGCCTTCCTGCTGCTGATCGTGGTCTTCCGCTCCGTCCTCGTCCCACTGAAGGCGGCCCTCGGCTTCCTGCTCAGCGTGATGGCGGCGCTCGGCGCGGTGGTCGCGGTCTTCCAGTGGGGCTGGCTGGCGGACGTGGTGGGTGTCGAGGAGACCGGCCCGGTCATGTCGATGATGCCGATCTTCATGGTGGGCGTCGTCTTCGGTCTCGCCATGGACTACGAGGTCTTCCTGGTGACCCGGATGCGCGAGGCGTACGTCCACGGCGAGCGCCCCGGACAGGCCGTGGTCACCGGCTTCCGGCACGGGGCGCGGGTGGTGACGGCCGCGGCGGTCATCATGATGGCGGTCTTCGCGGGCTTCATCGGCTCCAGCGAGTCGATGGTCAAGATGATCGGCTTCGGCCTCGCCGTCGCGGTCCTCTTCGACGCCTTCGTGGTCCGGATGGCCATCGTCCCGGCCGTTCTCGCCCTGCTCGGCGACAAGGCATGGTGGCTGCCGAAGTGGCTGGACCGGGCGCTGCCCAACGTCGACGTCGAGGGCGAGGGCCTGCGCCCGCACGGCGACGCCGCCGCCGAGGGCACTGGCACGGAACGCGACGAGGAACTCGTGCGCGCCTGACGCGACGGCTTCCCCGCAGAACCGGCCGGTGAGGACCCCGTGGGGGCGGGGAGCCCTCACCGGCCGCCTGCCTCCGGGGTCGGCCGACGCGGGTGCGCGGGTCGGCCGATGCGGGCGCGCCAGGGCGATAGAGGACAGGATCTGGGACAGGATCTGGCCTACATCGCTCCTAATCTGCTCGTACCAACCCACGCCGAGGCAACCGGAGCGATCATGGACACGCGGGTCCGCCCCTTCCACATCGACATCCCGCAGGCCGAACTGGACGACCTGAACGACCGGTTGGCACGCACGCGCTGGCCGCGACAGCTGCCCGGGGAGGGGGCCGAACGGGGAGTCCCCGTGGCGGAGGTCAAGGAACTGGCCGAGTACTGGCGCACGGCGTACGACTGGCGGACCCACGAACGCCGGCTCAACGATTTCCCCCAGTACCTGACCGGGATCGACGGCCTCGACGTCCACTTCCTGCATGTCCGCTCGCCCCGGCCGGACGCCGTGCCGCTGCTCCTCTCCCACGGCTGGCCCAACTCGGTCGTCGAGTTCACGCGGCTCATCGACCCGCTCACCGAGCGCGGGTTCCATGTCGTCGCCCCGTCCGTCCCCGGGTTCGCCTTCTCCGAGGGGCCGCGCGAGACCGGTTTCGGCGTCGACAGGGTGGCCCGTATGTGGGCCGAGTTGATGAGCCGCCTCGGCTACGACCGCTACGGCACCCAGGGCGGCGACCTCGGTGCGTACCTGGCGCCCGCGGTGGCCCGCGTGGCCCCCGGGCACGTCATCGGCGTCCACATCAACGGCGGGTTCGGCTTCCCGACCGAGAAGGACCTGCCCGAACTGACGCCGGACGAGCGGGCGTTGTACGACATGATCCAGCAGTGGTCGCAGGGCGGCGTCGATCACCACACCCTGCTCCGCCACACCCCGCAGACCTTCGCGTACGGCTGGCACGACTCCCCGGTCGCCCAGCTCGCGTGGATGATGCAGAAGTTCCGGGACTTCGGCGCCCAGGGCACGGACCGCGACCTGTTCCTCACCAATGTCACGCTCTACTGGCTGACCGGGACGTCCGGCACGTCGTCCTGGTTCATGTACGAGCGGGACGAGTTCACCTGGCCGGAGGGTCAACGGGAGGTGCCGACCGGCGTGTACTGCGGGCCGCCCGCCGTCCGCCGCCTCGCCGAGCGCGACAACCGGATCGTGCACTGGCCCGAGTCCCGTCCAGGCCACCACTTCGTGGGGATGGACGAACCGGAGACCCTGGCCGCCGACATCCGCACCTTCTTCGACAAGATTCTCTGAACAGACCCGACGCCGGACGGGCACGGCCCCGGACGGCCGCGGAGAACCCGAGAACGAGGAGGACGGCCGATGGCCGAGGACAAGAGGGTGGGGCCGCCCCATGTCGGATCCGAGCGCGAGACGCTGCGGGCCTTCCTCGACTACCACCGCGCGACCCTCGCCATGAAGTGCGAGGGCCTCACCGACGCGGAGCTGCGACAGCGGTCGATGCCACCGTCCACGCTGTCGCTGCTCGCGCTGGTCCGCCACATGGCCGAGGTGGAACGCGCCTGGTTCCGCCGGGTGTTCGAGGACAACGACGCTCCCATGGTGTGGTCGGACGAGATCGACTTCCAGGCCGCGTACGACGACAGTGCCTCGACACGGGCGGAGGCGTTCGCCGCGTGGGAGGCGGAGGTCGAGTACTCCCGCCGTATCGAGCGCGCGGCCCCCTCCCTCGACCTGACCGGTCGCCAGCCGCGCTGGGACGAGGAGGTCTCCCTGCGGATGGTCATGGTCCACGTCCTCCTGGAGTACGGCCGCCACAACGGCCACGCGGACCTCCTGAGAGAGGGCGTGGACGGGGCGGTCGGGGCGTGACGGTCCCACCGCGTGACGCCGCCGAGCAAGGAACTTGAAGTTTCCACAGGTTGGGCTCGTAGCATCGCGCGTGGCATGACGGACGGAACAGAGAGCGCGCAGGCCCCCACCATGAGCGACACACCGCACAGCCACAGCCACAGCCACGGGCACGGCCACAGTCACGGGCATGACCATGATGACGAGTTCGACCGAGGGCTCTCCTACGATCTGCCGGTGCTGGCACGGCGCCGAATGATCCGGCTGCTGGCCGGGGCAAGCGTGGTGCCGCTGGTGGCGGCCTGTTCCTCGGACGAGTCGGGCGGGACGTCGTCGGCGTCCTCGTCGTCGCCCTCCGGCTCGTCCGCGTCCTCCGCCGGCGCCGACTGCGAGACCATCCCGTCGGAGACGGCCGGCCCGTACCCCGGGGACGGCTCCAACGGGCCCGACGTCCTCAGGGAGAGCGGCGTCGTCCGCCGGGACATCACCAGGAGCATCGGCTCGGCGAACGGGGTCGCCGAGGGTGTACCGCTGACGGTGACCCTCACCGTCGTCGCGACGGACTCCGGGTGCGAGACGCCGAAGAAGGGCGCGGCCGTCTACCTCTGGCACTGCGACCGGGAGGGCCGGTACTCCCTCTACTCCGACGGCGTCACCGACGAGAACTACCTGCGCGGCGTGCAGGAGACCGACGCCAAGGGCCAGGTCACCTTCACGTCGGTCTTCCCGGGCTGCTACACCGGCCGCTGGCCGCACATCCACTTCGAGGTGTACGACAGCCTCGACGACGCCACCGCCGCGCAGGACAGCGTGGTCACGTCGCAGCTCGCGTTCCCCGAGGACGTCTGCGACACCGTCTACGCGACGGACGGCTACGGCCCGAGCGTCACCCACCTCAGTGAGCTCTCCCTGGAGACCGACGGCATCTTCAGCGACGGCTACGACCGGCAGCTGGCCACCATGAAGGGCAGCGTGGAGAAGGGCTACACGG
>NZ_LIQX01000586.1 GCF_001418475.1 Streptomyces ossamyceticus | reverse complement strand
CGGCTTGCGCAAGCCGCACACCTCGCCCCCGGAAGACGCACATCCCCTGGCGGCCCCTCCGGAAAGGCCTTGCCACCCTCACATCCCGTGGGAAATACTCCGCCCCCTCACCTCTTGGTCATGGACACGTCCTAGGCCGACCGATTTAGTTGATTTTGTGATCCTTTGCGATCACACCGTGGGGGGAAACTGCCCGATGGGCGCAACCCTGCGCGCAGTGCGCGCTCTCGTGTTGCTCGCCGGCTTCTATCTGCTCGGCGTCATCCTGCTCGCGGCGCTCGCCGGCGCCGACTATCTGCTGTACCTGCACGCGCCGTCCGGCGTGGCGCTCAAGCTGTACGTGGTCTCCGTACTCCTGGCCCTGCCGCTGATCCGCGGCCTGTTCATGCTGCGGACCCCGAAGGGCGAGGAGCGGCCCGGCCTCGCGGTGACCGACACAGACGAGCCCGCGCTGTGGCGCACCGTGCGGGAGCTCTCCGACCAGGTCGGCACCCGCGCCCCGACGCGCATCGTGCTGACGCCCGAGGTCAACGCCGCCGTGAGCGAGGACGCCCGCCTGCTCGGCCTTCTGCCCGGCCCGCGCCGCCTCTACCTCGGCGTACCGCTGCTCCAGGGCCTGACCGAGGCGCAGCTGCGGGCGGTCCTCGCCCATGAGCTGGGCCACTACTCGAACGCCGACACCCGCCTCGCGGCCATCACCGCGCGCGGCCGGGCCCAGGTGCTGCGCACCATCGACACCTTCGAGCAGCGGGCCGACAAGACCGCCGGACGCGAGCAGGCCCGGCAGGAGAAGAAGAACGCCAAGGCCGCGGCCAAGGGCAAGAAGGCCAAGGAGGTCGACACCCGCCACTCGGGCTTCACGTACCGGTTGATGGCGCGGATCTACGTCGCCTACGCCCACCTCTACTTCCGGGCCACGCTCGCCGGTTCACGCCGTCAGGAGTACGCCGCCGACGCCGCGGCCGCCCGGATCGCCGGACGCGACGCCACCGCCTCGGCGCTGCGCGAGATCCCGGCACTGTCCGCGGCGTTCGGGTTCTACATGAACAGCTACGCCACGCTCGGCTCCGAGGCCCGGCTGCTGCCGCCGCGCGGTGAGTTCTTCGGCGGGTTCGGCCGGATGCTGACCGCGCGCCAGCTCGAACTCGTCGGTCTGCGCACCGATCTGCCGAGCGAGCCGTCGTCGCCGTACGACTCGCACCCGCCGATCGCCGACCGTGTCGCCCGGATCGAGGCGCTGCCCGCCGACGGCCGTGCCGACGAGGCGAGGGGCGCCGCGCTGACGTTGCTCGCGGACCCGGAGCGGACGCTGGCGGAACTGGAGGACGCGGTCCTCACCGAGGATGTGCTGCGGTTCGCCCGCGCCGCCGACTGGCAGGAACTGCTCGACGGTTCGATGGCGGCGAACTTCGTCTCCGCCGACACCGCCCTGCACCGGGCACTCGCCATGTACACCAAGGAGCAGCCGTCCCTGCGGGGGCTGCTGAAGGTGATCGACGACGGTCAGCTGTGGCAGCTGGCGCGGCGGCTGCCGGTGTCCGACCAGGCGGCGGAGGCGAAGGGGCGGGCCTTCCGCGAGTTCGTCCGGCCCGCCCTGGCGGACGGGTTGCAGACCATGGTGCTCGCCGAGCTGAGCGCCCACTCCCGGCTGCGCTGGGAGTTCTCCTGGGCGGACGCTGCCGTGGTGCACCTGCCGCCCGCGGCGGACGGCTCCGAGGCCGACCTCGGCGCCGCGATCGGGGCGGCGGTCGCCGACCACCCGGACACCGGGCCGCTGCGCACGCTGCTGCCCTCCGCTCCCCAAGGCCCCGCCGCGCGAGAAACGGACGCCCCGCGATGACCGTACTGCTGTGGATTCTGGCCGTCCTGGCCGTGCCCACCCTCCTGATCGGTCTGTGGCTGGCCGGGGTGTTCCTCAAGGAGTTCTTCCGCCCCGGCGGCGACGCCGACCCGGACGCCGCCGAGGCGCTGGGCCTGCTCCCCGCCGAACGGCAGAACACCACGTACGCCGGTCCGCTGCCGGCGGGCGTCGACGCGACGCTCGCCGCCGTGCGCGCCGGCGACTGGAAGGCCGCCGCCAAGCTGCTGCACGACATCGGCCGGGACTGGGACCGCCGCTCCTGGGCGACCGGCCTGCTCGGCGGGATCGCCGCCGACGACGACGAGTGGCTGCTCGCCTGGGAGGCCGACCGACCCGACGACCCGGACGCGGCCGTCGTCCGCGCCCGCAGCACGGTGATCCTCGCCGGGCAGATGCGGGGCGCCAAGCGCGCCAGATACACGACCGGCGAGCAGTTCGCGGGCTTCCACCGAATGCTGGAACGTTCCCGCGAGGAGATCGCGCGGGCCGCCGCGCTGAACCCCGACGACCCCACGCCGTACGTCACGGAGATCACCGTCGCCCTGGGGCTCGGCTACCCGCACGCCGAGATGGACCGGCTCTGGACGGAGATCACCGCCCGCGCCCCGCACCACTACGAGGCGCACTACATGGCGCTCCAGTACTGGTGCGCGAAGTGGCGGGGCTCGGAGAAGCTGGCGACGGACTTCGCCGAGCGGGCGGCTCAGAACGCGCCGCTGGGCAGCCTGCTCACGGTGCTGCCGCTGATCGCCCACTTCGAGCACGACCAGTCGGACGACAGCGAGGTGGACCGTACGCCCAGGATGATCGGCCGGGTCGACGCGGGTCTCGCCGACGCCGCCGCGGCCGACCAGACCCACCCGCGCCTGCCGGAGCTGCGCCACCTCCTGGCGTACTACCTCGCCCTCCAGAACCGCGACGCCGCCGCGCTCGAACAGTTCAGGCTGGTCGACGGCCACGTCGACGCGCTGCCGTGGCGCTACCGGGGCAGCGAGGAGGAGATGGCCGCGTTCTACTGCCGGATCCGCAACGCTTCGGCGCAGGCGGTGGCGGCGGAGCAGACGGAGGGCTGAGCGCGCCGGGCCGACCACCACGCCCCGCCGACCACCGCTACGGCTGCCGCGCCCGGCCGACCGCCACCCCCGGCTGCCGCGTCGCCGGCCGACCACCGTGTCGGACTGACAGCGCCGCACCGGCCGTGTCCGGCTGACAGTGCGCGTTCGCCGGGCGGAATTCGGGCGGTACCCGGAACGTTCTCCAGGTACCGCCCGCTCGTTCCCGCACGTTCCTAGGAGTCACGATGCTCTTCGGCCGCACGCCCCAGCTGCCCACCCCCGAGCAGGCTCTGCCGGGCCGCGCCGAGCTGCCGTTCACCGTGCCCGACCGGCACACCGTGCTCGGCACCCCGCTCCGCGGCCCCTACCCGGAGCACCTGGAGATCGCCGACTTCGGCCTCGGCTGCTTCTGGGGCGCGGAGCGCAAGTTCTGGCAGCTCCCCGCGGGCGTGTGGACCACGCTCGTCGGCTACCAGGGCGGCTTCACCGAGAACCCCACCTACGAAGAGGTGTGCTCGGGCCTCACCGGCCACACCGAGGCCGTCCGCGTCGTGTACGACCCGTCCCTCATCTCGTACGAGCGGCTCCTCCAGGTCTTCTGGGAGTCCCACGACCCGACCCAGGGCTTCCGCCAGGGCAACGACGCCGGCACCCAGTACCGCTCCGCCGTCTACACCCACACCCCGGCCCAGGAGAAGGCCGCCGCCGCGTCCCGCGAGGCGTACCAGAAGGTCCTCACCGGCTCCGGCTACGGCACGATCACCACGGAGATCCTCCCGGCGGAGGGCCGCGCGTTCTACCCGGCCGAGGGCTACCACCAGCAGTACCTGGACAAGAACCCGGCGGGCTACTGCGGCATCGGCGGCACCGGGGTGTCCTGCCCGATCGGCGTCGCCAAGGCCGACGGCTGACGTCACGGGTGGCCTTCGGAACGTACGCCCGCAGAGTGCGTGACGAGCGGTTGCCGCTCGTCCGACGGCACAGGGCGCTGAGGTGTGCCGTCGGGGACTACGGCCCGCTCGGCTTCCACGCGACCTGGGCGTATCTGAGCGCGACGGCGTGCCCCGCCCCCGATCTGCGAAGGGATTCCGCGGCGTTGTCGCGCGCGCTGGACACGCTGGAGGAGAGCCGAACCGCGCACCTCGCCGAGATGGCCGTCTTCGCCGCCCGCCGCCGGGCGGAGAAGGCGGCCGGCCGCCGAACCCCACGAGCGTCCGACATGGCCGCTCTGCGTGGTCCGCGCTGGCCGAGTTCGGCGCCCCCTTCCCGACTGGGGTTGATCGCCGCCGTGGCGAACCGGCACGCGGCGTTCCAGCGCGCCCCGTACCCCGACGAGACGCTCTCCACCGACATCGACGTACGCCGACTCAGCCACCTGCACACCCGGCTCGACGACTGCGCCTCGTCCTACCTCACGGCCCTCGGCCGCCTCGACCGCCCGGCCGCAGCGGAACTGACCGACACCGTCCACAGCATCCGCGGCCTCACCCGGCCTGGCTACTCGCCCCTGAACATGTACGTGTTCCCGTGGCTGCGCTTCGCGAACCTGCTCACGTACGCTGCGGCCTCCTCGGCGACCGAGCACTGACACCAGCAGCACCTGGACAGGAACGCAGGTCGTCCGCACTCGCTCGCAGTCATGTGCCCGGCCTGGTTACCTGACGGTGAAGTCGGCTGCCTCCCTGTCCAGGGTCGTCGTGCCGTCCTTGGCGGTGGCCAGGACGGCGACGTGCCAGGGACCGCGCGGGGAGGACTTCGCGTCGGACGCGGTGACCTTGACGCGGTACGTGCAGTGCACGGTGTCCTTCCCGGAGGGCTTGCAGACCGCAGACTCCGCGTCGGCCATGTCCTTGGCGGTCAGCTCGTCCTTGGCGAAGGACGAGTCCTGCGGCCATGCCAGCACCTTCACGCTCTTGACGCCGGAGGATGCCGTGACGTCGGTGTCGAAGGAGAGCGAGCCGTCGCGGTCGCCGGCGGGAGCGGTGTAGCGGGCAGTGCTGTGCGCCGGCTTCAGCGGCTGGTCCCCGGCGTAGGCAAGAGTGAGGGCCCCGGCACCACCAAGGACGACGAGACCGGCGGCCACGGACAGTGCAGTACGTCGGGACATGGGAATCTCCGTAAGGGTCCTGTATCGGGTCGGCGCTCCTTGACCGCGCCACTTCACCGATACTCGCCGCACAGAGGTCCACCGGGCATGAGCGCACCTACTCAACTCAGGCTGAGTAGGCCGGTGTTGCCGCCCACGTCGCACCTCGCAGCGGAGGCGCCGCGGCACCGGGGTCTCCTGCCCGCTCGCGGTCGCCAGAGTCGACGGTTGCCCCTTGCCGTCACGCGGAGACGACCACCTCGCCGGCCATGACCTCCGGCGGGGCGGGAAGCAGGGACGCGAGGTTGTCCCGCACGAAGTCCGAGGCCCTGGAGATCGACTCCTCGGCGCCGGCCCGGTCCTGGAAGACGCTGGTCGAGACCATCACTCCGTCCCCGGCGTCGACCCAGTAGTAGGCCACGAAACCGGGGACCTGGCGCATGAGCGGCACGAACCCCTCGTTCACGAGACGTGCCGCCTCGGCCGGATCGGTCACCCCGTCGTACCGCCGCACTGCTGCGTACATCTCCGAGCTCCTCACTGCGTTGTGGGTTCGTCCTCCGCCGCGACGTCGTGCCTCGGCGGGCGCCGGCCCTGGACCACATGGGTCACGGGTCTCAGGGGCCGCCCCCGTCCGGCTGGAAGCTCGCCAGCATCTGTTCCAGGGCCGCCTGGTCCGGGCCGACGAAGGGCGGCGCGGACGGGGCGGTGGCGAGCGTGTCCAGCATGGCGCCGGTGATGCCGGCGGCCGGGGGCAGATGCGTCGAGAGGACCAGGTCGGGCTTGCGGTCCTTCAGGGAGTCGAAGGTCCTGAGGTACTTCTCCACGTCGACCGTCTGGACCCAGGGGCTGTCGACCGTCGCCCAGAGAAGCTGCGCGGTGCGCAGGTCCTCGACCGCCACATCGCGGACGTCGTCGGCCCGGGCGAGGTCGGCGGTCGGCAGGGGGGCGCCGAAACAGTCGGAGCTGAAGCAGACACCGGAGTGGTCGTCGAAGAAGCCGACGGTGGCGGGGTTGTCGAACAGCGGCGGACGGAAACCGGTCAGGGTGCGGTCGCCGATGTCGAGCGTCTCGCCGGGGTTCACGAGGTGGGCCCGGTCGAGGGGCAGCGGATGCTCGCAGGACAGGATCCCGGCGCCGATGAACGTCGTCACGACCCGCGCCTTCGGGGCCGCCGCCAACAGGTCGAAGATCCCGCCGGTGTGGTCGCGGTCGGGGTGGGTGAGCCAGATCCAGCGGACGTCGGCCGGGTCCAGCACGGTAGCGAGGACCTCGACGAAGTTCCGGTCGGGCAGCCCCAACCCGGTGTCCACGACCACGGGTTCGGCGCCGAGCAGTACGAACGCGTTCACCGGGATGTGCCCGATGCCCGGCACCTCCAGGCTGTCGGCGAGAACGCTGATGTCCGGGCGCAGCCGGTGCACGGTACCCGGGCGGACCTTTTGAAGGGGCATGTCACTCACACCTCGGAAACCCCCCGGCGGGTGATCGTCGCGACCGCATGCCTCCGCTGTTGCTCCCGCCTCCATCGTCCGGCCGTGCGAGCGCGGGCGCATCCGCTGCCGTGACCGCACGCGCGCGTGGAGAATGACGACGCGACGCGACGCTACGGACGAGGGGGTGCCCATGCTGTTCGGACGGGGCCGGGAGCCGCGGATGCCCACGGCCGAGGAGGCGCCACCGGGGCGGGCGGCGCTCGCGTACGAGGTGCCCGAGACGCACGCCGTGCTGGGGACGGCCCTGCTGGGGCCGTATCCGGAGGGAGCCGAGGTCGCGTCCTTCGCGATGGGCTGCTTCTGGGGCGCGGAACGGCGGTTCTGGCAGATGCCGGGCGGCATCCGCACCACCCTCGTCGGGTTCCAGGGCGGCTACACGCCGTACCCGGTCGACGACGAGGTGCGGACCGGGCTCACGGGGCACGCGGAGACGGTACGTGTGGTGTTCGACCCGGCCGAGGTGTCGTACGAGCGGCTGCTGCGGGTGTTCTGGGAGGGGCACGACCCGACGCAGGGCTTCCGCCAGGGCAACGACGTCGGTACGCATGTCCGCTCCGTCGTCTTCACGCACTCACCGGAGCAGCACGCGGCCGCCGAGAGGACCCGCGCGCGGTATCAGGCGGCGCTGTCCGCAGCCGGGTACGGGGCGATCACGACCTCGATCGTGCCGGCCGGGGAGCACCCGTTCTACCCGGCGAGCGCACTGCACCAGCAGTATCTGCACCGGGACCCGGCGGGGTACTGCGGGGCGGGCGGCACCGGGGTGTCCCCGCGCTGACGCTGCTGCGCGGCCGAGGGGCTCCGGGGGCGTTCGATAGCGTTCCGGCATGTGTGTCTCCCTGGCCCCGGCCGAGTTCACCGGCACCACCCTGTACTGCGGGCGGCTGCACCACCCCGAGCACGGGCTGATCCACGTCCTCGGCTACCAGAACACGGCGGCGAATCTCGCCGACGGCCCCAACGCCATGCTGCTGCACCTGCCGGCGCGGCAGATGAGCCGACGCAACTTCCTGTCCGTGGGGCGCAGTTCCGACGTGCTGGAACGGATGGTGGACGCGGTACGGCCGGTCTCCGTGGGCCTGGTCGACGACTCGATCGCCTGGATGGGAGCGGCTCAAGGGCCGGCGGTGGAGGTGTTCGAGCACGACGTGTACACGGTGGTCCTGGCCCGTGACCCGCGCGCCGTGCCGGCGGCGCTCGCCGAGGTGCCGGAGCACCGGCGGCCCGCGCTCAACCCGGAGTTGTTCGCGTTCTACGCCGAACGCTGTCCCGCGCACGCGATCGCCGTCTGCTGCTTCGACAACGCGGAGGCTGCGCAGGCCAAGCCGCTGCTCATGTGGTACCCGCCGCACGACCCCGATGTGCTGACGCTGCCCGCGCTCGACTGCCACACCGGGGCCGTGCCGGATCCGGACGCGCTGGTGGACACGGACCACTGGGTGATCCTCGGCACGGACGAGGCGCCGGACGGCTGGGGTTCGCCCGTCGACCACGACCCCGCGATGCGGCACGCGCTGCGGAGCTATCTGCCGGACACGGTCGTGGGCCGGCACTTCGGCGGGCCCCTGCGCAACGGGGACTTCGCGATCAGCCACGAGGCGTTGCTGAGGGTCGGCGAGGAAGGGGTGACCCGGGTGGGGGTGTTCTAGGGCCGCCGGGGG
>NZ_LIQX01000585.1 GCF_001418475.1 Streptomyces ossamyceticus | reverse complement strand
GGGTGCCGGAGCCGCCGGGGGTGAGGACGATCCGGTAGGCCGACATCCGGTGCAGGCCGCGCAGGGGGACGGTCACCGTGCCGTCGTCGGTGACCCGGACCTTCGTGCGGGTCAGGACGCGGGGCGCGGCGTGCTGTCCCTCGTAGCCGGACCAGGCGGCCTCGGCGACGGTCGCGGTGACCGAACGGCCGAAGAGGGACCGGGGGACCTCGCGGACGACGACGTCCGTGTCACCGGCCGAGCCGCCGAGCAGGACCTGGGCCTGGCGGCGGGAGGTGTCGAGGGAGGCGAGGCCCTGAAGGGTGTCGATGGTGTTCGCCTGCGGCGGGGTGACCTTCACGGTGTCGCCGGTGAGGCCCGCGTACCAACGGAAGAACCACCAGCCTCCGTTGGGGATGTTGGAGCGGACGACGTTGCCGTCCATGTTCCCTGCGGCGTCCCAGTACGCCTGGTTGGCGTACACCTTGTTCCTCTCGAACATCGACACCCACTGCACGAGCTGGCCGGGGACTGACAGATCGCGGCGGTTGGCGTACTCATCGATGTTGATCTTCAGCGGGGTGATGCCCAACTGCCGTTCCAGGGAGCGGTAGTCGTCGTAGTGGCCCTGGAAGTCGCGGAGCGAACCGGAGCCCAGTTCGTGCCAGGTCATGATCTGGGGCAGGACGTCCTCGCGCTGGGCGAAGGCGAGGAAGTCCTTCAGCAGCCTTGTGTGGTACGAGGCTTCGTTGGGGCCGGCGATCCGCGCGTCGGGGTCGATGGCGCGGATGCGCTGGTACACGGTCTTCCAGTCCCGGAAGAACCGGTCGCGGTTCTTCTCGTACTGGGCCTGGTCGGCGACGTCGAGCTTGTACCAGATCTGGTCCGGCTCGTTGAAGGGGATGTGGACGAAGCGGTCGCTGTTCGGGTCGGCCGCGATCTGTCTGGCGATCCTGTCGACCTTGGGGAGGTAGTCGTCGATGCCGAGGTCCTCGTAGGGCCACTTGGCGTAGATGTCCTGCATCATCACGTTGATCTCGCCGCCGCCGTTGCGGAAGAACGACTTCGAGACGGTCAGCGCGTCGCCGTTGGGGTGCTGGGCGCCGCCCTCCGGTTTCTGCGAGATGCTGGTGATCTTCAGGGGGGCGAGGGCGGCGTCGCTGGGTACCCCGTCGTCGCTGAGCCCGTACAGCGCGCCGTTGGCGCCCCGCATCACGGGCCCCTCGGAGGCGGAGAGGTCGACGGTGAGGCGCTGCGGGCCCGCGGCGGCGGCCGCGGGGGCCCCGGTGGCGGGAAGGGTGCCGGCCATGGCGGTGACTCCAAGGACTGCGGTGATCAGGGCGGTTCGCGCCCGGGACCTGGTGCGGGTTCGTTCACGGGCGCGTGTGCGGGTGGGGGTGATCACGCGGTCGGACCTCCGGTCGTTTGACGGCTCCACTGGTGATTCCGGACACGATCTTCAGGAACGGTGGTTCAGGGCAGAAAGGACACGGGGGCGGAGGCGGCCCTCGACGCGGGCGCCGTGACCGGTCAGACGTGGGCGGGCGGCGGCCCCGAACTCTCCCGGACCACCAGCTCCGGTACGGAGACCCGGTGCGGGGCGATCGGGGCGGACTGCTCCAGGACGCCGTGCAGCAGGGCGAACGCGGCCCGGCCGAGGCCGGTGAAGTCCAGACGCGCGGTCGTCAGGGACGGGGTCAGATACGCGGAGTGCGGGGCGTCGTCGAAGCCGGCCACGCTCACGTCGCCGGGAACGGACCGGCCGTTCTCGTGCAGGGCCCGGAGCACACCGAGCGCCAGGTCGTCGTTGCCGCAGAGGATCGCCGTGACCGAGGGATCCTGAGCCAGTTTCCGGCCGGCGCGGTGGCCGCCCGCCGGGCCCCAGTTGCCCTGCAACGGGCGCGGTTCGGGGGCGCCCGCCTCCCGGAGCGCCTGCCGCCAGCCGGTGGTACGGGCGCTGGTGCGGCGGGTGCTGGACGGGATGGCGACGTAGTGCACGGTCTCGTGGCCGAGGGAGAGGAGATGGCGGGTGACCGCGTACGCGGCCTCGCGGTCGTCGGTCCACACCCAGGGGCGGTCGCCGCCGGGCGGGGTGGCGGGGGTCTCCACGACACCGACGACGGGCAGTTCGGCGGGCACGGCGGCCAGGGCGCCGACACCGGCCGGATCGTAGGCGATCACGATCAGTCCGCCGCCCGCGTCCGCCGCCCGCCGCACCTCGGCGGCGACGGCGACCTCCTCCGCCGACTCCAGGACGCCGATCCCGACCGCGTACGACGCCGCGCGGGCCGCCTCCTCGACGCCCTGGAGGATCGACGCGTAGCCGTAGTGGGTGGTGTTCGCGGTCAGCACGGTCACCGCGCGGCTGCGGCCGCTGGCCAGGGCCAGGGCGGTCGCGTTGCGGCGGAAGCCCAGCTCGTCGATGGCGGCCAGCACCCGCTCCCGCGTGGAGTGCTTGACGCTGGGGTGGCCGTTGATCACCCGCGAGACGGTCTGGTACGAGACGCCGGCGGCGCTCGCGACGTCCCGGATGCTCGCGGGACGCCTTGTGTGACCGGTCACATTCATGTCAGGATTGTGACCGGTCACACTTGGGGCGTCAAGAGAACGTCAAGCGGGATTCCGGCGAGCGACGCCCCCGCGAGGATCTGGACCGCCCGTCGGCGACGGCCTGGGGGCGGCGTGCGCGAGCGCGGCGGCTCGGGAGGGCAGCGACTTGACCAGTACGGCGGACCGGACGGCGGGCGACTTCAACACCCCTTTCCCTAGTTTCAGTTGGGGACATCCGGCGCTGCACGCGGAGTTCGCCGCGGCGGCGGACGGCACCCCGCGTCTGGTCCGGCTGGGCCCCGCCGGGACCGCCGTCGAGCCGGAGGTCGCCCTGCCCCTCGTCGAGTTGACGGCGGTCGGGCACGGGAGCGGCTGGTCCGGGCCCCGGTTCACCGGTACGGCTCTCGGGTCACGGCTCGCGTACCGCGGGCACCGGGACGCCGGCTCCTCCGACTGGGCGCGGCTGACCGTCGAACTCCAGGACCCGGTGACGGCGTTGACCGCCTTCGTCGAGCTGACCTCGCCGATCGGGCTGCCGGTGCTCCGCTCCCGGGTGCGGCTGCGCAACGACGGCACGGACCCTCTCGTCGTCCAGTCCGTCAGCAGCCTCCTCCTCGGCGGGCTGCCCTCCCCCGACGTCCTCGATGTGCACCGGGCCCGCAACGACTGGCTCGCCGAGTGCCGTTGGCACGCCGAACCGTTGCGCGACATCGTCGCCGACATCAGCGTCGACGCCCACCAGCACGACAGCCGGGCCGCGCTCACCCTCACCGGGCGCGGCAGTTGGCCGACCGACGGTCATCTGCCGATGGGGGCCCTGACGGAGCGGGGCGGCGGCCGGGCCTGGGTGTGGCAGGTGGAGTCACTGGCCGGCTGGCGCTGGGACCTGGGCGAACGCGCGCACGGCACGTACCTCGCGATGAACGGCCCCACGGACGCCGAGCACCAGTGGCGGGTGCGGCTGGCGCCGGGCGAGGAGTTCACGACGGTGTGGGCGGCGGTCGCGACGGGGGCTTTGCGATCGGCGGAGACTGGGTCGGTGCGGTCGGTCGAAGCGGGGTCGGTGCGGTCGGTCGAGGCCGGGTCGGTGCGGTCGGCGCAGGCGGGCTCGGCGCCGCCGCCCCAGGCGGGATCGGTGCCATCGGCGCAGGCGGGGTCGGTGCGGTCGGTCGAGGCCGGGTCGGTGCGGTCGGCGCAGGCGGCATCGGCGCCGCCGACCCAGGCGGGATCGGTGCCGTCGACGCAGGCAGCGCAGGCGGGATCGGTGCCGTCGACGCAGGCGGCGCAGGCGGGATCGGTGCCGTCGGCGCAGGCCGGGTCGGGGTCGGTGCGGTCGGTCGAGGCGGGGGTGTCCCGCCCGGTGGGTGGGTCCGCGCTCGACGAGGCGTTCGGGGTCATGACCGCGTACCGGCGGGCCGTGCGGCGACCGCATCCGGACCACCGCGCGCTGCCCGTCGTCTTCAACGACTACATGAACACGCTGATGGGCGACCCGACCACCGAGAAGCTGCTGCCGCTGATCGACGCGGCGGCGGGCGCGGGCGCGGAGTACTTCTGCATCGACTCCGGCTGGTACGACGACACCGTGGACGGCGGCTGGTGGGACGGCGTCGGCGCGTGGCAGCCGTCCGTGCGCCGCTTCCCCGACGGCGGCATCGAGGCCGTGCTGGGCCGGATCCGGGAGCGCGGCATGGTGCCGGGGCTGTGGCTGGAGCCGGAGGTCGTCGGCGTGCACAGCCCGATCGCCTCGGCGCTCCCCCCGGACGCCTTCTTCCAGCGCGACGGCGTACGGATCACCGAGCAGGGCCGTCACCAGCTCGACCTGCGTCACCCCGCCGCCCGCGCGCACCTCGACAGGACGGTGGACCGGATCGTCGGCGACTGGGGGGTGGGCTATCTGAAGCTGGACTACAACATCGTCGTCGACCCGGGCACGTGCGCCCCCGGCGACCTCTCCCCCGGCGCCGGGCTCCTCGGCCACGCCCGCGCCTACCTGGAGTGGCTGTCCGGCGTCCTGGACCGTCACCCCGGTCTCGTCGTCGAGAACTGCGCCTCCGGGGGCATGCGCATGGACGGCGCCACTCTGGCCGTCGCCCAGCTCCAGTCCGTCAGCGATCAGCAGGACCCGCTGCGCTTCCCCGCGATCGCCGCCGCCGCGCCGACGGCGGTCCCGCCGGAGCAGGGCGCGGTCTGGGCCTATCCGCAGCCCGGGTTCGACGACGACCTGATCGGGTTCACCCTCGGCGGCGCGCTCCTCGGCCGTATCCACCTCTCCGGCCATCTGAACCGGATGTCGGAGCGGCAACTCGGCCTCGTCCGGGACGCCGTGGACACGTACAAGTCGATCCGCGGGGACCTGGCGCGGGCCGTGCCCTTCTGGCCGCTCGGTCTGCCGGGGTGGACGGACGCGTGGCTCGCGCTGGGCCTGCGGGTGCCGGACGGGCCGTCGTACGTGTCGGTGTGGCGGCGCGGCGGGGAGGCGGAGGTGTCGCTGCCCGTCGGGCACCTGGCGGGCCGTGATGTGCGTCCGGAGATCCTTCACCCGTCCGCGGGGAGCGGCGGCTCGGCGGTCTGGGACCGGGACGGGCACACGCTGCGGGTGTCGCTGCCCCGCACACCGACCGCCCTGCTGATCCGCCTGCGCGCCGGGACCGGCTGAACGGCCGCCGCCCGTCGGTCCTGACCGAGGGCGGACGGGCCGGAGCCGGGGCCGTGCAGGGACGGACGGGCCCGAGCCGGGGCCGTGTGTGGGGGGCCGGCACCGGCTCGGGCGGGTGGCTCAGCTGCTGCTGACGGTCAGGTTGTTGGTCTGGAAGTTCAGACCGCCGGACGACGAGGTGATCTCGAAGCCGAACTGCACGTCACCGATGGTCTCGTTGCCCATCCATCCCTTGGTGTCCTTCAGCCACTTCAGGACGGGCAGGATCTGGACCGAGCCGGACGTGGAGTCCGCGGTCCGCAGGAAGGAGAAGACCTCCCAGTACGTGCCGTCGCTCCGGTAGACCCGGCCCTTGTGGACGTTCCAGTTGTGGCCGCCGAGCGTGACGTTGCCCTGGTAGTCGCCGAGCGCGCCGACCGCGCCGTTGTAGTTGACCCAGAGCATGATCTCGTAGTCGTGGTCCGTGTCCCAGACGTCGTACGAGGTGTTGTACGCGCCCGAGGACGGGACCGTGACGTTGTAGTTGCTGTTGAGCGAACCGAGCGAGGTGATCGACTTGTTGATCACCTTCTTGGAGTTGGGGTACGACTTGATGCCGCCGGTGTTGGGGTGGTTGGCCCAGACACCCCAGTTGGTGCCGGAGTTGGCCCAGATGCACTGGCTGCCGGCGCCGCCGCCCCAGATGTTGTTGTAGAGCGTGTAGCCGCCCAGGCTCGTGTTGCCCCACTGGTCACAGCTGTTCCAGACGGCGGCGGAGGCGGGGGCGGCGGCGAGACCGACGGTGGCGCCGAGCGCGAGTGTGGGGGCGAGCAGGGCCTTGCCGATCCTGCTCAGGGTGCGGGTGCGTAGTGCCATGGCTTTCCTTCCATGGGTGGGGGGAACTGCGGGGAGGATCACCACGCCCCTGTGGGGAGGGCGTGGTCTTCTCCGGCGAGCGGTCGGAGCGGCTCCGCGCCGGAAGAAGTCTCGGAGTCGGTCATGGTGCGAGCACCGCCGCCCCGTACCGTCCGAGGGACAGCGGGCCGGTGACCGTCGTGCCCGTCAGGAGGTCGCGGTGGGTGCCCGGCACATCGACGGTGACCTCGTCGCGGCCGTGGTTGAGCAGGAAGAGGACGTCTCCCCTGCGCACCGCCTCGACCCCGTCGGGCAGCCCGTCGAGCACCGGCCGCACCCCGGCGCCGTCGGCGATCCGGGTCAGCAGCGCGCGCAGCGCGGCGGGGTCGGGCAGCGTGGAGACGTACCAGGCACGGCCCTTGCGCAGCACCGCCGGAAGGCCGTCGAGTTCACCGCCCCGGTAGGGGATCACCTCGTCCGCGTCGGCCGCCTCCAGCTCCTCGGACCACAGCGTGCCCCGGAAGCCGTCGCAGCGGACGTCCTCCCCCGCGTCCAGCGGCCACCACTCGTGCAGGGTGCGGATGCCGAGGAGATCGCGGAGCCGGGCGTCCATGCCGCCGGGTCGGACCCGGTCGTCCTCGTCGGCGACTCCGGTCAGGAAGCCGCAGACGAGGGTGCCTCCGCCACGGACATGCGCGACGAGGTTGTCGACGGCGGTGTCCGTGAGGAGGTAGAGCTGGGGGACGACGACGAGCCGGTACGCCGACAGGTCGTGCTCCGGGTGGGCGAAGGCCGTGGTGACGTGGGCCTCCCAGAGGGCGCGGTGCCAGTCCCGGACGACCTGGGGGAGGTCCACCTCGGACGACAGGCGGCCGTCCTGTGCGCCGGCCCACCAGGAGTTCCAGTCGAACAGCACGGCGACGTCGGCGGTGAGGGGCCGGCCGGACACCTCGGCGCCGATCGCGGCGAGGTCGGCGCCGAGCCGCTTGACCTCCTGGAAGGTGCGGCCCCTCTCGCCCGCGTGGCCGACCATCCCGGAGTGGAACTTCTCGGCGCCCTGCCGGGACTGCCGCCACTGGAAGTAGCAGACGGCGTCGGCGCCGCGGGCGACGGCCTGGAGGGACCAGAGGCGGTTCAGCCCTCGGGGCTTGGGGTGGTTCACCCCGCGCCAGTTCACGGGCCCGGCGGCCTGTTCCATGAGCACCCAGGGGCCGCCGCCGGCCTGCGAGCGGGTCAGGTCCTGGACGAGCGCGCCGTGCTGGGCGCCCAGCGGGTCACGCGGGTCCGGGTACAGGTCGACCGAGACGACGTCCTCCTCCTCGGCCCAGCGCCAGGCGTCCTGGCCCACCCACAGCGGCATGAAGTTCGTGGTGACCGGGATGTGTGGGGTGTGCCGGCGGACGATGTCCCGCTCCATCGCGTAGCACTCCAGGAGCATGTCGCTCGTGAAGCGCCGGAAGTCCAGCACATGGGTGGGGTTCCTCATGTAGTGGGCGCGGCGGGGCGGGAGGATCTCGTGCCAGCCGTCGTAGCCCTGGCTCCAGAAGGCCGTCCCCCAGGCCTCGTTGAGCGCGTCGAGCGTGCCGTACTTCCGGCGCAGCCAGTCGCGGAAGGTGGTCGCGGCCTCGTCGCCGTAGTCGTAGGTGCAGTACTCGTTGTTGATGTGCCACAGGGTGAGGGCGGGGTGGGAGCCGTAGCGGGCGGCGAGGTCCTCGGTGATGGCGGCGGCGTAGCGGCGGTAGACGGTGCTGGAGTGCGAGAAGTGCTGGCGGGAGCCCCACCACTCGACCTGCCCGTTCTCGTCGCGCGGGAGGGTCTCGGGATGGAGGCGGCCCATCCACGGCGGCGGCGAGGAGGTGGGGGTGGCGAGGACGACCCCGACGCCGTGCTCGTGCATCAGGTCCATCAGGGTGTCCAGCCAGCCGAACTCCCTTGCGCCCGGCCGGGGTTCGAGCTTCGCCCAGGAGAAGACGCAGAGGGTGACGGAGTTGACGCCCGCCTCCTTCATGAGGCGGACGTCCTCGTACCAGACCTCCTCGGGCCACTGCTCGGGGTTGTAGTCACCGCCGAAGAGGAGCCGGCCGCGGGTGGCGTCGGCGAGCGTGGGTCCGGTCGGCCGCGGTGTCATCGGAGCAGGTCCCCGTACTGGATGCCGCGGCCGTTCGTCGCCACGTAGACGCGGCCGTACAGCCGCGGGTCGCCGGCGATGGCCTCACCGGTCCATCCCCACTGGTGGGCGTCGTCGTTGACGCGGGCCCACGTCCGCGCGCCGTCGTCGGAGCGGAGGACCGCGGTGAGGCTGTCGACGGCCCCGATCTGGTAGATCGCCGGGTAGGCGGCGCCGGGCGCGGCCTTGCCGAAGCCGAGGACGTGCGAGGCGCGGCAGCCGGCGACCTTCGTGAAGGAGGCACCGCCGTCGGTGGACCGGTACAGGCCGTTCGTCTTGGTGCTCAGCCAGAGGTCGCCGGTGCGTCCCGGGGCCGCGGCCAGCTTGTACTGGCTGTCCCCCGAGGGCAGGCCGGTCGCGCCCGCCGTGAAGGTACGGCCGCCGTCGGTGCTGGCGTGCAGCGTGCCGGTGTCCGTGTCGTACGCGTAGAAGCGCGTCGCGTCCGCCGGGTCGGCGACCGGGGTGGCGCCCTTGGGGAAGGTGGGCACCTCGGCCCAGGTCGCACCGCCGTCGCCGGAGCGGTGGGCCGGATACCTGGTGCCGTCCCAGTGGACGAAGGACCAGATCAGCACACTCGCGTCGGTGTTGACGGCGATCGGTCCCGGCGCGTCCTTGGCGAGGGCGGGCTGGCTCCCGAAGGGCGCCCAGGTCCGGCCGCCGTCGGTCGAGAAGGCGCCGTTGCCGTGGTCGCCCCACCCGGTGCGGACCACGTACGACGGTTTCCTCGTGGCCAGCGCGAGGCCCGTCGCCGACCCGAAGACGGGGTTCGTGGCCATGCCGCGCGACGGGGACGCCGTGAGCCGCTCGTGGTACATCGTGCCGATGTCCCCGAGCCCGCTGATCAGGTGCGCCCGTCCGACGGGCGGCGAGATCAGCTGGCGTACGGCGGTCTCCTCCAGCCCTCGGATCTGCGGCGCCCAGTGCCTGAGGTCGCGGGTGCCGTAGAGGGTCGCGCCGGTGCCGTACACGATGTGCTTCGAGTCGTACGGGTCGAGGGCCAGCGCCTGGATCCACCAGCCGAACTTCGGCTTGTCCGCGCCCCACTTGAGGTAGGGGGTCTCGGACACGTCGAGGACGGCGGAGTCCTTGAGGGAGGTCCAGGTGCGGCCGCCGTTCGTGGAGCGGAACACCGTGTCGACGTCCGCCCAGCGGTTGTTGGTGGAGACGACGACGGTGCCGGGGCGGCGGGCGTCCACGGCGACGCCGCCGTAGCCGAAGGTGTCGGCGGAACCGTCGGCCGCCGTCCCTCCCGGCTTCACCGGGGTGACGTCGGTCCATGTGCCGCTGGTGGTGCGGAGCTTGTGGACACTGCCGTCGGACTGGCCGTTGGGGCCGGGCCCGTTGGCGTACGTCACGTACAGCTCGCG
>NZ_LIQX01000584.1 GCF_001418475.1 Streptomyces ossamyceticus | reverse complement strand
GCGGCGAGCTGGTCGAGGCCGACCTGTCGGGGGCGAACTGGGTACTCACCCCGAACACGGAATTCCTGACCGACCCGGCCACCAAGTACCCGGTGTTCGTCGACCCGTCGGTGAAGAAGCACACCCAGAACTGGACGACCGCCTACAGCCGGCACCCCAACGCCACGTTCTACAACGGCAAGGGCTTCAACAAGGGCGGCACGCACGAGGCCCGCGTCGGCTTCGAGTCGGACACCTGGGGCACCTCGCGCTCCTACTTCAACATCGCCTTCGACAAGGACCTCAAGGGCACGAAGATCACGAGTGCGAAGCTGCGCATGCTGGAGACGTACTCCTGGTCGTGCAGCTCCCGTTCGATGAGCGTGCACCTCACGGGCCCGGTCAACGGCAAGACCAACTGGAAGAACGCGCCCAAGCTGAGCGACGGCAACAAGTTCGCGACCAAGAGCTTCGCGCACGGCTACAAGTCCGGCTGCCGGGACGCGTACGAGACCTTCGACGTGCGCCGGGCCGCGCAGAAGCGGGCCGACGAGGGCAAGGACACGATCACGTTCGGTCTGCGGGCGCGGGACGAGCACTCCCAGTACTCGTGGAAGAAATTCCAGGCCAACGGCGACAACGCCCCCGTCCTCGAACTCGTCTACAACCGCAAACCGACCATCGACGCCAAGTCGCTCGACCTGGGCCCGGACGCCAAGTGCACCACCACCGAGCCNNGGCTCGGGCAGCCTGACGTTCACCGCGCGGGGAGCCGACAAGGACAAGAACCTCGACTTCCTCGACTTCGACCTGTGGCCGACCGGCAAGTGGGACTCCACGCATGATCTGCTGGGCTCCACCGGCAAGGTGTCGGTGGGCGGCGACAAGGACGTCGCGCTGCGCACCACCAGCGGCTTCTCCACCAGCAAACTCACCAACGGCACCCTGTACTCCTGGCGGGTGAGGGCCGTGGACGACGCGAACTCCAGCTCCGGTTACGCCCCGGCCAGCACCCCGTGCCGCTTCGTCCTCGACACCACCGCGCCCAAGCCGCCGAAGGTCAGCTCGACCGACTTCCCGAACGCGGACGGCGCCGAGAACGGCTTCGGCAACGACGCCGAGGACGCCAACTGGTCCACGAAGAAGTTCGGCACCCCCGGCTCCTTCACCGTGCGCGCGCTCAACACGGACGTCGTCCGCTACGAGTACGGCTTCAACGCGCCGAGCTACCCGTTCAGCGTGAACCGCACCAGCGGCACGGCCACCACGGTCAGCGCGACCCTCGCGAACGCGAAGCCGCCGACGGCGGGACCCAACGTGCTGTACGTGCGCACGGTGGACGCGGCGGGCAACCCCTCGCAGCCGACGAAGTACTTCTTCTACGTCACCCCGCGCGACCAGGCCGACTCCCCCGGCGACTTCACCGGGGACAAGCTGCCCGACCTGATGGTGGTCTCCGACTCCGGCAACCTGGTGATGTACCCCTCCCAGGCCACCAACGACCTGGTCAAGGGCACCGGCGACCTCGACTACTCGATGTCCGGCGCCTACCGGGCGAACCCCGACAAGGACCCGAACGGCGACGACCTGCCGGCGTTCGNNGGCGGTGACGGCCTCCAGGACCTGGTCGTCCGGCTCGGCGACAAGCTGTGGGTGTACCCGGGCGACGGCTACGGCGCGGTCAACATCGACCGCCGGGTGGAGATCCTGCTCCCGTCCAACGCGCCGAACCCGTCCACCCTGACCCAGATCGTCTCGGCGGGCGACGCCACCGGGGACGGCCGCACCGACTTCTTCGCCACCATGGGCGACGAGCTGTGGGCGTTCACCGGGTACCACGGCGCCACGATCGACCAGGCGATCCGGTTGTCGTCCTCGCCCTGGACCGAGCGGGACATCGTCAGCGTGGCGGACTTCAGCGGCGACGGCGTGACGGACCTGATCTACCGCAGCGACGTCTCCGGCCGCCTGCTGTCCCGCAAGGGCGTCAAGGCGAGCAGCGGTACGGGCACCGACCTGAACTCCCTGGCCGCCGCCGCCAACTCGGCGGACGGCGAGGACGGGATCTACGGTGCCTCCGGCTGGGGCAGCGGCAACATCTATCTGCTGGCCGGCACGCCGGACGCCAACGGCGACGGCATCCCGGACATCTGGACCGTCCACACCAACGGCACCGTCCGCTTCTACACCGGCAGCCGCACGGCGATGTCCGGTTCGGGCACGGAGATCATCGGCTCGGCGAGCTACTGGAAGAACCGGATCGCCATCGGCTGACCGCGGCATGAGGACGAGGGGCCGACCGCGAACGTCCGCGGTCGGCCCCTCGTCCTTCTCGCCCGC
>NZ_LIQX01000583.1 GCF_001418475.1 Streptomyces ossamyceticus | reverse complement strand
GGGCGGAGGAGGCGGCGGCTCGGGCGCCGGGGCGGGGGCAGGTGCCCGGTGGTCGTGGGAACCCTGGTGCGGGACCCTGTCCGCAAGGGGCCCGGTGGCCGAGGGGCCCGACGGGGCCACCGAGCCCGCGGCGGCGGAGCCGCCGGGGCCGGTGCTTCTCGTACCCGTACCGCTCGGACCGTCCTGTCCGCCCTGTCCGCCCTGTCCGTCCGGTTCGGCTCCTCGGGGTCCCTGCGCGCGCGGCGGGCCGGTCACGCTCGTCCCGTTCGGCGGTGCCGTCGGCCGATTCCGGACCGTGTTCGCCGCCGAGGCGAACCGGTCGTCGAGGGAATCGGCCGCGACCGAGGGGCCCGTGTCCCCACTGGCGTCGTCGTACAACTGCCGCCACCAGTCGTCCTCATGACCGGTCGGCCTCTCCCCCTGCTGACTCATGCCCCTAATTGTCCACCTCAACAGCCGTATGAAAACGGGGCATCCGGAAAATCAGCCCGCAGAGCCGATGACCGCGCGGCGTGTCGGACTACACATCGAACTCCGGTGCGAGACGAGGGAGTCGAGGGGCCGGAGGATCCTCCGAGGAGGTTGTGCTGTCGCGTACCTGGGGCGGTGGTACGGGGACGTCCCCGTGTCCGCGCGCAGCCGTGCGTTCTCGTGGAGCGGGAGGGAGACCGCCGGGCCGTGGTCTTCGGTGTGCCAGGGAGTCCGCCCACCGGGGAGCGGCCGGGGCGGCTGTGGCGGCACCGGGGGCGTCCTCTCTGACCTGCGTCCTCTCGTGCGGTCCTGCACCCTGGGCAGATGGGAGTGTGGGAACTCCTGCTGGTCGGCGTGGTCGTGCTGCTCGGCCTGTGCGGAGTGCTGGTGCCCGGCGTACCGGGGTCCCTGCTGGTGTGGGCCGGGGTCATGTGGTGGGCGCTGGAGGAGCCCCGCCCGGTCGCCTGGTGGGTGCTGGTCGGCTCCACGACCCTCCTTCTGCTGTCCCGGGCGGTCCGCTGGATGCTGCCTCCCCGGCGCCTGGAGCTGAGCGGCGCCTCCCCCCGCATGGCGGTGTACGCCGGTGTCGGGGCGCTCCTGGGCTTCGTCCTCGTCCCGGTGGTCGGCGCGATCCCCGGGTTCGTCGGCGGCATCTACCTCTCCGAGCGGCTCCGGCTCGGCCGGCACCGCGAGGCGGCGGCGGCCGTGCGCACAGCCATGCGCTCCGGCGGCTCCAGCGTGCTGGCGGAACTCTTCGCCTGCCTGCTCGTCGCGGGGGCGTGGATCGGGGCGGTGCTCGGCCGCTGAGCGGCGCCCCCGGCCTCGTCACGACCAGCAGTCCGCGTCCGCCACGTACATCCAGCCGCGCCCGCCGCGGCCATCAGGTCAGCGACGGTCGTCGTGAACGCCGAGCCGTGCTGGTCGGCGGTCCGGTCGCCCCGCGGGGCGACGAAGCCGGACTGGCGGGCGGACCGGTGGTAGGTGGCCGGGCCTGAGTCGGCGGGAGTGTGGAGGGTGGAGGGTGATCAGGAGGTTGCTGTACGCCGGTACGCGCAGGGCGACGGGGTCGGTGACATGGTCCCGGCCCGGTGGGACGACGAGCGTGCGGGCACCGCCGAAGGTGGCGGCGCGCAGCGACCCCGGCACCGCGTCCGGGAGGCCGGGAGGCCGGGCACCTGGAGCGCCACGGTGACGGCGCCCAGCCGGAGCGGGGCGGTGCCGAGCCGGTTGGAGATCCTGATCCGCGCCGCCGTGCCGCCCACGCCGACATGGACGACGTTGCGGATCGAGGCCCCCGGCAGGGCGGGGACCGTGCCGGACGCGGCGGCCGCCCAGGTACCCGTCCAGTGCCGGGCCGCCGCGGACGGGCCCCGGTGGGTGGCCGCCCTCGCCGGCAGCGCGCCGATCACCGTGGTCGCCACGAGGAGGACGAGGGTCAGGACGTACGCCTGCGCGGGTGCCGACGCGACGGCGGGACGGGGGGCCGGTACGGGGGCGGTACGGGCGCCCGGGGTGTGCCGGCCATGCGGGCCGCCCTTCGCTCGGCGGAAGCGACACAAGCCCCTCATCACCTCCCGGCGCGGCGGACCCGCGCACCCGCCCTCACACCGTCGGGACACCGTCGGGCGGACCTGTGCACACGCGTCCTGATCCCCCGCGTCACAGGGTCACATCGCCGTCCCGGCCGTCGGCCCCGAGCACTCCCTCCAGTCCGAGCAGCAGACGCTTGCGGTCGAGGCCGCCGGCGTATCCCGTGAGGGAGCCGTCCGCGCCGATCACCCGGTGGCAGGGGCGGAGGATGAGCAGCGGGTTGGCGCCGATCGCGCCGCCGACGGCCCGGACGGCGGCCCTGGGCGCGCCGATACGGGAGGCGATGGCGCCGTACGTGGTGGTCGCGCCGTACGGGACGTCGTCGAGGGCTGCCCAGACCCGCTGCCGGAACTCCGTGCCCTCGGCGCGCGACTCCAGCCGGAACTCCTTCAGCTCCCCGGCGAAGTAGGCGGCGAGCTGTTCCGCGGCCTCCCGGAACGGCGCAGGGTCGTGGCGCCAGTCCGCGAGCGGCACCCGGCCGCCCTTCTGCTCCGGCACGGAGAGTGAGGTGAGCACGCCGGACGCGTCGGCGGTCAGGAGGAGAGGGCCGACGGGGCTGTCGACGCTGGTGCAGTAGGTCCGCTGTCCGGCGCTCACGGCTGAACTCCTTGGTGGCCTTGGCCTGGTCGTCGCTTCTGGTGGAGGCGTGGTCATCGGGTGCTCCGGGTCGCCGGGCCCAGGTGGCGCAGGGCGTACGACCGCCAGGGCCGCCAGGCGTCGGGCAGGGGCGTGTCCGGCGGGGCCACGTCCGGGTCGCCGAGGGCGCGGGTGCGGATCTCGGCGACGGTACGCGGGTCCATGCCCGGCAGGGCGAGCAGCGCGGCCTCGGCCTCGTCACGGTCGGCGCCGACGTCGAGGCGTACGGCGCCGTCGGCGAGGGCCGTGGCGAGTGCGCGGAGGGGCCCTCCGGTGTCGGTGTCGGCCAGTGCGGCCGGTTCGGGGAACAGGTGGGTGAGCGTCCCGTGCGGGGCGTCCAGGGTCTTGCCGTACACGTGGACGAGCCGTGCGGCTTCGTTGGGGCCGGCGAGGGCGCGGATCGCGAACTCCTCCGGGTCCGTCGCCCCCGGCGAGCGCAGGCCCGGCCGGGCGGCGACCAGCGGGGCGAGCCGCTCGTCGGCGCCGAGGCGCTCGTCCACGGCGTACGGGTCGGCGTCGAGGTCGAGGAGGCGGCGCAGCCGCTGGACGGCGGTGGTGAGGTCGCGGGGGTCGGTGAGGTGGAGGCGGGCGTCCAGCCAGCCACCGGGGTGGTCGCCGGGTCGGCCGGGCGCGGGGCCCGTGCGGCGGCGGGCGCCGGTGCCGGGGCGTTCGTCGACCTCGGCGATGCCGGTGCCGTACGGCAGGCGCAGCGTGCGGCGGTAGATGCGGCGGCCCCGGGGACCGCTCAGCTCCTCGACGCCGGGGATCGCCTCGGCGTCGAGGACGTCGAAGAGGGCGGTGGACTGGTGGGGGCCGCCGCATCTACCGCCGCA
>NZ_LIQX01000582.1:252-9110 GCF_001418475.1 Streptomyces ossamyceticus | reverse complement strand
TGGCCCGGTTCGGGGAGGCGGACGAGGCGAACGAGGCGAAGGAGGCCCAGGGCGCGTAGGGCGGCGAGCCGGCTGTCGGCCGGCGGCAACCCTGTTGTCGGTCGGTCGGTGACCCCGCTGCTGGTCGGTCGGCGACGACAGGGGGAAGCGAAGGCACCTGAAATCCCGCCTCTCGCTGAGGGAGTTGGACGTTCTCTCTGGCTGTGCAGCGGTCCGTACGACCTGATGGTCGGAAGGGTGCAGTACGAAGGCGACCACGGTGTTCCCGGCGGCGGATCCTGCCGCCCGGACGGATCGCGGTGATCGTCCTGGCCGCACTGCGCCACGACCGGCGCCTGGCCGACATGGCCGGCGGCAACACCATCCGCGGAGCCTGGCCGCAGGCTGACGGCCCGTCATGACAGATGTCATGGCACCGCTGTGAAGGTGATCGTCCAGCGGAAGGATGTAACCCTCACCGGTCCCGGCGAGACTCAGGACATCGAGAGCCGGATCCGGGAGGAACAGCCATGCGTATCAAGCGACTTGTGGGCTCGGCCATGGGTACCACCCTGCTGCTGTTCACCGCCGTGCCCACGGCGGCCGCCGCCGGCACCACCGCGGCTCCCACCCGGTCCGCCGCCCGTGACACCCTGGACCGCACCGCCCTGCGCGGCACGCTCGACGCCTTCCACGAGGCGGGCATGTACGGCGCGTACTCCGCCGTGCGCGAGGGCGGCGACCGCTGGAAGGGCGCCTCCGGACTCGCCGACGTGGACACCGGCCGCAAGGTCACCCCGAACATGCGGCACCGCATCGGCAGCATCAGCAAGACGTTCACCGCGGTGGCGATCCTCCAGCAGGTGGAGAAGGGGCGGATCAGCCTCGACGCCCCGGTGACCCGGTACGTGCCGGACCTCTTCCCCGGCGCCGACCGGCAGCGCGGCGACGCGATCACCGTACGGATGCTGCTCAACCACACCAGCCACCTCGGCGACTACGTCCTCGGCGCCTTCCCCTCCCTCGCCCAGAACTCCACCGCCAGCCTCGACGAGCACCGCTTCCGCACGATACGACCCCAGGAACTCGTCCGCCTGGGCCTCGCCGCACCCGCCACCGGCAGCCCCGGCGCGCAGCCCGGCTCGTACTCCAACACCAACTACGTCGTCGCCGGTCTCATCCTGGAGAAGGTCACCGGCCAGAAGGCGGCCACGTACCTCACCCGTCACGTCATCGACCGCGCCGGGCTGCACCACACCGCGTTCCCGCGCACCCCGTACATCAAGGGCCCGCACGCGAAGATGTACGAGTCGTTCTACGGCCTCATCGACCCGCCGCGCGACTACAGCGTCTACGACATGTCCTGGGGCTACACCGCCGGCGCCCTCACCTCCACGATGGACGACCTCAACCGCTTCTACGCCAAGCTGCTCACCGGGAAGCTGATCGGCCGGGCCTCCCTGGCCCAGATGCAGCGCACGGTCCCGGTGAACGTCGGGCCCGGCGTCGCCATCGACTACGGCCTCGGCATCTACACCCTGGAGATCCCCGGCTGCGGCCGCTTCTGGGGCCACGACGGCGGGGTCTTCGGCGCCGGCACCCTCAGCCTCACCCGCGCGGACGGCGAACGCCAGCTCAGCCTGGGCTTCACCCTGATGAAGTACCAGCGCCTGAACGAGGAGGGCACGGAGCTGGAGCCGAGCCCGATCGACGAGGCGCTCAACGTCCATGTGGCGACGGCGCTCTGCGACGCGCCGGGGACGGACGCCGGGACGGGAACGGAGTCGAAGCCTTCGGCCAAGCCGTCGAAGCCGTCGAAGTCGTCGGGATCGGTGGGATCGGTGGGCGAGTCGGGGTCGTCGGTCGGGGCGGCGGGCGGGGAGCGGGTGCTTCCCGACGGGCTGGTCGGCGTGGACCTCTCCACCGGGGGCCGGGTGGTGAGCCCGGCCGCTCCCGTCCTGAACTGACGCCTTCCGGGTGGGTAGGCTGATCCGCTCACGCCTCACCGGGAGAGTGCCGCCGTGCCCACCTTCGTCATCTTCGACCTGGAGTTCACGACCTGGCCGGGGGCCGCCGCGGAGGACTGGTCGGCGCCCGGCCAGCTCCGCGAGATCGTGCAGATCGGGGCGCTGCGGCTGGACGAGCGGTACACGGTGGTGGAGGAGTACGAGACGCTGGTCCGCCCGGTGGCGAACCCCGAGCTGTCCCCCTTCTTCACCGAACTCACCGGCATCGACCAGGAGTCGGTGGACCTGGACGGCGCGCCCCCGGCGGAGGCCCTCAGCGACTTCCTGGCCTTCTGCCGGGGCCGGTCCGTCCTCTCGTACGGCAACGACATGCTGGTCCTCGGCGAGAACATCGGCTGGGCCCGCTCCCGTGGCGAGCACATCAAGCACACGCCCCTCACCCCCGGCTTCCTCAACATCCGCCCCTGGCTCAACACGGTCGCCCCGGCGACGGCGGGCATCAACTCGGGCCGCCTGTGGGAGGCGCTGGGCCTGCCGCGCCCGGCCTCCGACGGCGGGGAACACTCGGCACTCTTCGACTGCCACTCGATCGCGGCGGCGCTGCGACACCTGGCGGGGGCGGGGGCCGCTCTGCCGGTGGGGTTGCTGTAGCAGGTGGTCGCGGGGGCCGCCGCCCAGGGGCCCAGGGCATTACCCGGCGGGTAATCGACGCCTCCGGGGCCGGCTGCCAGGCTCGTCCGTACGGGGGCCGGACAACCGGATCGCCGTACCTCCGGAGGACCGGACTGTCGGGCTCCCGGACCACCTCCACCTGCACCTGCACCTGCACCGAGCTTCACCGGCCGGAAGGACCCAAGACACCATGCCCGCCTACGTCATCGCCCACCTGCGTGAGGCCGCCCCGCACCCGGACATCGCCGAGTACATCGAGCGGATCCCCGGCACCTTCGAGCCGTACGGCGGACGCTTCCTCGTCCATGCCACGCCGCACGAGGTGAAGGAGGGCACCTGGCCGGGCCACGTCGTGATGATCGGCTTCCCCTCGATCGCGGAGGCCCGCGCATGGTGGGACTCACCGGCCTACCAGGAGATCGCCCCGCTGCGCTCCCGGCACATCGAGGGCGACATCATCATGGTCGAGGGCGTCCCCGCGGGCTACGACCCGGCGGCCACGGCAAGGGCCATGCGGGAGGCACTGCCCGCCGATGTCACCCCGCCGAGTCGGTGAGGCGGTCCAACTCCTCCCCGATACCCGTACGCAAGGCGTCGTGGCGGGGTCCGAGGGCGTGGCTCGGGTCGGCCCAGTGCTCCGGCGGGTAGAGCCACACCGGGCGCCCGACCGACTCGGCCGGTTCCCACCCGTAGCGCGGCCACACGTGCGCGTGCAGAAACGGGTCGGTGTTGCCGAGGATCTCCAGGTTGACCCGCCGGAACGCGGGGTCGAGGCGCCCGCAGGCCCGCTCGACGGCCTCGCCGAGCCGTTCCATGTCCGACAGGAAGGCGAGCCGCCGCGTCCTCGGCAGCTCCGAGAGCCGGGTCACGGCGGGATCGTCGACGAGCAGGACGGCGTACCCCGGCAGGAACTGCACGTCGCCGATCACGGCGAACCCCGCGTCCAGCCTCCGCAGCACGGTGGGGTTCTCGCCGCGAAGGGCGCTGCCGATCCGATCACGCCGCCAGTCCTCAGCCATGACCGGTGACCCTATCCGTGGGCGTGCCGTGTGATCTGTCCGGTACCGCTTCGATACGTCCCGTGGGGCCGACGTGACCCCTGTCCCCTCATAGACTCCGCGCCATGAAACGGGGAACAGCGGTGCGTGTGGCGGCGGTTGTGGCGCTCGCGCCCCTCCTGACGGCCTGCGGCGCCGAGCACGACCCCCTCTTCGTCACGGGCACCGCGGCGAAGCCCACGCTCGGCTGGCGGGACTGCCCGGCCGCGAAGGGCGACGGGATCACCGAGGCCGCGCTGTACGAGTGGGACGACTCCAGCACCGTCGACGATCCCGGCCGGACGCTGTGGCACATCGAGGCGACGGACGGAACGACCCTCTCGCAGCGGATCCGACTGGGTACCGTCCCGGACGGCTTCACGACCCAACGGCCCCTCACCGCCGCCCTGGACCCCGGCACCACGTACGCCCTGCGCGTCAACATGGCCTCGGACGACCAGGTCTCCGGGTTCCTCACCTTCCGCCCCGAGCAACTCGCCCCCGGCCAGGTCGTGTTCGATGAATCGTCCACCGAGTCCCGGGCGGCCTACGACGACCGGGACAACGAGGAGTTCGGCTGCTTCACGGAGTGAGCCGGCCACGGGCCCGACCACTGTTCGGGCGGGCCCCATTGGTTCGGAGGGACGCTTGTCTCATGGTGGGTCAGGGAGAGATGGTGGAGCGGCTGCGGCCGCTAGTGGTGGCGCATCGTGGGCGTCGGCAGGAGTCGGTCCGGTTTCGGCCGTCCACGTGGCAGCCCTGGCTGGAGCCGTACCACGCCGCCCATGTGCTCGGCCTCGGGACGGCGGACGGCGGCTCCGCCGGTGGCGACCGGCTGCTCGGGCGGGACGATCTGGCCGCCGCCCGGCGAGCGGCCGGAGACAGGCCGGAAGGGCTTCGGGACCTGTTCGTCGCGGTCATGATCTGGGGCTCGGGCACGACCAACGGACGCGCGCCCCGCTACACCGGCGCGGCCCTCGGCGACCCCCGCCTGCCGGGTGTCCTCGACACCACGCGCGACGCCGTCCGTGCGGGCGAACTGGGCCGCGCCTACGCCGAGTTCAGGGTGCGCGGCGTGGGACGGTCGTTCTTCACCAAGTGGTTCGCCGCCGTCGACGACCGGGGACCCGGCCACGCGTACGCCCTGATCCTCGACGACCGTGTGTTCCGCTCCCTCAACGCCCTCGGCTGGTCGAGCAGGGAGGCGGCCGGCACCCGGCTCCGGCCCGCCCGTTACGTCGCCTACGTCACCGCCATGCACGACTGGGCCGCTTCCCTGGACGTCTCGGCGGACTGGCTGGAGTGGCTCATGTTCGACCTCGATGGTCGGGTCCAGCCGCCAGGGGTCTGTGGGGGTGAGTGCCCTACCGTACATGCATGCGATGACAGTTCATAAACATGAACCCAAGTGGGATTCTTTCCCTTTCTTCCCCCTCTTTCGTTCTTCCATGTGAACAGAACGAGCGTCCTACTCCCTTGACGCATTCAGGCCATCTCCCTACCTTGCCGAGAAAGCGCTTTCCATTCCCGCGCCTCTGGTAGACGAACCGACCGTCCTGGAGATGGAGACCCACCATGCGTCTGAGATCTGTCATGGCATGCGCAGGCCTGATGTCCGGCACGCTCGTCGCCCTGGCCGGCGCGACCACCGCGCAGGCGGCGACCGCCCGGTACGAGGCGGAGAGCTCGCCGGCGGTGTGCGCCGGCACGATCGACTCCGACTGGACCGGCTACTCGGGCAGCGGATTCTGCAACGGCACCAACTCGACCAGTGGCTATGTCCAGTTCACGGTGGCGTCCGGCGCCGCGGGCACCGCGACACTCGGGGTCCGGTTCGCCAACGGCACCACCACCCCCCGCGCCGCGAACGTCGTCGTCAACGGCTCGACCGTGGCGACCGTGTCCTTCGAGGGCACGAGCACCTGGTCGGGCTGGACCACGAAGACCCTGTCCGTGCCGGTGGTGGCGGGCAGCAACACCGTCCGGCTCACCCCCACCGCCGCGGCCGGACTGCCCAACATCGACCGCCTCGACGCGACCGTGCCCGACGGCACCGGCACACCCCCGTCGGCCTCCGCGCTCTACGTCGCCCCGAACGGCACCGACGGCGCGGCCGGCACCCAGTCCGCCCCCACCACGCTCACCTCCGCGATCAGCCGTATCAGCGCCGGCGGCACGATCTACCTGCGCGGCGGGACGTACCAGCACTCCTCGACCGTCACCGTCCCGGTCGGCAAGAACGGCACCGCCGCCGCCCGGACGACCCTGGCCGCCTACCCCGGCGAGACCCCCGTCCTCAACTTCTCCGCGCAGACAGAGAGTTCCGCCAACCGCGGACTTCAGCTGAACGGGTCGTACTGGCACGTCAAGGGCATCGTCGTCGAGCGGGCCGGTGACAACGGCATCTACGTCGGCGGCAGCCACAACGTCATCGAGCGCACGGTGACCCGCCACAACCGCGACACCGGGCTCCAGTTGGGCCGGGCCACCTCCACCACCCCGGCCGCCGACTGGCCGTCCGACAACCTGATCCTGAGCGCGGAGTCGCACGACAACGCCGACTCCGACGGCGAGGACGCCGACGGCTTCGCGGCGAAGCTCACCACCGGGCCCGGGAACGTCTTCCGGTACGCCGTCGCCCACAACAACATCGACGACGGCTGGGACCTCTACACCAAGACGGACACGGGCCCCATCGGCCCGGTGACCATCGAGGACTCCCTCGCCTTCGAGAACGGCACGCTCAGCGACGGCTCCCAGGCCGGCAACGGCGACCGCAACGGCTACAAGCTCGGCGGCGACGACATCGCCGTCAACCACGTCGTGCGGCGCAGCATCGCCTACGACAACGGCAAGCACGGTTTCACGTGGAACAGCAATCCGGGCTCGATGACCGTCTCCGGCAACGTGAGCGTCGACAACACCGAGCGCAACTTCAACTTCGACGGCGGTACGTCGGTCTTCCGCGACAACACCTCGTGCCGGGGCTCCAGCGGGACCAACGACCGCGTCATCGGCAGCTCCGACAGCACCAACCAGTTCTGGTCCGGCGTGAACGGCTCACGCTGCGCGTCGTACTCCGGTGCCATGAAGTGGTCCTTCGCCTCGGACGGCCGCCTCGTGGTCACCTTCGGCGGGTGACCGCCGGGGCTGAGTTCTGGACAAGGCCGAGGCCCGTCAAGAGCCACTTCGCTTACGGCCCGTGGGTCGGCATCGTCAGGACGTCGAAGGTGGCGTGCGGCGCGACCCAGCGGTACTTCGTGACGCTGGTCGACTACCAGACCCGCTGATCCCACCCCGCGGGCCCGGGCCCGCCCGGCGCGCAGGCGGACGGCCGCGGAATCTCTCTCCGCGGCCGTCCGCTTCTTCGTGCGGCCGGCGTGTGGTCGGCGTGTGGTCGGCGCGGGGCGCTAATCCCTGTCGCCTCTGCTGCTGTTCGAGGAGCGCAGGGGATCGACGACGCGGAGGAGTTCGCCCACGGCGAGGGTCGCGGTGGCGACGGCGCGGACCCAGCGGGGGCCACCCCGTGCGGCCCAGAAGACACAGGCGCAGCCGCCGATGACGAGTACGAGGACACCGGACAGTATGAGCACGGTCATGCTCGTTCCCCCTTCGCTTCTCCAGTGGTCGTCCGCGCATCCTCTCAGGCGGCCGCCGCCGGACGGAGCGGGCGGACCGGAGTGTCAGTGGCGCGCTGTACGTTCCGCTCATGGGCGTGTATCTGGTGAGTGTCGGCGCGAAGGACTGGTTCGAGGGGTGCGGGGACGAGGAGGAGGACGGGTGGGCCCACGTCGCCTCGGCGCTGAACGGGGAACTGGGCCGGCGGGGGCTGCCGCCCTATGACTCGGTGCCGGAGGAGGCGGCGTTCGCCCGCGGGTCGGGCCAGAGCTTCGAGGAGAAGCTGATCCCCTCCATGGACGGGTTCGTCGCGCTGTGCGAGGCGCACCTCTCACCCGAGGAGGTGGCGGTCCTCTGCGGCTGGTCGGTGCTGGTGCCCTTCCCGCTCGACGAGCCGATCCTGCTGCCGGTCGGCTCCGGGTACACGGACGAGACCCTCGTCGCCGGCGCCCCGCAGATGCTCGCGCTCGCCGAGAGGCTGGCCGAGGCCGTCGACCTGCCGGCCGAGACCCCGGCCATGTGCGACAACCTCGACCTGACCACGTGGTTCAGGGACGGACCGGCGAGCGAGCTGGCCGCGTCCCGGCCGGGGCCGTGGAGCGAGGACCTCGACGCGGCCTTCTACGTGGCGCTGTATCTGCGCGCCGCGCAGCACTCGCTCCGCCGCGGCTGCCCGATCGTCTACACGTGAGGCAGCGGTGCCCGATCGTCTTCCCCCGAGGCTCCGCTGCCCGGTCCTCACCTGAGGCTCCGCTGCCCGGTCGTCCGCGCCGGGGACACCGCGGCTCGCCGGGCGGCGGCCCCGTCGCTCACCGCAGCCCGCGTACGAACTCCGCGAGGGTGCGGGTCGCCGTGTTGTGCGTGGTCGCGGCGAACAGCGGGTCGAGGTGGTTCATGCCCTCGTCCGTCTCGTGGACGGCGTACGGGACGCGGGACTCGGCGGCGACCCGGCGGGCCGCGTCGAGGACGGTGCCCCGGTAGGCGCTGGTCTGGAAGGCGTACAGCGGGACGTCGAGCCCGGCGGCGTGGCGCAGCCGCAGGCCGAGGGAGCGGGCGAGGTCGGTGTCGGCGTACGCGTCGCTGACGTCGAGGTCCACCGAGAGGCGGGCCGGCCAGTACCACTCCCAGACCGCCGGCACCGGCCCCGCGTACGCCTCCGCGACCCGCGCGATCGGGGTGATCCCCTCGTCGACCCAGCCGCGCACACCGTCGGCGCCGGGCGAGTCGGCGATCCGCCCGGAGTGGACGCTGATGTCGTTGGGCCACCCGAACCCGGCGTCGACGAGGGCGCCGAGCAGCGCCGCGTTCGTGACCGGGTGCGGCGGCCGCAGCGCGTCGGGCAGCCGGTCCTGGAGGACGGAACGGCCCTCGGGGTCGTGGTGGGCGTACCACCCGGCGAGCTGGTACCAGATCTGGGTGCTCTCCGCCCGGGCGCCCAGCCCGACGCCGCTCAGCGTCAGGTCGAAGACGCGCCCGCCCTCGATCGCGGCGAGCCGCTGCCGGACCTGCTCCGGAGAGTCCTGCACGGGTGCCCCGGACCCCTTGAAGGCCCCGAGCACCCCGCCGTCGAGGACGGCGAGCCCGG
>NZ_LIQX01000582.1:0-184 GCF_001418475.1 Streptomyces ossamyceticus | reverse complement strand
CGCGAGCGGGTCGGCGCCGCCGGTGAACCCGGAGCGGTCGGCGAGGTTCTCCTCCCGCCGGTCCGGCGCCCACACCTGCACGCCGGGGACCGTCGCGACGAGGTCCCGCGCCATCAGCCGGAAGTCGTTGGCCGCGCCGAACATCCCGGGCACCAGCACGACCACCGTGGCCGCGTCCCGGGGC
>NZ_LIQX01000581.1 GCF_001418475.1 Streptomyces ossamyceticus | reverse complement strand
CGCCGACGGCCCGCGCGGCGGTCGCCTCCGCCTCCGCGAGCTTGACCTGCCGGTCCGCCTCCGCCTCGGCGAGCCGGACGTTCCGTGTGGCCTCCGCCTCGGCGAGCTGCACGGTGCGCGTGGCCTCCGCCTCGGTGAGCCGCAGCGTCCGGGCCGCCTCCGCGCCCGCCCTCACGGCGTCCGCGGCGGCCTTCTCCTCGGCCTCGCGGCGCGCGTTCGTCCCCCGCTGCTCGACCAACTGCTCCTCGCGCCGGGCGAGTTCGATCTGGCTGGCCAGTTCGTTCTCCGCGATGGCCCGTTCCCGTTCGACGGCCACGGCCCGGCGTTCGTAGGTCGCCCGGTCCGCCTCCTGCTGGATCTGCTCCCGCGCGGGCGTCCGCAGGGCCCGCTCCACCTCCGGCTCGGGCCGCAGTGCCACCACGCGGACGGCCACGATCTCGATGCCGGTGGCCGGCAGCCGGGGCTCGGCCGCGAGGCCGCTCGCCACCCGTTCCCGTACCGCCGCGACCCCGTCGACCAGCGCGGACGACAGCGACGTACGGGCCAGGACGTCCAGGGCGTGCTGCTGGGCCGTCTCCGTCAGCAGCGTCGACAGCTGCTCCAGGGGAGCGCCCCGCCAGACACCCGTGTCGGGGTCGATGGAGAAGTCGAGCCGTGCGGCGGCGACCGCCGGGTCGCTGACCCGGTAGGTCACCGTCGCCTGCACCGCCACGTCCTGGAAGTCGGAGGTACGGGCGTGGAAGGTCATCGCCAGTTCGCGGTCGTCGACCGGGACCTCGGACAGCGCGGCGGTCAGCGACCGGTACCAGAAGCTCAGCCCCGGGCCGTCGTGCACGAGTCGTCCGGAGCGGTGGTGACGGATGTGCGCGGTGGGCGCTCCGCGCAGATGCCGCCAGCCGAACCGTCTGGTGATGTCGGCCATGAATGGTCCCCCTCGTCGTCCCACGCACTCGTTCGCGTCAGGTGGACGATAATGCCTCCGCCCGGTTATCGTCAAGGAGACGAGATCAAGGAATCGTTTCGGCCGACCAGGGGGTGAACGCACGCCCGAATGGTCAGGATGGAGGCATGGGATTCCATGTCGACTCCGAGGCCGGGCGGCTGCGCCGCGTCATCCTGCACCGGCCCGATCTAGAGCTCAAAAGGCTCACCCCCAGCAACAAGGACCTGCTCCTCTTCGACGACGTGCTGTGGGTGCGCCGGGCGCGCGCGGAGCACGACGGCTTCGCGGACGTGCTGCGCGATCGGGGAGTCGCCGTCCACCTCTTCGGCGATCTGCTGACGGACGTCATGCGCGTCCCCGAGGCCCGCGAACTCGTCCTCGACCGGGTCTTCGACGAGAAGGAGTACGGCCCGCTCGCCACCGACCACCTTCGGGCCGTGTTCGAGTCCCTGCCCCTCGGTGAGCTGGTCGAGGCGCTGATCGGCGGGATGACCAAGCGGGAGTTCCTCGACGCGCACATGGAGCCGACGAGCGTCCGCTTCCACGTCATGGAGCTGGACGACTTCCTCATCGACCCGCTCCCCAACCACCTCTTCACCCGCGACACCTCCGCCTGGATCTACGACGGGGTCTCCATCAACGCCATGCGCTGGCCGGCCCGTCAGCGCGAGACCGTCCACTTCGAGGCGATCTACCGGCATCACCCCCTCTTCCGGGGTGAGGACTTCCACGTCTGGTCCGAGGGGCAGGCCGACTACCCCTCCACCATCGAGGGCGGTGACGTCCTCGTCATCGGCAACGGCGCCGTCCTCATCGGCATGAGCGAGCGGACCACGCCGCAGGCCGTCGAGATGCTCGCCCACAAGCTGTTCGCCGCCGGTTCCGCGCGGACCATCGTCGCGCTGGACATGCCGAAGCGCCGGGCCTTCATGCACCTCGACACGGTCATGACCATGGTCGACGGCGACACGTTCACCCAGTACGCCGGACTCGGCATGCTCCGCTCTTACACCATCGAGCCCGGCGTCGGCGAGAAGGAGCTGAAGGTCACCGACCATCCGCCGGAGCACATGCACCGCGCGATCGCCGCCGCCCTCGGGCTGAACGAGATCCGGGTGCTCACCGCCACCCAGGACGTCCATGCCGCCGAGCGCGAGCAGTGGGACGACGGGTGCAACGTGCTGGCCGTGGAGCCGGGGGTGGTGGTGGCCTACGAGCGGAACGTGACGACCAACACGCATCTGCGCAAGCGGGGCATCGAGGTGATCGAGATCCCCGGGAGCGAGCTGGGGCGGGGCAGGGGTGGCCCTCGCTGCATGAGCTGCCCGGTGGAGCGGGCGCCCGTGTGAGCGGCTCGCGGAAGCGGCGCCCGTGTGAGTGGGTCACGGGGAGGTCGACGGTCCTGTAGGTCCTGTATAGAAATGTGGAACATCGTATATAGTTCCACCCGTCCCGCAGTCCTCCCGTCCCCGACCGACCCTGGAGCGTCCCCATGGCGACCGCCCTCCCCGCCCTCGCCGGGCGCCACTTCCTCAAGGAGCTGGACTTCACCGCCGAGGAGTTCCGCGGGCTGATCGAGCTGGCCGTGGAGCTGAAGGCGGCGAAGAAGGCGAGGACGGAGACCCGGAGCCTGACGGGCAGGAACATCGCGCTGATCTTCGAGAAGACCTCGACGCGCACCCGCTGCGCGTTCGAGGTCGCCGCGGCCGACCAGGGTGCCTCGACCACCTACCTCGACCCCTCCGGCTCGCAGATGGGACACAAGGAGTCCGTCCGTGACACCGCCCGGGTGCTCGGCCGGATGTTCGATGCGATCGAGTACCGCGGCGACAGCCAGGCCAACGTCGAGGAACTCGCCGCGTACGCCGGGGTGCCCGTCTACAACGGCCTCACCGACGACTGGCACCCCACGCAGATGCTCGCCGACGTGATGACCATGACCGAGCACAGCGACAAGCCGCTGACCGGCATCGCCTTCGCCTACCTCGGGGACGCCCGCTTCAACATGGGCAACTCCTACCTGGTCACCGGCGCTCTGCTCGGCATGGACGTCCGTATCGTCGCTCCCCGCTCCTACTGGCCCGCCGAGGAGATCGTCGCCCACGCCCGCAAGCTCGCCGAGATCAGCGGGGCGCGGATCACACTCACCGAGCAGGTCGAGGAGGGGGTACGGGGCGCGGACTTCGTGGCCACGGACGTCTGGGTGTCGATGGGCGAGCCGAAGTCCGTCTGGGACGAGCGGATCGCCGCGCTCTCCCCGTACGCGGTGACCATGGACGTGCTGCGCGCCACCGGCAACCCCGACGTCAAGTTCCTCCACTGCCTGCCGGCCTTCCACGACCTGGGCACGAAGGTCGGCCGGGAGATCCACGAGAGCCACGGCCTGGACTCGCTGGAGGTGACCGACGAGGTCTTCGAGTCCGAGCACTCGGTCGTCTTCGACGAGGCGGAGAACCGACTCCACACGATCAAGGCGGTCCTGGTGGCGACCCTGGCCTGAGCGGGGCCTTGGGGCAAGGCACCCCCTCCCCCTGCCTCCAGCCTGAGCCGGCCCCTGACCCGCGCCTGAACCGCCAGGACAACGCCGACCTCGTACGCCGGCTGGCCGAGCAGGGGCACGAGCCCCAGGTCACCTGGGCTGCCGATGGGCCTCTGGCCGAACTGGAGCAAAGGACCGACTGGACCAAGTCGCACCTGCATCTGGTCGAGTAGCCACACTCGCCCGCAACCCCGATGGTCGGCGAGCAGCGGCCCAGACCGCCGACACGACGCCGACCCGGCCCTCCGTGGAGCACTTGCCTTCAAGGTCTGACGGCGCCGTGCTCCTCGGCGGCTGCCTACGGCACGACCGCTCGTCCGCGAGGACGCTCTAGACCATCCCCGGCCGCTGCTGGTGCGGCGCCGACGGGAGGCGGAACCAGACCGCCTTGCCCGAGCTGGTCGGGCGGTGGCCGCAGGCCGAGCTGAGGGCTCGGATCAGCAGCAGGCCACGGCCGTGTTCCTGCCAGGGGTCGGGCTCGTCGTACCCGGGCGCCGTGAGGTCACCCGGCGGCGCCGGGTCCGGGTCGTGCACCTCGACCGTGCAGCCGGACGGCAGCAGCTCGACGACCAGCTCTATCGGGCCGTCCCCCGCCGCGTGCTCCACCGCGTTCGCCACCAGCTCCGCGGTGAGCAGCTCCGCCGTGTCGCAGTCCGTCCCGTGCTTCAGGTCGGTCAGAGCCGTCCGGACCAGCGCGCGGGCCGCGGGCACGGCCGCAGCCGTGTGCGGCAGCGCGATGCGCCAGGAGGAGGGGGTGGAGGGCTCGTGCAAGGTGGCGGATCCGTTCATGGAGCAGGTCATGGCTCGTCCTGCTTTCAGCGTTACGAATGGTACGGCGCGCCCCTTCGCGATCACTCGCCGGGCGCCGTGCGGGACCTTCGGCCCCGCTGTCGGGCGATGTACCCCTACCGACGCCCCGCCGCTCACGGCGGAGCCCGCCGTTACGTGCTTGTCGAACGTCCGTGACCGAGTCACGGGGGCGATCGGACCGGGCGCCCCACCCGCCTCGGGCCATCCGTCTATCGCGCACTCGTGACGACAGTCATATATCGGTGATAGCTTCGTAGGAGCAGGTAAAGCAGCCGCAGCGTCGCGGTAGCCCCCCGAGGAGGCCGCCCGTCATGAGTCCCTTCACCGGCTCCGCCGCCCGCACCTCCGACTGGCGACATCTGCGGTGCTCGCTCACCGACGGCGTCGCCACGGTCACCCTCGCCCGCCCCGACAAGCTCAACGCGCTCACCTTCGGCGCCTACGCCGACCTGCGCGACCTGCTCGCCGAGCTGTCCCGGGAGAGGGCCGTGCGCGCCCTGGTGCTGGCGGGCGAGGGCCGCGGCTTCTGCTCGGGCGGCGACGTCGACGAGATCATCGGCGCCACCCTCGGCATGGACACCGCCCAGCTCCTCGACTTCAACCGCATGACCGGGCAGGTCGTCCGGGCCGTCCGCGAATGCCCGTTCCCGGTGATCGCCGCCGTGCACGGGGTGGCGGCCGGCGCCGGCGCGGTCCTCGCCCTGGCCGCCGACTTCCGTGTCGCGGACCCCACCGCCCGCTTCTCGTTCCTCTTCACCCGCGTCGGCCTCTCCGGCGGCGACATGGGCGCCGCCTATCTCCTGCCACGCGTCGTGGGCCTCGGCCACGCCACCCGCCTGCTGATGCTCGGCGACCCCGTCCACGCCGCCGAGGCCGAACGCATCGGCCTCATCAGCCGGCTCACCGACGAGGGCGAGGCCGACGCGGCCGCCCACGCCCTGGCCCACCGCCTGGCCGAGGGCCCCGCCCTCGCCCACGCCCAGACCAAGGCCCTCCTCACCGCCGAGCTGGACATGCCGCTCGCGGCGGCCGTCGAACTGGACGCCGCCACCCAGGCCCTGCTGATGAACGGCGAGGACTACGCGGAGTTCCACGCGGCGTTCACCCAGAAGCGCCCGCCGAAATGGCGAGGCCGCTGAATGCCCGCCGACGGGACGGCGGAGTCACGGGCGCGGGACGCCGTCGACCAGCGGGCCCGCCCCGAGGCGCGACCGGCCCCCAC
>NZ_LIQX01000580.1 GCF_001418475.1 Streptomyces ossamyceticus | reverse complement strand
CCGGGCAGCGCGCCGGCTTCACTCCGCTCGTGCCCGAGGCGCTGGGCGCGCCGGACGCGGTGTCCGTGACCGGGGCGCCGAAGGGCCGCTTCGTGATCACCCTGTGCTGGCGGGAGCGGGGGCGCGTGATCCGGCTCGACGAGTACAAGGCCCGGCTGGCGCCGGAGTACGCCAAGACCGTCGCCGGGGAGCAGGACGTGGAGTGGGTCGAGCTGGGCCCCGGATGGTACGAGGTGCTGTGGTTCCCCAGGGCGCATCAGCTGCGCTTCTGGATGCGCTCCGAGGACGGCTCCCGCTTCACCCGCTCCGAGCGCACGGCGGGGCCGACGCTGCTGTGGGTGCACGAGGGCGACTTCACCCTCCGCCTGGAGGGCGTGGACTCCAAGGCCCGGGCCCAGAAGATCGCCCGGTCCGTGAAGTGATCTGTTCGGGGAACGGATCTGCTCGGGGACCGGATCGGCCCGATGGAAGTGGGAACCCCGGCGGCGCGAGCGGTGTACCAGGAATGACACTGCGAGTGCGGGCGGACCGCACCGCTTCCGATCGGGGGTGTCGGATGCGTGGATTACGACGACTGGCGGCGACCGTAGGCGCGTTGCTGACGGCGTTGCTGACGGCCTTGGCCATGGTGCTGCTGGGGGCGCCGCCCTCGGCGGCGGGCGGACCGACCAGCGTGCTGCTGGCCTCGCCGACCAGCAAGCGGACGGCTTCGCTGTACAGCATGGACAAGGCGTACGTACGCCTTCAGAAGCTCATGGGCGTGGCCGGCTCCGAGCTTGACGGCGGCCGGGACAAGCCTCCGATGCCGGAGGAGGAGCTGGCGGAGGCATCGGGCGACATGATCAACGTCACCTGGATGATCCATGACGTGAGCCCGTGGCGTGTGGACCGGGTATACCCGAGCCTGCCCAGCACGAAGGACGTCTGGATCCACACGACGGTGAGCGTCGGCGGCCTGGGGACGGACGCCGCCGCGGAGAGCCGCGGCGTCTGGCACAAGGCGAAGGACTCCGAGGAGCTGCGGCAGGTGCTGACCTGGCTCGGGGTCCTGGGCAAGGAGTCGGACGGTACGGCGCGGGGCGAGCTGCCGTCGCTCCCCGCACCGGCCACGGCCGGTGCCGACACCGGCGTGACAGGCGACGGCGACGCCGGGAGCGCGAGCGAACCGGGCCTGGCGGACCAGGCCCGGTGGGCGATACCCGCGCTGGCGCTGGGCGCGGCCCTGGGCTCCACCGTCACGGTGCTGCTGCGCCGCGCTGCGGCCCGGCGGGACACCGGATCGCGAGGGCCCCGCCAGGAGCTGCTGGACGCCTGACCGGCGGAGCCGGCCGCCCGTCGCGGTCACGACGAGGGGCGTCCTGGGTATGGCGCATGACGTCCGGCGCATGACGTCCGGGGCCCGGCTTCCAAGGTCCCCGGGGTCCGGCGTCCAGCGTCCGGGGACCAGCTACCGGCTACCCGCTCCCCCGGCAGGGTCAGCCGAGGTCGATCTCCGGGTACAGCGGGAAGCCGGCCACGAGGTCGGTGGCGCGGCGGGAGATCTCGTCCGAGACCTTCGCGTCGAGCACGTGCTGGGCCTTGGACGGGGCGCCCGACTTGGTGGTGCCGGGCGTCGCGGTGGTGAGGACGCGGTCGATGAGGCCGGCGACCTCGTCCATCTCGGCGGTGCCCAGACCACGGGTGGTCAGGGCGGGCGTGCCGATGCGGATGCCGGAGGTGTACCAGGCGCCGTTCGGGTCGGCCGGGATGGCGTTGCGGTTGGTGACGATGCCGGAGTCGAGCAGCGCGGCCTCGGCCTGGCGGCCGGTGAGGCCGTAGGAGGTGGCGACGTCGATCAGGTTGAGGTGGTTGTCGGTGCCGCCGGTGACCAGGGTGGCGCCGCGGCGCATCAGGCCCTCGGCGAGGGCGCGGGAGTTGTCGACGATGCGCTGCGCGTAGTCCTGGAAGGCGGGCCGGCGGGCCTCGGCGAGGGCGACGGCCTTGGCGGCCATGACGTGCGGGAGCGGGCCGCCGAGGACCATCGGGCAGCCGCGGTCGACCTGGTCCTTGAGGGAGTCGTCGCACAGGACCATGCCGCCGCGCGGGCCGCGCAGCGACTTGTGGGTGGTCGTGGTGACGATCTGGGCGTGCGGCACCGGGTCGAAGTCGCCGGTGAGGACCTTTCCGGCGACGAGGCCCGCGAAGTGCGCCATGTCCACCATGAGCGTGGCGCCGACCTCGTCGGCGATCTCGCGCATGATCCGGAAGTTCACGAGACGGGGGTAGGCGGAGTAACCGGCGACGATGATCATCGGCTTGAACTCACGGGCGGAGGCACGCAGGGCCTCGTAGTCGATGAGGCCGGTGGCGGGGTCGGTGCCGTAGGAACGCTGGTCGAACATCTTGCCGGAGATGTTCGGGCGGAAGCCGTGGGTGAGGTGGCCGCCGGCGTCCAGGGACATACCGAGCATGCGCTGGTTTCCGAAGGCCTGGCGCAGCTCGGCCCAGTCGGCCTCGGAGAGGTCGTTGACCTGGCGGGCGCCGGTCTTCTCCAGGAAGGGGGCCTCGACACGGTCGGCGAGGACGGCCCAGAAGGCCACGAGGTTGGCGTCGATGCCGGAGTGCGGCTGGACGTAGGCGTGGCGGGCCCCGAACAGCTCCCGAGCGTGCTCGGCGGCGAGGGACTCGACGGTGTCGACGTTGCGGCAGCCGGCGTAGAAGCGGCGGCCGACGGTGCCCTCGGCGTACTTGTCGCTGAACCAGTTGCCCATGGCCAGGAGGGTGGCCGGGGAGGCGTAGTTCTCGGAGGCGATCAGCTTGAGCATCTCGCGCTGGTCGGCGACCTCCTGGCCGATGGCGTCGGCCACGCGCGGCTCGACGGCGCGGATCACGTCGAGGGCGGAGCGGAAGGCTGTGGACTCGGTGGAGAGGGGCTCGGCTGACATGGGGACCTCCGGACGTTGCGTTCAGCGTTCACGGTACGGCCCAGGCGCACGGCACTCATCTTCCCGGGCCGCTCCCCGATGGTCCGTCCCATCCCAGCGCGCCAGTCACGGCCCGTCGATCACCTTATCGGGCGGCTCCGAGTGGCAGACCCGGACGTCCACCATTCGAACGACGCCGAGACCGACGGGCCGGGCGCCGCGGGCGTCACAGGATGACGTGCGGCAGGAAGCGGGCGTACTCGTCGGTCACCAGGCCGGAGGACTCCCGGATGCCGAGGCCGGCGGACTCGTCCTCGACGACCCAGGCGCCGAGGACGACATGGTTGCCGTCGAAGGCCGGCAGGGGCGCCAACCCCTGGTAGCAGCAGGGTTCCTCGCGCAGGACCGGGGCGCTGCCGGGCTCGTGGACGGTGACACCGGCGCCCTCGCGGCCGAGGAGGGGCTTGGAGACGTAGCCGTCGGTGGCGGCCAGTTCGCGGGGGCCGTCGAGATAGGCGGGCAGGAGGTTGGGGTGGCCGGGGTAGAGCTCCCAGAGGACGGCGAGCAGCGCCTTGTTGCTGAGGAGCATCTTCCAGGCGGGCTCGATCCAGAGGGTGGTGCCGGTGCCGCCGCCGTTGTCGAGGGTGGCGAGGACGTGCGGGGCGAAGCGGTCCGTGGTGAGCCACTCCCAGGGGTACAGCTTGAAGATGCTGCGGATGAAGCGGAGCTTCTTGTCGACGAAGCGCTCGGAGAGGCGGTCCCAGCCGATGTCCTCCATGGAGATCCAGTCGGTGTCGAGCCCGGCCTGCTCGGCGGTCTCCTTCAGATAGGCGACGGTCATCAGGTCCTCGCCGAGTTCGTCGCCCGCGGTGTGCGCGAAGTACAGGGGGCTGCCCGGCGGGAGGAGGTGGGCCTGCTTCTTCCAGGCGTCGACGAGTCGTTCGTGGAGGGAGTTCCACTGGTCGGCACCCGGGAAGCGCTCCTCCATCCAGAACCACTGGGGGCTGGCCGCCTCGACGAGCGAGGTCGGGGTGTCTGCGTTGTACTCCAGCAGCTTGGCGGGGCCGGTGCCGTCGTAGCGCAGGTCGAAGCGGCCGTAGACGGACGGCAGTTCGGTGCGCCGACGCCACGCCTCGCCGACGAGGCGGGCGAGGCGCGGGTCGGTGATGCCGAGGTCGGCGAAGCGGTCGTGCTCGACGATGTGCGCGGCGGCGGCCAGGCACATGGCGTGCAGTTCCTCGACGACCTCCTCCAGCGCCTCCACCTCGGGCAGCGTGAAGGCGTAGTAGGCGCTCTCGTCCCAGTAGGGGCGCAGGGAGTCGTCCGGGTAGCGGGTCAGGGGGTAGATGAGCCCCTGTTCCTCCACCGTCTGCTGCCATCCGGGCCGGGGTTCGATGGTGCGGCGTTCCATGGCTCTGTCTCCGGGGCGGGGTCAGCCGCCGCCGGACCCGGAGCCGGAGCAGCCGAAGCCGTCCCGGTCGACGGCCTCGCTGCGGCTGAAGGTGCCGTAGTCGGCCCGGTTGCCGGTGACGTCGGCGTCGTAGTACCAGGCGGCGTCGACCGTGCCGGGCTGACTGCGGTTGCCGCTGCTGCTGGTCTTGCGGTTCTTGCCGTACGACGAGGAGGAGCCGGAGTCGGAGTTGCAGTTCTTGTCGGCGATGACCTTGTAGCCGTTGGCGACGTCGTAGCTGTCGCGGTCCACGCACCGGCGGTCCGGGTCGGATCCGCAGGAGGTGAGGGCCGCGGCGACGACCCCCATCCCGCCGAGTACGACCGTGCTGGACCGCAGTCGCCTGCGCTGTTCTCCCATGTGCTCCCCCGTCGGGCTGGTGTGCTCGGCCGAGCGGAGCCGGTATGCGGGGATCACCCCCCGAAACGCCCGACGCTCGACACCCGGCTTATCCGGGCTTTATCGGCGCTCAGACTAGTGATCGGTTCAGGCCACAGCCAAACGGCGGGGGACGGGTACGGGGGG
>NZ_LIQX01000058.1 GCF_001418475.1 Streptomyces ossamyceticus | reverse complement strand
CGGGCCGCGAGCCGGTGGGGACCCAGTACCTCGGGATCGTCAGGACCAAGTGGTTCCATGACCTCAGCTGCCTGTTCTCGGTCAAGCCGGGCGGGAAACGGCCCGCGCGGGGTGGGGGGAGACCGGCGTGTCCGGGGGGACCCCGTACGACCGCCCCCCAGAGCCCCGCAATCCTGCCGAAGCCGCGGCCCGCGCCCGGGATGCCGGTCCAGGGATCCCGAGTGCCGCCCCCGGTACCGGAGCGGGTGAGCACTGGGCGGTCGCTCGGACGGGGTCTGCGGTCAGCCTAGAGGCTGAAGTGACCAGGGGGCAGCGTTTTCAGCCAACGCTTTAATTTTCCAGCAACGATCGCGGACACCTTTTCACCGTCCGTACAAGGGGACTTGACCGTAGGTCAATTGACTCCTGTCAACGGCCGCTCCTCGCGACAGGGGGTAGCCGTGGCGCATTGTCGACGGTCCTCAGCCGACCCGGATCCCGTTCTCCAACTCCACCGGGCCGGTGCCGTCCGCCAACGCGTCCAGCGCGGCGAGCACACGGCGGCCCAGCACCTCCGGCAGGTACCCGGTCAGTTCGCCCCGCGGCACGAGCCGCCACGACAGCAACTCCTCCTCCTGCAACCGGATACGGGACAGCTCGCCCTCCCCGATCACCCCGCCGTCGTACAGGTACGCCACCAGCGGGGGCCGCCCCACGCCGTGCACCCAGTCCACGGCGAGCAACCGCCCGGGCTCGATGTCGAGGCCGATCTCCTCGGCGGTCTCGCGCCGCGCGCCCTGCCGGGGCGTCTCCCCGTCGTCCGACTCGATCGTCCCGCCCGGCAGCGCCCACCCCTCGCGGTAGTTGGGCTCCACGAGCAGGACCCGCCCCTCGGCGTCACGGAGGATCGCGGCGGCGCCCGCGAGGACCTTCGGGAGGCTCGCGATGTACGCGGCGAAGTCTTGAGTGGCCATCCAGGAAGAGTAGACGGCACCCGTCCTCACACAGAGGCCCGCGCCAACCGCACCGTCCGCTCCGCGAGTTCGCTGATCCGCACCCCGTCGAAACCGAACACGGCGCTGCGCGCGGTGTCCTCCAGCGGGTCCTTCCACCGGTCCGGGATCGCCACGGCTCCGCACAGCACCCCCGCCACCGAACCGGCGGTCGCGCCGTTCGAGTCGGTGTCCAGGCCGCCGCGCACGGTCAGCGCGACGGTGCGGGTGAAGTCGCCGTCGCCGTACAGGAGCCCGGCGGTGAGCACCGCCGCGTTCGGGATCGTGTGGATCCAGTGCGCCCCCGCGGTCTCCTCCGCCACCGTCGTGAGCGTGTCGTCCCAGGCCATCCCCGTCTCGTGCAGCGAGCCGACCCGCCGTACGGTCCGCGCGAGCCGGCTGCTCGCCGGGATCACCGTCAGCGCCTGCTCCACGGCCTCGCGGACGGTGCCCGCCGTGAACGCCGCCGAGACCAGCGCCGCCGCCCACATCGCCCCGTACACGCCGTTCCCGGTGTGCGACAGGACCGCGTCACGGCGGGCCAGCGAGGCCGCCCGCTTGGGCGCACCCGGGCTGGTCCAGCCGTGGATGTCGGCGCGGATGAGGGCGCCGATCCACTCCTGGTACGGATTGTCGTACGTGGCGGTCAGCGGAGGCTTCAGACCATTGGCCAGATTGCGGTAGGCCACCCGCTCCGCCGTGAACGTCTGGAGATACGGCAACCGCAACAGCCACAGGTCGCCGACCTGCTCGGTGGTGAAGTCGAAACCGTGTGTCTCCAGCAGGTGCAGCCCGAGGATCGCGTAGTCGACGTCGTCGTCGCGGCAGCTGCCGTGGACGCGGCCGCGCACGCACTCCCGCCACTCCGGACGCAGCGCGAGCCGGTCGCCGTCGTCGACCGGTTCCGGCAGATAGTCGGTGAGGGGCAGCGCGTCGGCGCGGCGCAGATAGTGGTCGATGCGCTCCCGTGTCCAGTGGTCGCCCCGCTCGACCGGCTTGCCGAGCATGTTGCCCGCGATCCGGCCCAGCCAGCCTCCGAGTACGCGGTCGGCGAGTTCGCTGCCCACAGGGGTCATGGCTGAAGGTCTACCCAATTCCGCGGATCGGCGCTCGGTGAACGGGCGCGTACGCGGCGTGTCGCGCTCGATGGGCGGGACGGGGCATGACGGAGCGGCCCGGGTGAGGTTAGGGTCACAGCGGCGCGACTGCCTTGACATGCGCAAGGCCCGACGAGCGAGGGGAACGCAAGGTGGCGAACGCCGCAGTGGACGGGACCGACACCGGCACGGCAATCCCGCGGGTACTGATCGCCGCGGACAAGTTCAAGGGCACACTCACCGCCGTCCAGGTCGCCGAGCGGGTGACGGCGGGCCTGCGCCGCGTCCTGCCGGACCTGGAGGTCGAGGCGCTACCGGTGGCCGACGGGGGAGACGGCACGGTGGCCGCCGCGGTCGCCGCCGGTTTCTCCCGCCACGAGGTACGGGTGACCGGCCCGCTGGGCGAGCCCGTGACCGCCGCGTACGCGCTGCGCGGCGACACCGCCGTGGTCGAGATGGCCGAGGCGAGCGGGTTGCAGCTGCTGCCCCCGGGGGTCTTCGCCCCGCTCACCGCCTCCACCTACGGCTCCGGAGAGCTGTTGCGCGCCGCGCTCGACGCGGGCGCCCGCACGATCGTGTTCGGGGTGGGCGGCAGCGCCACGACGGACGGCGGCGCGGGCATGCTCGCCGCCCTGGGCGCGCGCTTCCTGGACGCGGCGGGCGAGCCCGTCGGGCCGGGCGGCGGCGGACTGCGCGACCTGGTGACGGCGGACCTGTCGGACCTGGACCCCAGGTTCGCCTCCCTCGACCTGGTCCTGGCGAGCGACGTCGACAACCCGCTGACGGGCCCCAAGGGGGCGCCCGCGGTGTACGGCCCGCAGAAGGGCGCGAGCCCTGAGGACGTGGCGGTGCTCGACGCGGCGCTCGCCCACTTCGCGGCCGTCCTGGAGAAGCCGCTCGGCGGTCTGGCCGCCGAGCACGCGCTCGCGCCCGGCGCGGGCGCCGCAGGCGGCATCGGCTACGGCGCCCTCGTCCTCGGCGCCCGCTTCCGCCCCGGCATCGAGGTGATGCTCGACGTCCTGGGCTTCGCGCGGGCACTGGACAGGGCCACGCTGGTGATCACCGGCGAGGGCTCCCTGGACGAGCAGACACTGCACGGCAAGGCGCCCGCGGGGGTCGCCGCGGCCGCGCGGGCCGTGGGCAAGGAGGTCGTGGCGGTCTGCGGCCGCCTGGCCCTGCCCCCGGAGGCGCTGGGCCGCGCCGGCATCCGCCGGGCGTACCCGCTGACGGAGGCCGAGCCGGACGTGGCCCGCTGCCTCGCCGACCCGGGCCCGATCCTGGAGCGGGTGGCCGAGGGAATCGCCCGGGACTTCCTGACCTGACCTGATCCGTCAGGGGATGGTGCGGGCGCTGCGGGGGGTTGCGCAGCGTCCCTGGGGCAGCTCGATCAGGTTGCCGTCGAATGCGCGGAAGTAGCTGCCGCTGCCGAGGCCCTCCACCGCGAAACAGGTGTGGCCCGAGCCGGAAAGGCTCGGGCCACACCTGTCGGTGACGGAAGGCGTCAGGGAAGCTGTGCCGCCCGCGCCTCGCGCCGGTTGTCGCGGAAGTTGTTCACCCGGCGGGCCGTGGCGAACAGGGGGATGACCGCGCCCATGACGAGCTGGAGGGCGCAGCCGGCCTGGAGGAGGAACTGGCCGCCGGGGGCGGCGAAGGCCCACGCCGCCAGCAGACCCATGGACAGGACGATCCAGGAGAGCATCGCGACCGCGAGGACACCCCGCGGCTTCGGGTACTCGACCCGGCTCACCATCAGCCACGCCGTGCCGAGGATCGCCAGGAGCGTCGCCTCGAAGGGCAGCTCCAGGAGCACGATCGACACCACGGTCAGCGCGCCGAACGGCGACGGCATGCCCTGGAAGGTGCCGTCCTTCACGGTCACGCACGAGAATCTGGCGAGCCTCAGCACCACCGCCAGCAGCACGACGATCGCGCCCACCGCGGCCACCCGCTGGTGCGCGTCGTTCGCGACCATGCCGTAGACGAGGACGAAGTACGCCGGCGCCAGACCGAAGCTGATCAGGTCGGAGAGGTTGTCCAGCTCCGCGCCCATCGGCGAGGAGCGGAGCTTGCGCGCCACCAGCCCGTCGAACAGGTCGAAGATCGCCGCGCAGAGCATGAGGATGACCGCCGTGGCCGCGCTGTGGCGGGCCATGCCCGTCTCCTGGCTGCCCGTGATGTGCGGGATCAGGATGCCCGTGGTGGTGAAGTACACCGCCATGAAGCCGCACGTGGCGTTGCCCAGGGTGAGCGTGTCCGCTATCGACAGGCGCAGCGACAGCGGCATCTCCTCCGCGTCGTCCTCCGCCTCGTCGACGTCCGGCATCCAGTCGGTCGCCGGGCCGGTCTTCCCGGCCTGTGTATCAGGATCAATCACGGTCAATGCGAGTCACTCCAGCCACGGTCTTCTGGCCCACCTCGACGTCGACCTCCACGCCCTCGGGCAGGTAGATGTCGACCCGCGAACCGAAGCGGATCAGCCCGATCCGGTCACCCTGCTCGACCTTGGTGCCCTCGGGAACGTACGGAACGATGCGGCGAGCCACGGCGCCGGCGATCTGGATCATCTCGATGTCACCGAGTTCGGTGTCGAAGTGCCAGACGACGCGCTCGTTGTTCTCGCTCTCCTTGTTGAACGCCGGGACGAACCCGCCCGGGATGTGCTCGACGGACGTCACCGTGCCGGAGAGCGGCGCGCGGTTCACGTGGACGTTGAGCGGGCTCATGAAGATCGCGACGCGGGTCCGGCCGTCCTTCCACGGCATGATGCTCTGCACCACTCCGTCGGCGGGCGAGATGACCCGGCCCTGGGCGATCTCACGCTCGGGGTCGCGGAAGAACCACAGCATGCCCGCCGCCAGCGCGGTGGCGGGTACGGCCACGGCCCGCGCGGCGCCGGAGCGGCGCGAGCGGGCGAGGCTGAGTGCTGCGGTGGCGACGGTCGGGAGAAGCCACGGCGATGCTCCGCGCGCGAGCCGTACGCCGGCGAGGCTGTCGCGAGGTGCAGAGGTTTGGCTGTGGGGCATGGATGACCTTCGTAGCGGATGATGCCGCGCGGTGACAGGGGACGGCGGCTTTCCGGGGATCGTACCGGTCGCGGGCCGCAACTGGGCAAGCCAGGAAGCCGAGTCGACGGCCGAAGAGTGCTGACGGGGTGTGATCTTCTTCTCGAAGAAAACACCCCGAACCAGACATTCGACCCTGGACTAACCCTGGAATCGATACTCCTCGAGCAGCCGGCGACCGATGATCATTTTCTGGATTTCGGCGGTACCTTCACCGATGAGCAGCATCGGGGCCTCGCGGTAGAGGCGCTCGATCTCGTACTCCTTGGAGAAGCCGTAGCCGCCGTGGATCCGGAAAGCGTCCTCGACGACTTCTTTGCAGTATTCGGAGGCGAGGTACTTCGCCATCCCTGCTTCGAGGTCGTTTCGTTCGCCCGAGTCCTTTTTGCGTGCTGCGTTCACCATCATGGCATGAGCGGCCTCGACCTTGGTAGCCATCTCGGCCAGCTTGAACTGGATCGCCTGGTGCTGGGCGATCGGCTTGCCGAAGGTGTGGCGCTGCTGGGCGTACTGCACACCCAGCTCGAATGCACGCTGCGCGACACCGCAGCCACGTGCGGCCACGTTCACGCGGCCCACCTCGACACCGTCCATCATTTGGTAAAACCCTCGGCCGGTGACGCCGCCGAGTACACGATTGGCCGGAATGCGTAGTCCGTCCATGATGAGTTCGGTCGTGTCGACGCCCTTGTACCCCATCTTGTCGATCTTCCCGGGAATGGTGAGGCCGGGCCGGACCTCTCCGAAGCCGGGCTCCTTCTCGACCAGGAAGGTCGTCATCGACTTGTGGGGCGCCGTGCCCTCGGGGTGTCCTTCGTCACTTCGGACGAGAACGGCGACGAGGGTTGACGTCCCGCCGTTCGTCAGCCACATCTTCTGACCGTTCAGGACGTACTCGTCGCCGTCCTTGACCGCCTTCGATGTGATCGCCGACACATCCGAGCCGAGCCCCGGCTCCGACATCGAGAAGGCGCCGCGGACGTCGCCGGCCGCCATGCGCGGCAGGAAGTACTCCTTCTGCTCCTCGGTGCCGTGCTGCTTGAGCATGTACGCCACGATGAAGTGCGTGTTGATGATCCCGGACACGGACATCCAGCCACGGGCGATCTCCTCCACGCACAGCGCGTAGGTGAGGAGGGACTCGCCCAGACCGCCGTACTCCTCGGGGATCATCAGACCGAACAGACCCAGTTCCTTGAGCCCGTCGACGATCGCTTGCGGGTACTCGTCGCGGTGCTCCAGCTCGGTCGCGACCGGGATGATCTCCTTGTCCACGAAGTCACGGACGGTGGAGAGGATCTCCTGCTGGATGTCGGTCAGACCGGCGGTCCGGGCGAGTCGTGCCATGGCTACTTCTCCGTCTTTTCCGAAGGGGCGTTCAGCTCCGGGCGGCCGGGCTGCTCGCCGCCGCGCTCCTTGATGTACGTCTCGGTGGGCACCATCACCTTGCGGCGGAAGACGCACACGAGGGTGCCGTCCTGCTTGTAGCCCTTGGTCTCGACATGGACGATGCCGCGGTCGTTCTTCGACTTCGACGGCCACTTGTCCAGCACGGTCGTCTCGCCGTAGATCGTGTCGCCGTGGAAGGTCGGCGCCACGTGCCGCAGCGACTCGATCTCCAGGTTCGCGATCGCCTTGCCGGAGACGTCCGGGACGGACATCCCGAGGAGCAGCGAGTAGATGTAGTTGCCGACGACGACGTTCTTGCCGAAGTCCGTCGTGCTCTCGGCGTAGTTCGCGTCCATGTGGAGCGGGTGGTGGTTCATCGTGAGGAGACAGAAGAGGTGGTCGTCGTACTCCGTGACCGTCTTCCCGGGCCAGTGCTTGTAGACCGCCCCGACCTCGAACTCCTCGTAGGTGCGTCCGAACTGCATCGCGCTCAGGCCTCCGGGATCTCGAACTTGGACGTGCGCTGCATGCCCGCCGCACGGCCCTTGCCGGAGATGACCAGTGCCATCTTGCGGCTGGCCTCGTCGATCATCTCGTCGCCGAGCATCGCGGAGCCCTTCTTGCCGCCCGCCTCGGACGTGTAGTAGTCGTACGCGTCCAGGATCAGCTCGGCGTGGTCGTAGTCCTCCTGCGAGGGCGAGAAGATCTCGTTGGACGCCTCGACCTGGCCCGGGTGCAGCACCCATTTGCCGTCGAAACCGAGGGCCGCGGCGCGCTGGGCGACCTCGCGGTAACCGTCGATGTTGCGGATCTGGAGGTAGGGGCCGTCGATCGCCTGGAGGTTGTTGGCGCGGGCGGCCATCAGGATCTTCATCAGGATGTAGTGGTAGGCGTCCGCCGGGTAGCCGGGCGGCTGCTCGCCCACGACCAGCGACTTCATGTTGATCGACGCCATGAAATCGGCCGGGCCGAAGATGATCGTCTCGACACGCGGGGAGGCCTGCGCGATCTCGTTGACGTTGTTGAGGCCCTGCGCGTTCTCGATCTGCGCCTCGATGCCGATCTTGCCGACCTCGAAGCCCATCGTCTTCTCGATCTGGGTGAGCAGCAGGTCCAGCGCGACGACCTGCTGGGCGCTCTGCACCTTCGGCAGCATGATGCAGTCGAGGTTCTGGCCGGCCCCCTCGACGACCGTCACCACGTCGCGGTACGTCCACTCGGTCGTCCAGTCGTTGACCCGCACGACCCGAGTCTTGCCGGTCCAGTCGCCCTCGTTGAGGAACTTGACGATGGTGTGCCGCGCCTCGGGCTTGGCGAGGGGGGCGCACGCGTCCTCGAGGTCGAGGAAGACCTGGTCCGCCGGGAGGCCCTGCGCCTTCTCCAGGAAGCGGGGGTTCGAGCCCGGTACGGCCAGGCAGGAACGCCGCGGGCGGAGACGGTTGACGGTCATGCGGGGACCTCCGTGCTGATGAGGGGGTTGAGCTTGTTGGCCTTGCGGATCTCGTCGACGATACGGCCGATGATCCCGGTGATGTCGAAGTCCTTCGGGGTGAACACGGCGGCCACTCCGGCGGCCCTGAGCTGCTCGGCGTCGGCGTTGGGGATGATCCCGCCGGCGATCACCGGGATGTCGGTGGCACCGGCGTCCCGCAGCCGTTCCAGGACGTCCGGGACGAGCTGCGCGTGCGAGCCGGAGAGGATGGACAGCCCCACCGCGTGCACGTCCTCGGCGAGGGCCGCGTCCACGATCTGCTCGGGGGTGAGCCGGATGCCCTGGTAGACCACCTCGAACCCGGCGTCACGGGCCCGCACGGCGATCTGCTCGGCCCCGTTGGAGTGCCCGTCCAGGCCCGGCTTGCCGACCAGGAAGCGGAGCTTGCCGACACCGAGGTCCCGGGCGGTCAGCTCGACCATTCGGCGTACCCCGGACAGGGCGGAGCCCTCCTCGGCCGCGACGGCCACCGGGGCGGAGGAGACACCGGTCGGTGCCCGGAACTCCCCGAACACCTCACGCAGGGCCCCGGCCCACTCGCCGGTCGTGACCCCGGCGCGGGCGCACTCCAGGGTGGCCTCCATGAGGTTGTCGGTGCCCTTCGCGGCCTCCTTCAGCCGCTCCAGCGCCTTGCACGGGCGCGGGTGGTTGAAGGGCGGCTGGTAGCGCGTGTCCCGCCAGTGCTGGAGGGAGGCGATGACACGGGCCTCGACGGCCGGGTCGACCGTCTGGATCGCGGTGTCCAAGTCGGCCGTGAGGGGGTTCGGCTCGGTCGTCTCGAAGATGTTGACGCCGACGATCTTCTCCTGGCCGGACTCGATCCGCGCCCGGCGCTCGGCGTGCGAGGCGACGAGCTGGGACTTCAGATAGCCGGACTCGACGGCGGCCATCGCGCCGCCCATCTCCTGGATCCGCTCGATCTCGGTGAGCGACTCCTCGACCAGCGCGGCGACCTTCGCCTCGATGACGTGGGAGCCCTCGAAGATGTCCGCGTACTCCAGCAGGTCGCTCTCGTGTGCGAGGACCTGCTGGATGCGCAGCGACCACTGCTGGTCCCACGGCCGGGGAAGCCCGAGGGCCTCGTTCCAGGCGGGCAGCTGCACGGCACGCGCGCGTGCGTCCTTGGAGAGGGTCACGGCCAGCATCTCCAGCACGATGCGCTGGACGTTGTTCTCCGGCTGCGCCTCGGTCAGCCCGAGGGAGTTGACCTGGACGCCGTACCGGAAGCGGCGCTGCTTGGGGTTCTCGATGCCGTACCGCTCGCGCGTGATCCGGTCCCAGATCCGCCCGAACGCCCGCATCTTGCACATCTCCTCGATGAAGCGGACGCCCGCGTTCACGAAGAAGGAGATACGGGCCACGACATCCCCGAACTTCTCCTCGGGAACCTGCCCCGAGTCGCGCACGGCGTCGAGAACCGCGATCGCGGTGGACATCGCGTACGCGATCTCCTGGACCGGCGTGGCGCCCGCCTCCTGCAGGTGGTAGCTGCAGATGTTGATCGGGTTCCACTTCGGGATGTGGGAGACCGTGTACGCGATCATGTCCGTCGTCAGCCGGAGTGAGGGCCCCGGCGGGAAGACATGGGTTCCCCGCGACAGGTATTCCTTGACGATGTCGTTCTGGGTCGTGCCCTGGAGCTTGGTGATGTCCGCACCCTGCTCCTCGGCGACGACCTGGTAGAGCGCCAGCAGCCACATGGCGGTGGCGTTGATGGTCATCGAGGTGTTCATCTGCTCCAGGGGGATGTCCTGGAACAGCCGGCGCATGTCACCGAGGTGCGCGATCGGTACGCCCACCCGGCCGACCTCGCCGCGGGCGAGGATGTGGTCGGAGTCGTACCCGGTCTGCGTCGGCAGGTCGAACGCCACCGACAGACCGGTCTGGCCCTTGGCGAGGTTGCGGCGGTACAGCTCGTTGGACGCCTCCGCCGTGGAGTGGCCGGCGTACGTGCGCATGAGCCACGGCCGGTCCTTGTCTCGCTGCGGCTGCGCCGCGGGCTGACGCTCAGTCATCTGTGCTCCCGGGTCTCTCAGATGTTGCGGAAGCGGTTGATGGCGTCGATGTGCTGGTCGCGCTTGGCCTGGTCGCGCACGCCCAGACCCTCCTCGGGGGCGAGGCAGAGCACGCCGACCTTGCCCTGGTGGAGGTTGCGGTGCACGTCGTAGGCGGCCTGGCCGGTGTCCTCCAGGGAGTACACCTTCGACAGGGTCGGGTGGATCTTGCCCTTCGCGATGAGCCGGTTGGCCTCCCAGGCCTCGCGGTAGTTGGCGAAGTGCGAGCCGATGATCCGCTTCAGCGACATCCACAGGTAGCGGTTGTCGTACTCGTGCATGTAGCCCGAGGTCGACGCGCAGGTGGTGATGGTGCCGCCCTTGCGGGTGACGAAGACGGAGGCGCCGAAGGTCTCGCGGCCCGGGTGCTCGAAGACGATGTCGATGTCCTCGCCGCCGGTGAGCTCGCGGATGCGCTTGCCGAAGCGCTTCCACTCCTTGGGGTCCTGGGTGGACTCGTCCTTCCAGAACTTGTAGCCCTCGGCGTTGCGGTCGATGATCGCCTCGGCGCCCATGGACCGGCAGATCTCCGCCTTCTGCGGCGAGGAGACGACACAGATCGGGTTGGCGCCGCCCGCGAGGGCGAACTGCGTGGCGTAGGAGCCGAGTCCGCCGCTCGCGCCCCAGATCAGGACGTTGTCGCCCTGCTTCATGCCGGCGCCGTTGCGGGAGACCAGCTGCCGGTAGGCGGTGGAGTTGACCAGACCCGGGGCGGCGGCCTCCTCCCAGCTGAGGTGGTCCGGCTTCGGCATCAGCTGGTTGGACTTGACCAGGGCGATCTCGGCGAGGCCGCCGAAGTTGGTCTCGAAGCCCCAGATGCGCTGCTCGGGGTCGAGCATGGTGTCGTTGTGGCCGTCGCTGGACTCCAGCTCGACGGACAGGCAGTGCGCGACGACCTCGTCACCGGGCCGCCAGGCGTTGACGCCGGGGCCGGTGCGCAGGACCACGCCCGCGAGGTCGGAGCCGATGATGTGGTACGGCAGGTCGTGGCGCTTGGTCAGCTCGCTGAGCCGGCCGTAGCGCTCCAGGAAGCCGAACGTCGACAGTGGTTCGAAGATCGACGTCCACACCGAGTTGTAGTTGACCGACGAGGCCATGACGGCCACCAGGGCCTCGCCCGGGCCGAGCTCGGGCAGGGGGACCTCGTCGAGGTGGATCGACTTGCGGGGGTCCTTGTCGCGGGTCTCGAGGCCCGCGAACATCTCCGTCTCGTCCTTGTGCACGGTGATCGCGCGGTACGACTCGGGGAGCGGCAGAGCGGCGAAGTCGGCGGACGTGGACTCCGGCGACTGGATCGCGTCCAGGATTTCCTTCACGGTGGTGCCTCCGGCGACGAGCGTCCGAGGGAAGACGCTGTTGAGGGTTACGTCGGGGTGCTGTTGATCGGTCTGGGCGATGCCGTCGGTTCGGCGGAGGGGTGGTGCTCTCGGCGGCGCTTTGTGGCGCGGAAGGGTGCCTGTGACGCAGGCGTCCGGGCGCGCAGGCACGTGGCTTGCGGGGACAGTCGGCGTACGGGAGTTCTCTGTTCGCCGGCCGCCCGGACACCCTCAACGTATGGCACGCCGTGTCACCCCGCAAGGCACCGAGTGCCAGAAAGTTCGCTCAGGTGAAATCTTTACGTAACACCTGAGCGATGATCGATCAGAAGGGGCCGTAAAAGGGCCTCTGACGTGCCAAAACGGCCACCCGAAGGGGTGGCCGTCATCACAGTTACCGATGGGTCTACCGATGAGTAAAGAGGGTTTCGAAGGTTCCGCGGGAGGCGTCAGCGGTCCCGGAGGGCCTCCTCGATCGTGCGCATGACCTCGTCCAGGGGGGCGTCCGTGCGGGCCACGGTCACGAGGACCTCGCCGTGGGTGGAGGCCGTCGCGGCGGCCGGTTCCGGGGTCATGGAGCGGCCGGCGCCGATGCCGGTGCCGAAGGTCTTGCGGACGATGGCGAACGCGTGGTCGAGCTGGGTCTCCACGTCGCCCTGGCCGCCGGAGCGGAGCCAGCGGCGCAGGACGTGGTTGTGGGCGGTGACGACCGCCGACGCGGCCACCTCCGCGAGCAGCGGGTCGTCGTTGCCGTCGTCGACATGGGCGTGCTCGTCGAAGTGGCCCAGCAGATAACGGGTGAAGAGGCGCTCGTAGCGGGCCACGGAGGCGATCTCCGCCTCGCGGAGGGTGGGGACCTCACGGGTCAGCTTGTAGCGGGCGACCGAGATCTCCGGTCGCGCCGCGTACATCTTCATGACTTCCTTGATGCCCCGGCACACTGTGTCGAGCGGGTGCTCGTGCGCCGGTGCCGCGTTGAGCACGGCCTCCGCGCGGATCAGGGTGTCGTCGTGGTCCGGGAAGATCGCCTCTTCCTTGGAGCGGAAGTGGCGGAAGAAGGTGCGGCGGGCGACACCGGCCGCCGCCGCGATCTCGTCGACGGTGGTCGCCTCGTACCCCTTGGTCGAGAACAGCTCCATGGCCGCGGCCGCCAGTTCCCGGCGCATCTTGAGCCGTTGGGCGGCGGCACGACTGCCCGCGGCACTCTCCGGCGCGTCGGGCGTAGCTGGTGTACGTGAGGACTTGGCGGGCTGGGACATGCCCCGAACGTACTGCATCCGCGCAGGAGAGTGCGCAGGTCCACCGATCCCCCCGCCCCGCGCGGGCGGGGGAGTACGGGTGCCGGAGGGCACGGACCGGCCGCCCGGGGAGAGCAGTCCGCCCCAGTCCGTGCCCTCGTGGAACCAGTCGCCCGGCCGCTCAGCGCTTGGCATATTCGCGGAAGCCGCGGCCGGTCTTGCGGCCGAGGCAGCCCGCGGCCACCAGGTGCTCCAGCAGCGGCGCGGGGGCGAGCCCCGGGTCGCGGAACTCGCGGTGCAGGACCTTCTCGATGGCCAGCGAGACGTCCAGCCCCACCACGTCCAGCAGTTCGAACGGACCCATCGGGTAGCCGCCGCCCAGCTTCATCGCCGCGTCGATGTCGTCCAGCGTCGCGTAGTGCTCCTGCACCATCTTGATCGCGTTGTTCAGGTACGGGAACAGCAGCGCGTTCACGATGAATCCGGCCCGGTCGCCGCAGTCCACCGGGTGCTTGCGGATGGCGCCGCACAGCTCGCGGACGGTGGCGTGGACGTCCTCGGCGGTCAGGACCGTGCGGACCACCTCGACCAGCTTCATCGCCGGCGCCGGGTTGAAGAAGTGCATCCCGATCACGTCCTGCGGGCGCGAGGTCGCGCGGGCGCAGGCCACGACGGGCAGCGAGGACGTGGTGGTGGCGAGGATCGCCCCCGGCTTGCAGACCTTGTCGAAGGTCGCGAACAGCTGCCGCTTGACCTCCAGGTCCTCCGCCACGGCCTCCAGCGCCAGGTCGACGTCCGCGAACGCGTCGTACGAGCCCGCCGGGGTGATCCGGTCCAGGGTCTCGGCGGCGGCCTCGACCGTCATCCGGCCCTTGTCGACCGACCGCGACAGCGACTTGCCGATACGGGCCTTGGCGGCCTGCGCCTTCTCCTCGGTGCGCGCGGCCAGGACGACCTCGTAGCCGGCCTTGGCGAACACCTCGGCGATCCCAGACGCCATGGTCCCGGAACCCGCCACGCCGACCGAGCGGACCGTGCGCCCGGGGACCGTGGCGACCCCCTCCAGCGGCGTCAGCGCGTCCCGCACGACGGTGGCGGAACCGGGCGCCTCGTAGGTGTAGAAGCCGCGCCCCGACTTGCGGCCCGTCAGGCCCGCCTCGCTGAGCTGCTTGAGGATGGGCGCCGGCGCGTGCAGCCGGTCGTGCGAGGCCGCGTACATGGCGTCCAGGACCGTACGGGCGGTGTCGACGCCGATCAGGTCGAGCAGCGCCAGCGGGCCCATCGGCAGACCGCAGCCGAGCCGCATCGCCGCGTCGATGTCCTCGCGGGAGGCGTACTTGGCCTCGTACATCGCGGCGGCCTGGTTGAGGTAGCCGAACAGCAGTCCGTCGGCGACGAATCCGGGCCGGTCGCCGACCGCGACGGGCTCCTTGCCCAGGTCGAGCGCGAGGTTCGTGACGGCGGTGACGGCCTGCGGCGCGGTCAGCACCGAGGAGACCACCTCGACCAGCTTCATCGCGGGCGCCGGATTGAAGAAGTGCAGCCCCAGCACTCGCTCGGGGTGCGCGGAGTCGGCGGCCAGCCGGGTGACCGACAGGGCGTTGGTCCCGGTGGCGAGCACCGTCTCGGGACGCACGATCGTGTCCAGCTCCCGGAAGACCTGCTGCTTGATGTCGTACGACTCCGGGACGACCTCGATCACCAGGTCGGCGTCGGCGGCGGCCCGCAGGTCGGTGAAGGTGCGGAAGCGGGCGAGGGCGTCGCCGCGCTCCCGCTCGGTGATCCGCCCGCGTGCCACGGCACGCTCCGTCGAGGACTCCAGCGCCGCGACGGCACGGGCGGCGGCCGCCTCGCTGATGTCGATGCCGATGACCTCGCGGCCGGCCCGGGTCAGCACCTCGGCGATGCCGGTGCCCATGGTGCCGAGGCCGATGACGGCGATCGTGGTGAGAGGGGACTGCGGGGACAGGGGCGAGTCGGAAAGGGGAGTGGCCATCGCGGGACTCCAGAGATGAGGGTGACGACTGAGGAAGCGCCCGGGTACGCCGACGAGGGCGCGACCAGCGCGTGGAGTGCGGGTGCTGCCGGGCTGCGAGCGCACACGCCCGGTGCCGCCGCCGTGGGCGTGCACACGCCCAGGGGGAACGGCTGAACCGACCGGCCCTGTCCCGAGGCCGAGTCGCACTGCGGTACTGCGCGTACCGAACCGACTGCGCTCACGACGGCCGCGTCACCAGACCGTCGAAGCGAATACGAGTGGGTCACTCGCTCGTCTGAGCTTAACCGGTGGGTAACGAGCGCGCCAGTCCCCGTCTTTGTGATGTAGGTCCCTGAAGGGAAGCCCCGCCCGTAATCTCAGAGGTATGGACGAAGCGTTGCGATCGCTCACGGAGCGTGTGCGGAACGAGTCGGGTGGATCGGCCGGCTGCGAACGGCTCCTCGCCACCGAGGACACCGACGAGCTGGCCTCCGTGCTCACCGCGCCCGGACAGCCCCTGTGGGCGCGCGAGGTGGCCGCCTTCCGGCTCGGGGTGGCGGGGGACCGGCGGGCCTTCGAGGCACTCGTCCTGCTCCTCAACCACCGCGACCCACCCCGCTGCGCCTCGGCCGCCCACGCCCTGGCCCGGCTCGGCGACCCCCGCACCGCCCGCGCGGCCGCCGCCCTCGCCACCAACGAACTGCGCGTCGCCTACGCCCTGCACCCGGTCCGGCTGCTCGTCGAGCTCCGGGCGCCCGAGGCCGTGCCCGCGCTGATCACCACCCTCGAACGCCGGCTCACCCCGCACGACCCCTACCGCCGGGTGGCCCTCGCGTGCGTGGAGGGCCTCGGGGCGCTGGGCGACACCCGGGCCAGACGGGTTCTCAGCGAGGCGCTCGCCCACCCGGCGCTGGCGGAGGCCGCGGTGCACGCCCTGGCCGGCATCCCGAGACAGCGCTGACGCCCGGCGGGGGCGCCGCTCCTGGACGCGCGCGGCGCGGCGCGGACGTGTCGCGCGGCTCCCGCGCGGCTCAGGGAGTGTGCTCGCCGGGCTCCAGCCGACGGGCGTACCGCACCTCCGGTATCTCCACCCCGTCCACGTCGAACGGTTCTTCGATGCCGTCCGGCGTGAAGCCGTGGTGCTCGTAGAAGCGGCGGGCCCGGGCGTTCTCCTTGAGCACCCACAGGAACACCCTGGGGTACCCGGCGGCCCGGCAGCGGTCGAGCGAGGTCCGCAGCAGCGCACCGCCGACGCCGCCGCCGAGATGGCCCGGCCGTACGTAGATCGCGTACAACTCGGCGTCCCCGGTGCTGATGTCGCCGTCCCGGTACGGCCCGTACGCCGCCCAGCCGAGCACCTCCCCGGCGCGCTCGGCGACCAGGTTCACCACCGGGTTGCCGGTCTTGAGGAGCATCCCGCGCCGTTTCTCGGCGTCCTCCGCCACGTCCAGCCCGTCGAGGTGCGACTGGGGGACGAGCCCGGCGTAGGCCGTGCGCCAGCCGCCGACCCGGATCTCGGCGACGGCGCGGCAGTCGGACAGGGCCATGTGCCGGACACGGAGGTCATGAAGATCATCCATGGGGGCACCCTAGGCGGGGCGACGTCGTGGGAGGCGAGGAATTCCCCGCCTCCCACGACGTCTGTCGGGGCCGCGTCAGCCGCGGAAGCCCAGCAGGCCGTGGAGGGTCGAGCCGCGTGACGTCGCGGACGAGGCCTTGTCCTTCCGCGGCTTGGGGTCGGGCTGCTTCTTGCACACCGCGTCGGCCTCGCCGGTGCCGCGCGGCACCGTGCCGTCGGTCAGATAGGCGGCCAGATGCCGGTCCAGGCAGGCGTTCCCGCTGAGGGTGATGCCGTGGTTCCCGCCGCCCTGCTCGACCACCAGGCTGGAGCCGCGCAGCAGGTGGTGGGTCATGACACCGCCCTCGTACGGGGTGGCGGCGTCGCCGGTGGCCTGGAAGATCAGGACCGGTGGCAGCGCGTCGTTGGAGACGTCCACGGGGTTGAGGGACGCCGTGGGCCAGAACGCGCACGGCGCGTTGTACCAGGCGTTGTTCCAGGTCATGAAGGGTGCCTTCTCGTACACCCCCCAGTTGTCGTCACGCCACCGGTCCCAGTCGCGCGGCCAGTGCGCGTCACGGCACTGCACCGCGGCGTAGACGCTGTAGCCGTTGGCGCCCGCGGTGTCGACGGCGGCGAAGTTCTCGTACGCCTCGACCAGCGGATCGTCGTCCTTCTTGTTCACGAACGCCGCGAACGCGGCGGCGAGGTCGGGCCAGTAGCCGTTGTAGTACCCGCCGGGGATGAAGGTGTCCTCCAGTTCGGAGGCGCCCACCTTGCCGTCCGCGGGCTTCCTGGCCAGCGCCGACCGCATCGCGTACCACTTGGCCTCGACCTTCCGCGGATCGGTGCCGAGCCGGTAGGTCCCGTTGTGCCTGGCGATCCAGGCCATCAGCGCCCGGTGGCGGTCGTCGAACGCGTGGTCCTGCTGGAGATTGTCCTCGTACCAGACCCCGGTGGGGTCGACGACCGAGTCCAGCACCGCGCGCCGTACCCGGTTCGGGTGGAGCTTGGCGTACACGGCGCCCAGATAGGTGCCGTACGAGTACCCGAAGTAGTTGATCTTCTTCGCGCCGAGCGCCGCGCGGATGGCGTCGATGTCCTCGGCCGCGCTCACGGTGTCGATGTACGGCAGCACGTCCCCGTACTTCGCGGCGCACGCCCGGGCGAAGTCCTCGGCGCGCTTCAGATTCGCCTTCTCCGTCTTGCCGGTGTCCGGCAGGGAGTTGGGGCGCACCGGCGCGAACTGGGTCGGCCGGCAGTTCAGGGCGGGCCTGCTGGCACCGACGCCGCGAGGGTCGAAGCCGATGACGTCGTACTGCGCGGCCACCTTCTTCGGCAGGGAGGAGGCGAGGTAGCCGGCCAGGGTGAGTCCGCTGCCGCCGGGGCCACCGGGGTTGACCAGCAGCGGTCCCTGGTACTTCTTCGCGGTGTGCGGCACGCGCGACAGGGCGAGCGTGATCTTCCTGCCCCGCGGGTCGGCATGGTTCAGCGGCACCTTCAGGGAGGCGCACTGGAGGGTCGGATACGCGCTGGTGGCGCACTTCTTCCAGGAGAGCGTCGCCACCGGGGCGGCCGCGGAGCCGCCACTCGCGTCGGCGGGGACCGCCGTGACCATCCCGGCCAGCACAGCGGCGGCACCGCACAGGGCGGTCGCGCGTTTCTTCATCTGTCAGGTCTCCCAGGACGGAGGATGTCGAGCCGTGCACACCACGGCCTTTGGTCGCATCGTCCCGGAATAGGGGCGCGGAAGAACCCGGTCTGTCACATCTTGACCCGATCGGCGATGAAGGAGCGCCCGGATGACCCCGAACCGGTCAGGGATGTTCTTTCAGAGAAGCGTCAGTTGGGTGGGTGCCGTGTCCGGAGCCTGCTCCGCCGGGGCCGGCTCGGGCGGCGTGAGCCTCCTCGGCAGTCCCGCGTGCCGGGGCCCCATGCCGAACTCCTCGGCCAGTTCGTGGACCTGACGGGTCACCTGCCGCTGGTACCACTTCGGGGCGTACGCCCCCTCCGCGTACAGCCGCTCGTAACGCCGTACGAGATGGGGGTGATGGCGCTCCAGCCAGGCCATGTACCACTCGCGCGCGCCCGGCCGCAGATGCAGCACCAGCGGTGTCACGGAGGTCGCCCCGGAGGCCGCGATCGCCCGGACGGTGTCGCGCAGCCGGTCCGGGTGGTCGCTGAGGAAGGGGAGCACGGGGGCCATCAGCACCCCGCAGTCGATGCCGTGGTCGGCGAAGGCCCGCACGATGTCCAGGCGGCGCTCCGGCGCCGGTGTGCCCGGCTCGACCGTGCGCCACAGCTCCTGGTCGGTGAAGCCGACGGAGACGGAGATGCCCACCTCGGTGACCTCGGCGGCCTGCCGGAGGAGGTCCAGGTCGCGCAGGATCAGCGTGCCCTTGGTCAGGATCGAGAAGGGGTTCGCGTGGTCGCGCAGGGCGGCGATGATGCCCGGCATCAGCCGGTAGCGGCCCTCCGCGCGCTGGTAGCAGTCCACGTTGGTGCCCATCGCGATGTGCTCACCGCGCCAGCGCGGTGAGCCGAGCCGGCGGCGCAGCAACTCGGGCGCGTTGACCTTCACCACGATCTGGGAGTCGAAGTCGTGGCCCGTGTCCAGGTCCAGATAGCTGTGGGTCCTGCGGGCGAAGCAGTAGACGCACGCGTGGGTGCAGCCCCGATACGGGTTCACCGTCCACTCGAACGGCATCCGGGAGGCCCCCGGGACTCGGTTCACGATCGATCTCGCCCGGATCTCGTGGAAGGTCATGCCCCGGAACTCGGGCGTGTCGAAGGTGCGCGTCGTCACCGCTTCCGCGCCGAACAGCGCGGCGTCCCGGGCCGTGACGGGGTTCTCGGCCAGATGGTCCCAGCGCATGGACGCCTCCTCGGTTGCTCTGACCTCAGAATAGAACACACGTTCCCATGATCGTGCGAATGAGCTTTCGAGCATCGTGTGAAGGTCTTGGCCGGGAGGGATGCGTCGCGGGCCACCCGCCGCCCCCGTGGCCCCCCGATTTGGGCCGTCCGGCCGGGTGGTGGTTGGCTTTCCGCACATCCCCGAGTTACCAAGTGCTGGAGGAAGTGCAATGGCGCAGGTCGAGGCCACGACGGAACGAGTCGTCGCGGCGGACGCGGAGACGGTGTTCGACACGCTGGCCGACTACAGCGGCACGCGCGGGAAGCTCCTGCCCGAGCACTTCAGCGAGTACGAGGTGCGCGAGGGCGGCGACGGCGAGGGCACCCTCGTCCACTGGCGGCTCCAGGCCACCAGCAAGCGCGTCCGCGACTGCCTCCTGGAGGTCACCGAGCCCTCCGACGGCGAGCTCGTCGAGAAGGACCGCAACTCCTCCATGGTCACCGTCTGGCGGGTCACCCCCGCCGGCGAGGGCAGCTCCCGCGTGGTCGTCACCACCACCTGGCAGGGCGCCGGCGGCATCGGCGGCTTCTTCGAGCGGACCTTCGCCCCCAAGGGCCTCGGCCGGATCTACGACGCGATCCTCGCGAACCTCGCCACCGAGGTCGAGAAGTAGACGTCCCGACGCACCCCGCCGCCCCGTGGCCCGGCCCAACAGGCGGCACACCGGCGCCTCTTGCGCCCCTCACCGGTTCGAGTGGATCTCCGTCGCGCTCCCCGGGACGCCGTAACTCGTGGCCCTTACCGGCAGTTGCCGCTTGACGCGGTAACTGTGCGGTAGGTGCCACGAGGGGAGCGGTACGGATGAGCGCGACCACACTGCTGAGGGACGAACCGGCCAGCGCCCCCGCGCCCTCGCCGCCCGCCGCGCCCCCACCGCTCGGCAACGGCCGCGTCCGCTCGGTGTTCTGCGCCCTCCTGGTCGTGCTGCTCCTCGCCGCCCTGGAACAGATGACCGTGGCCGTCGCGCTCCCGCGCCTCGCCGGCGAACTGCACGGCCGGGACCGGATGTCCTGGGTGATCACCGCGTATCTGCTCGCGGCCACCGTCACGCTGCCGGTCCACGGCAGGCTCGGCGAGCTGTACGGCCGCAAGGGTGTCTTCCAGTTCGCGCTCGTCGTCTTCCTCGCCGGGTCGGCCCTCGCCGGCTGGTCCCGCACCATGGACCAGCTCATCGCGTTCCGCGCCCTCCAGGGCGTCGGCGCGGGCGGTCTGATGACCGGCGTCCAGGCGATCGTCGCCGACATCGTGCCGGAGCGGCACCGCGGTCGCTATCTCGGCGCGGTCGGCGCCGTGTTCGGCCTCGCCTCCGTCACCGGCCCGCTCCTCGGCGGCTACCTCACCGACCAGCTCTCCTGGCGGTGGTGCTTCTACGCCAACGTGCCGTTCGGTCTGCTCGCTCTCGCCGTCGTCACCTTCGCGCTGAAGTCACCGCGGACGGAGCCCCGCAGACCCCGGCGACGGCTCGACGTGGTCGGCGCGCTGCTGCTCGCGGTCACCTCGACCTGTCTGGTGCTGGCCGCCGGCTGGGGCGGCACGGCCCACGCGTGGGACTCCCGGGTCGTCCTCGGGCTCGGCGCCGGCGCGGTCGCGGCGACAATCCTCCTCCTCGTCGTCGAACGGTTCGCGGCCCATCCCCTCATCCCCCTGCGGCTGTTCCGGGACCCGGTCTTCGTCGTCACCGGGCTCGTCGGGCCGGCCATCGGTGCCGCGCTCTTCGGGGCGGCCAGTTATCTCCCGGCCTGGCTCCAGCTGGCCGACGGCGCCTCCGCGACCGAGGCGGGCGTCCTCATGCTGCCGATGACGGCCGGCATCGTCGCCGCGTCGGTCGTCTCGGGCCGGCTCATCGGCCTCACCGGGCACTACCGGACCTACCCGGTCCTCGGCAGTGCCCTGGCCGCCGCGGGGATGTGGCTCCTCTCCCGCCTGGAGCCCGACACGCCCCGGCTGGACTTCGGCCTCTGGACGGCCCTGCTGGGCGCGGGGATCGGCATGGTGATGCCGGTCCTGGTCCTCGCCGTGCAGCACTCCGCACGACCCCAGGACGTCGGCACCGCCACCCACGCGAGCAACTACCTCCGGCAACTCGGCGGCAGCGTGGCCGTCGCCCTCCTGGGCACGCTGCTGACGGCCCGGCTCGCCGACCGCCTGCCCGCCCCCGCGGACGGCGGACCCGACCCCCGGTTCCTCACCGCCGGGCCCGTCCACGAGCTGCCCGCCCCGCTGCGCACCGCGTACGCCGAGGGCTGGGCCGACGTCCTGCCGCGACTCTTCCTGTATCTGGCGCCGGTGCTCCTCCTCGGGCTCCTCGTCGCCCTCTTCCTCAAGGGCGACCCGCCGGCCCCGCAGGACGAGGCGCCCGAGGGGGCGATCCCCGACGCGCACACCGCTCCCGTCCCCGGTCCGCAGGACCGCTCGGCCCACGAACCCTGCGCCGCCCCGGCGGCCCCCGGGGTTCCGCTGTGCGGCACGGTGCGGCACCAGGACGGCACCGTCGTGCCGCGGGCCGCGCTCACCCTCATCGACGCCGTCGGCCGACAGACGGGGCGCGGCGGCAGCGGCGAGGACGGGACGTACGCGCTGTCCACGCCCGGACCGGGGCCCTACGTGCTGATCGCGGCGGCCGGCGGCCACCAGCCGCAGGCGGTGAGCGTGACCGTCGGGGGAGGCCCCGTCGAGGTCGACATCGTGCTCGGCGGCGTCGGGCGGCTCACCGGGACCGTGCGCACCGTGGACGGCCGGCCGGTGGGCGACGCGACCGTCACCCTCACCAATGTGCACGGCGAGGTCGTGGTGACCACCCGCAGCGGCGCGCTCGGCGAGTACGCCGTCAGCGATCTGCCGGCCGGCGAGTACACCCTCGCCGCCGGCGCCCACTCCCGCCGCCCCTCCGCGCTGCCCGTCACCGTGCGGGCCGACGGCGAGACACGGCAGGACATCGAACTCGCCGGGGGCGCCGTGCTGAAGGGCACGGTCCGCGCCGGCGGCGGCCGCCCCGTCGAGGACGCGCGGGTCACCCTCCTGGACGCCGCGGGCAACGTTGTCGCCACGCTCACCACCGGCGCCGACGGCACCTTCCGGTTCGACGACCTGTCGGTCGGCGAGTACACGGTGATCGCGACGGGATATCCGCCGGTCGCGACGGTCCTCAGGGTCGCGGGCGGCGACCGGACGGTACGGGACCTGCATCTGGGGCACGCGGACTGAGACGTGGGGCCGATGGGCGCCGGGCCGATGCCGGACGGACGTCGGACGCGGGTGTCCGGGGGCGTTCGGGTCGGCCGCCTGCTCCGATGGCGCCCCGGCGCAGGGCCCCGGTGCCGCACGGGCAGGCGTGCCGCACAGGCACGCGTGTCGAAGGGGCGTACGCGTCGAAGGGGCGCTGAAGGTGTACCGGTCCTTGCGCCGGAGGCTCCGGGTGGTCAATTCCCGTATTGCCACACCTCGCGACGCTACGCCGCCGTACGGTAGTGAAGGCGCCGCAGATCTTGCGAGCCGGCGAGCCGTGGAAGAAAGGGCCTTGGCCATGGACCGTGGCACCGACACGGGCGCGTACACCGGCCACGGAGCGGGGGACGACGCGGTGGGGCGGACCGCGGCCGGCCGTGTCCCCCTGGCCGTGGTCGTCGTCGACCGCGGCGGGCTCGTGTCGCACTGGAGCACCGGAGCCCGGCGGCTGTTCGGCACGTCCAAGGACGACGCGGTGGGCCGCCCCGCCCTGGACCTGCTCCCGGTGTCCGGCGCCCTCCCCGAGGAGGAGGACACCCCGCCCCACGCCGCGTACGGCCCGTACGACGGACTCGGCCCCGACCTGGAGTCCTCCCTCGACGGGCAGCTCTGCTACCCGTCGGCCGGACGGGCCCGGCTCACCGTGCCCGAGAGCGACCGCGACGGGACGAGCGCCCCCGAGACCCCCGGGCAGGGGCACGGCACCCGGACCGACGTCCTGTGGTGGGCCTACCCGCTCGTCGGACCCGGCCCGGGACGCCTGCTGGTGCTGGCCGCCGACGCCGAGGCGCTGCGGGGACACCACGACGGGGTGGCCGTCGAGCGCATCGCGCCCGGTTTCGCCCTCCACACCGACTTCCCCGGCGCCGAGGAACTCGCCCGCCGCCTCCCCGACATCCTGCCGAGCATGAGCGTCGACGACAGCGCCCGCATCGTCGCGCAGGTCCTCGAACTGGGCTACCCCGTCCTGGAGTTCAGCCAGAACGACCGGGTGCCCGTGACCCCCGACTGGGGCGTGCCCCGGCGCGCGGAACGCCGAAGGCGCCGCGAACGCGCCGCGCGCGCCGTCGCCGAGGGGCTGCCGGTGCCGGAGGAGCTGAAGGACGAGGGCGAGGACCTCGAGTACGCCGCCGTACGGGAGCGTCTGGAGTTCCTGAACGAGGTGAGCGGACGCATCGGCACCTCCCTCGATCTGTCCCGCACGATCATCGAGGTCAGCAAGGCCGTCGTCCCCCGCTTCACCGATGTCGCCGGCACCTATCTGCGCGAGCAGGTCGTCGCCGGTGAGGGCTTCCCCGAAGGCGTGCCGGACACGACCACCATGTGGCACCGGGTGGCCCTGGAGCACACGGACGAGCCCGGCCGCTGGGACGACGTCGTCCCCGTCGGCGAGGCCATGCCGTTCCCCGCGCACACCCCGTTCTTCCAGTGCATGACCACCGGCGAACCCGTCCTCGTCCCCCGGATCAGCGAGCAGATGGGGCACGCGATCGCCGCGCAGTTCGAGAAGCGCGACATCCGGCCGCTGATCACGGGCCGCTCCATGCTGATCGTGCCGCTGAAGGCCCGCAACGTGGTGCTCGGTTTCATGATCCTGCTGCGCCACCCGGAGCGCGAGGTCTTCGACGACATGGACCGCGTCACCGGCGCCGAACTCGCCGCCCGCGCCGGGCTCGTCCTCGACAACGCCCGCATGTACACGTACCAGGAGAACGTCGCCGAGACGCTCCAGGACAGCATGCTGCCCACCATCGAGGCTCACCGGACGGGCTGCGACATCGCCACCCGCTATCTGCCCGGCACCCTGCTCGGCCGGGTCGGCGGCGACTGGTTCGACTCGGTGAAACTCCCCGGCGCCCGCACCGCCCTCGTCGTCGGCGACGTCATGGGGCACGGGCTCAACTCGGCCGCGATGATGGGCCAGTTGCGTACCGCCGTGCAGACCATGGCGGCCCTCGACCTGCCGCCCGCGCAGCTTCTGCGCAACCTCGACGACCTCGCCCAGCGCCTCGGCGACACCTACCTCGCGACCTGCCTGTACGCCGTCTACGACCCGATCGCGGGCGAGCTGCACCTCGCCAACGCCGGCCACATCCCGCCGGTGCTGGTCCGCGCGGTGGACGGCCGCAGCGAACTGCTCGACCTGCCCACCGGCGCGCCCATCGGGGTCGGGGGTGTGCCCTTCGAGGCGGTGCGCGTCCGCGTGGAACCCGGTGACCGGCTCGTGATGTGCACCGACGGTCTGGTGGAGGTGCGCGGCGAGGACATCGGCGTCGGCCTGGCGACGCTCTGCGAGTCCGCCGCGCACCCGGCCGCCTCCATGGACGCGGCCTGCGACACCATCATCCGCGCCCTCAACACGCGGGGCGGCCGCAAGGACGACGTGGCCCTGCTGATGGCCCGCCTCAACGGCGTCGAACCGGAGGACGTCGCCGAGTGGCGCCTCGCCCGCGACCCCGTCGAGGTGGGCCGCGCCCGCGCCGCCGTCCGTGAACAGCTGTACGTCTGGGGGCTGGAGCCGCTCACGGAAACCGCCGAGCTGCTGGCCGGCGAGCTGGTCACCAACGCCGTCCGCCATGCGAGGGGCCGCCGCGTCGAACTGCGGCTCGTCCGGGGCGACACCCTGCTCTGCGAGGTCTATGACGAGGACCACACCCTGCCGACGCTCCTCAGCACCGGCCCCGCCGACGAGTACGGCCGGGGACTGCGCGTCCTCAGCACCCTCGCCCGCGAGTGGGGGACGAGCCGGACCGGCGGCGGCAAGACGGTCTGGTTCGAGCTGACCCTCCCGCGCCGCCGCTGACGGACGGCGGGGCGCGGACGCGGGAGGCCCGAGGGCACGGGCGGGGAACGCTTGGGTGGCGCGGCCGGCGACGGCTGGGAGGCGCGGCCGGGGGACGACTGGGTGGCCTGGGCGGGAACGGCTGGGAGGCGGGGACCGCACATGATCGCGGCGCCTGCGCCTGCGCCTGCGCCAGCGCCTGCGCCGGTGCCCGGTGCCCCTGGGGCGTGGGGAGCGCGGGTGTACGCGCGGGTGTGGCGCGGTGTGTGCGATCCGGATGCGGGGTGAAGGTACGCCCCGGGTGCTTGTCCCCGCGTGACGGGCGCGGTAGACCGTTCTGGGCCACCCGTCCGGTGGGCCCGCTGCCATATCCAGGGGGTTGGGCATGAGCGTGACGAGTCGGTACCGGGACGCGTGGGAGGGGTTCTGGCGTGAGGCCCCGGACGAGGCGGGAGCCGTGTTCTGGGACGCCGAGCCCGCGCGGACCTCCGCCGTCCACCTGGCCCTCTTCGAGCCGCACCTCACCGCCCTGGACCTGCCCATGGTGGACCTCGGCTGTGGCAACGGCACCCAGACCCGCTACCTCGCCGACCGCTTCGCCCGCGTCGTCGGCACGGACCTCTCGGCCGCCGCCCTCGACCACGCCCGCCGCGCCGACCCCGACGGCCGGGCCGACTTCCGGCTCCTCGACGCGGCCGACAAGGCGGACGCCGACGCCCTGCGCGCGGACCTCGGCGACGCCAACGTCTATGTGCGCGGTGTCCTCCACCAGTGCGAGCCCGAGGACCGACAGCGACTCGTCGAGACCGTCGCCACGCTGGTGGGGGAGCGCGGCCGGGCCTTCCTCGTCGAACTCTCCGAAGCCGCCAAGCCCGTCCTCATGGGCCTGGCCGGCGGTCCCGCGGGCCCGCCCGCGAAGCTCGCCCCCGTCTTCCGCCACGGCATCGCCCCCGCCGAGGTCAGCGACGCCGCGGTCCCCGAGTACCTGCGCACGGCCGGGCTCACGGTCCTCGCCGACGGAGAGCTGCCCCTCGTCACCACCGAGCACACCCCCGACGGCACCCGGATCGAACTGCCGTCGAGGTGGTACGTGGCCGGCCGGGTCTGAGCACGGGGGCGACACCGGGCGGCACGGGAGCGACACCGGGCGGCCCGGGGACGGAGCCGACCCGGGCAGCAGGGAACCGCACGTCCGACGGGGCTCGTCGCCGCGCCCGTCCGGGGCGGCGCGTAACGTGAGGCGTCATGAAGATCCTCATCAGTGCGGACATGGAGGGCGCCACCGGTGTCACCTGGCCCGCCGACGTGCTGCCGGGTACCCCGCAGTGGGAGCGGTGCCGGGCGATGTTCACGTCCGACGTGAACGCCGCCGTGCTCGGCTTCCTCGACGGCGGCGCCGACGAGGTGCTGATCAACGAGGCGCACTGGACGATGCGCAACCTGCTCCTGGAGCAGCTGGACGAGCGGGCGCAGATGCTCACCGGCCGGCACAAGGCGCTGTCGATGGTCGAGGGCGTGCAGCACGGCGACGTCGACGGCATCGCCTTCGTCGGCTACCACGCGGGCGCCGGCATGGAGGGCGTCCTCGCCCACACCTACCTCGCGAACTCCATCACCGGCGTCTGGGTCGACGGCGTACGGGCCAGCGAAGGGCTGCTGAACGCGCGGGTCGTCGCCGAGTTCGGGGTGCCGGTGGTGCTGGTGACCGGTGACGACGTGGCGTGCGAGGACGCCCTCGGGTACGCGCCCGGCGCGCTCAAGGTCGCGGTCAAGGACCATGTGTCCCGGTACGCGGCGGTGTGCCGCACCCCCGCGCGGACCGCCGCCGACATCCGCGCGGCGGCGAAGGAGGCCGCGTCGCTTGCGGTCCGGCACGAACCGGTCCGGGGCGGACCCTTCACCGTGGCGCTGGAGTTCGACGCCGAGCACCTCGCGATGGCCGCGACCGTCGTTCCGGGCGTGACCCGTACCGGCGAACGCAAGATCGCGTACACCAGCCCGACCATGTACGAGGGCATCCGTACCTTCAAGGCGGTCACGACGATCGTCTCGGCCGCGATGGAGGAGACCTATGGCTGAGCAGACGGCACCCGTGGACGAGCAGGCGCTCGACGAGGTCGTCCGGTTCACCTCCGACCTCATCCGCATCGACACCACCAACCGCGGCGGCGGCGACTGCCGCGAGCGGCCCGCCGCCGAGTACGCCGCCGCGCGGCTCGCCGAGGCCGGGCTGGAACCCACCCTGCTGGAGCGCACCGAGGGCCGTACGAACGTCGTCGCCCGGATCGAGGGCACCGACCCTTCGGCTGACGCGCTGCTCGTCCACGGTCACCTCGACGTGGTGCCCGCGCGGGCGGAGGACTGGAGCGTGCACCCGTTCTCCGGGGAGATCCGCGACGGCGTGGTCTGGGGCCGGGGCGCCGTCGACATGAAGAACATGGACGCGATGATCCTCGCCGCCGTACGGCGGTGGGCCCGCCACGGTGTACGGCCCCGCCGCGACATCGTGATCGCGTTCACCGCCGACGAGGAGGCCAGCGCCGAGGACGGCTCCGGGTTCCTCGCCGACCGGCACCCGAGCCTGTTCGAGGGCTGCACCGAGGGCATCAGCGAGTCCGGGGCGTTCACCTTCCACGACGGAGCCGGCCGTCAGCTCTACCCGATCGCCGCCGGGGAACGCGGCACCGGCTGGCTGAAGCTCACCGCGCGCGGCCGCGCCGGTCACGGCTCCAAGGTGAACCGGGACAACGCGGTGACCCGGCTGGCGGCGGCGATCGCCCGGATCGGCGCCCACGAGTGGCCCCTGCGGCTCACCCCGACCGTGCGCGCCGCCCTCACCGAGCTCGCCGCGCTGTACGGCATCGATCCCGAGCTCGACGACACCGAGGGCGTCGACCGGCTGCTGGAGAAGCTCGGCCCGGCCGCCGCCCTGGTCGAACCGACCGTGCGGGGCAGCGCCAACCCGACCATGCTCGACGCCGGATACAAGATCAACGTGATCCCGGGGGAGGCCGTCGGCCATGTGGACGGGCGGTACGTCCCCGGCGGCGAGGACGAGTTCCGCGAGACCCTGGACCGGCTCACCGGGCCCCATGTCGACTGGGAGTTCGAGCACCGCGAGGTGGCCCTCCAGGCGCCGGTCGACTCGGTGACGTACGCGCGGATGCGGGCAGCCGTCGAGGAGTTCGCGCCCGAGGGCCACGTCGTGCCGTACTGCATGGCCGGCGGCACGGACGCCAAGCAGTTCTCGCGCCTCGGGATCACCGGCTACGGGTTCGCGCCGCTGAAGCTCCCCGAGGGCTTCGACTACGCGGCCCTCTTCCACGGCGTCGACGAACGCGTCCCGGTGGAGGCACTCCACTTCGGTGTCCGGGTACTCGACCGCTTCCTGAGGACGGCCTGACGACACCGGGCCCGCCTTTCCCGCGGACGACGGGAATGTGACCATCGGGCCTAGGAAGCGGCGGCCCGGGGAAGGCACAGACGGGGACGAAGGGAGATGGGGGACAAGGTGCAGACCCTGGCGTACGGTTCATGGCCCTCTCCGATCGACGCGGAGCTCGCGGCCGCCCACGACGGGCACCCCGAGTTCGCGGGGTTCGTCGGCGACGAGGCGTGGTGGACCGAACCACGGCCCACCGAGGGCGGCAGACGCACCCTCGTACGGCGGACCTCCGACGGCACGGAGGAGTCGGTGCTGCCCGCGCCGTGGAACGTGCGCAGCCGCGTCATGGAGTACGGCGGGCACCCGTGGGCCGGACTCCCGAAGGAGACCGGGCCCCTCGTGGTGTTCGTGAACTTCGCCGACCAGCGCCTCTACCGGTACGAGCCCGGCGGGGAGCCCGTGGCCCTCACGCCAGTGTCCCCGGTCGGCGGCGGGCTGCGCTGGGCGGATCCGCAGCTCCACCCCGAGCGGGACGAGGTGTGGTGCGTCCTGGAGGAGTTCACCGGGCAGGGGCCCGCCGACGTACGGCGGGTCGTCGCCGCGGTGCCGCTGGACGGATCGGCGGCCGAGGACCGCGACGCCGTCCGCGAGCTCTCCGACGGGGCCCACCGTTTCGTCACCGGGCCCCGGATCTCGCCCGACGGCCGGCGCGCCGCGTGGCTCGCCTGGGACCATCCGCGCATGCCCTGGGACGGCACCGAACTGATCGTCGCCGACGTCGCCGACGACGGCACACTGCGCGGCGCCCGGACCGTCGAGGGCGGCCCCGACGAGTCGATCGCCCAGGTCGAGTGGGCCGCCGACGGCACCCTCGTGCACTCCAGCGACCGCACCGGCTACTGGAACCTGTACCGGCGCGAGCACGACGGCCGCAACACCCCCCTGTGCGCCCGAGAGGAGGAGTTCGGCGGGCCGCTGTGGAGGATCGGGCTGCGCTGGTTCGCCCTGCTGAAGAGCGGGCTCATCGCCGTCGTGCACGGCCGGGGTGCCACCGCGCTCGGCGTCCTCGACCCCGAGACCGGCCAGATCACGGACGCGGCCGGCCCCTGGACCGAGTTCGCCCCGTCGCTCGCCACCCACGGCGGCCGGGTGATCGCCATCGGCGCCAGCCCGCGCAGCGCGTACGAGGTCGTCGAACTGGACACCTGCCCCGCGGGCTCCGGCTCCGCCGGCACCCTCGCCGGCCGCGCCCGCGTCATCGGCGCCGCGCACGACGACCCGGTCGACCCGGCCCACTACCCCGAACCCCAGATCCGCACCTTCCTCGGCCCCGCCGGACGCGAGATCCACGCGCACGTCTACCCGCCCCACAACCCCGGCTGCCTCGCCCCCGGCACCGAACTGCCGCCGTACGTCGTCTGGGCGCACGGCGGACCCACCAGCCGCGCGCCCCTGGTCCTCGACCTGGCCATCGCGTACTTCACCTCGCGCGGCATCGGCGTCGCCGAGGTCAACTACGGGGGGTCCACCGGATACGGGCGGGAGTACCGCAACCGGCTGCGCGAGCAGTGGGGCGTCGTCGACGTCGAGGACTGCGCGGCCGTCGCCCTCGCCCTCGCCGACGAGGGCACCGCCGACCGCCTTCGGCTCGCCATCCGGGGCGGCAGCGCGGGCGGCTGGACCACGGCCGTCTCCCTCACCACGACCGACGTCTACGCCTGCGGAACCATCCTGTACCCGGTGCTGGACCTCACCCAGTGGGGGTCGGGAGAGACCCACGACTTCGAGTCGCGGTATCTGGAGAGCCTTGTCGGGCCGCTCGCCGAGGAGCCGATGCGGTACGCGGAGCGGTCCCCGGCCGAGCACGCCGACCGGATCACCGCGCCCTTCCTGCTGCTCCAGGGCCTCGACGACGTGATCTGCCCGCCCACGCAGTGCGAGCGGTTCCTGGCCAGGATGGAGGGACGGCCGGTGCCGCACGCCTACATCGCCTTCGAGGGCGAGGGGCACGGATTCCGTCGGTCGGAGACGATGGTGCGGGTGCTGGAGGCGGAGCTTTCGCTGTACGCGCAGGTCTTCGGGTTGAATCCTCCTGGAATCCCTACCCTGGAGCTCGCCAAGTGACCACACCCCCGC
>NZ_LIQX01000579.1 GCF_001418475.1 Streptomyces ossamyceticus | reverse complement strand
GGCCGGAGTCGGGGGCGGGAACGGCGGGCGGACGGAAAGCGCTTTCCCGCTCCCGTCGCGGAGGAGCCTACTTCAGGTACTCCAGGCCAGGGTGCACCGCCGTGTACCCCTCCACCAGGCGTCGGGCGACGTTGACCGAGTCGACCAGGGGATGCAGGGCGAAGGCCTTGACCGCGGTCGTGCGGGAGCCCGACTCGGCGGCGGCGAGGACCTCGCGCTCGACGGCCTTGACCGCGCAGACCAGGCCGGTGGCGTGGTCGGGCAGCGGGGCGACGGTGACCGGGTGGGCACCGTTGGCGTCGACCAGGCAGGGCACCTCGATGACCGCCTCGGTGTCGAGGACGGAGAGGGTGGACCGGTTGCGGACGTTGAGGATGAGGGTGGTGCGCTCGTCGCGGGCGATGGCCCGCATCAGGGCGAGGGCGACCTTCTCGTAGCCGCCGGAGAGGTCGTCGGCGTCGCGTTCGCCGGCGCCCGCGGTCTCGCGGTTCTCCGCCATGTACGTGGCCTCGCGCTCGGCGCGGGTGCGGTCCCATGCCTTGAGGGCGTGGGCGTCGGGGCGGCGCATCTCCTCGTAGAAGTGGGCCTGCTGGTCCTTGAGGAAGGCGCCGCGGGTCTTCTCGGCGGCCTGGTAGGCGCGGACCGCCTCGCGGTTGAAGTAGTAGTAGTGGAGGTACTCGTTGGGGACGGCGCCCAGGGACTGGAGCCAGTCGACGCCGAAGAGTTTGCCCTCCTCGAAGGAGCCGAGCAGATCGCGGTCGGCGAGGAGACGCGGGAGTTCGTCGCGGCCGGCGACACGCAGTCCGCGGACCCAGCCGAGGTGGTTGAGGCCGACGTAGTCGATCCAGGCCTCGCGGGGGTCGGCCCCGAGGACCCGGGCGATACGGCGGCCGAGGCCGACGGGTGAGTCGCAGATGCCGATGACGCGGTCGCCGAGGTGGCGGGACATGGCCTCGGTGACCAGGCCGGCCGGGTTGGTGAAGTTGATGACCCAGGCGTCGGGGGCGAGCCGGGCGACGCGCCGGGCGATGTCGACGGCGACGGGGACCGTCCGCAGCCCGTAGGCGATGCCGCCGGCGCCGACGGTCTCCTGACCGAGGACACCTTCGGCGAGGGCCACCTGTTCGTCGTGGGCCCGGCCCTCCAGACCGCCGACACGGATCGCGGAGAAGACGAAGTCGGCGCCGGTCAGGGCCTCGTCGAGGTCGGTGGTGGCGGTCACCTCGGGGGCGTCGGGGATGTCGGCGGCCTGCTCGGCGAGGACGCGGGTGACGGCGGAGAGCCGTTCGGCGTCCAGGTCGTGCAGGACGACATGGGTGACCCGGCCCTCGGCGCGGTCCCCGAGGAGCGCCCCGTACACGAGGGGCACACGGAATCCTCCGCCGCCCAGAATCGTCAGCTTCACGCAACTACCACCTTTGCCGATCGTGCATGTGTGCGGGCAGGCGCGGGGCCCGCCGTGCGGCCGTGGGGCCGCCCGGCGCGCGGGACCCGCGCCGTGGCGCGCGGGGGGTGCCGGTCGTCGGGACACGTGTCAGCCGGCCGCGCCCCTGTGCCGCCGTGGTCGCGGTGACGGGCGCGGGCCGGGCTGTCGTCGCGCACCGCACCGCCGCCCCGGGGAGCATGCCGCCTGAGCGGTGGATCATGCCTCCGACGGCGCGGTAGGTGCCCGGTGCGCGGTTCATGTGGTCACGACCTCGACCCCGGCCTCCTCGAAGGAGGAGCAGGTCGTCCCGTCCACGGGCGTGTTGGTGACCACGACGTCGAGTTCCCTGGGGCCGCAGACGCGCGCCATCCCCGTGCCGGGGAACTTCGCGGAGTCGGCGAGCAGGACCACCTTGTCGCTCGCCTTGATCATGGCGCGCTTGACCGGGACCTCGACGACGGTGGTGTCCATCACCTGCCCGCCGGGCCGTACCCCGCTGGTGCCGAGGAACAGCCAGTCCGCGTGCAGTTGACGGAGGTTGTCCTCGGTGAGGAAGCCGACGAGGGAGCGGTACTCACGGCGGACCATGCCGCCGAGCAGCACCAGCTCGATGCCCTCGTCGTCCGCGAGTTCCTCGTAGACCACCAGGTTGCTGGTGATCACGGTGAGCCTGCGGCCGTGCAGCTGCCGGGCCAGGCGGTAGGCGGTGGTCCCGATGTCGAGCAGCACGGACTGGCCGTCGCGGACCATGGAGGCGGCCCGCGCCGCTATCGCGTCCTTCTCGGCCACCCGGACCTCGGCGACCTCGGCGAAGGGCTGGTCGCCCTCGTCCACGACCGCCCCGCCGTGCACCCGGGTGAGCAGCCCTTCCTCCTCCAGCTTGACGAGGTCTCGCCGGATGGTGGCCGGGCTCACACCGAGCTGTTCGGACAGATCGGTCACGGCAGCGGGGCCGCCTGATCGCAGGGCCCGCAGGATGAGTTGGTGTCGTCTCTCTGCCAGCACGCGCTGAACAGTACTCGTCATCCTCAATCATTTCCATGCTCACTTCTGCTCGGGTATTGACCAATCTCTCGGATCGGCGCACGATTCCCGGCATCGAATTTGAAGAGTTCTGACGAGAGGTGCACGCGTGGACGACGACCGGCCCGATGTGCTGCTGACCGGGCTGCTCTTCTACGACCTCGTGCTCACGGGGCTGGGAAGGCCGCCGACTCCCGGCGAGGAGATCTGGACCGGCGGCATGGGCTGCGGACCCGGCGGCATCGCCAACCTGGCGGTGGCCACCGCCCGTTTCGGCCTGCGGACCTCCCTGGCCACGGTCTTCGGCGACGACTACTACGGCGGCTACTGCCGTGAGGTCCTCGCCGGGCAGGAGGGCGTGGACCTCTCGCTCTCGCGCACCGCGGACGACTGGCACACCCCCGTCACCGTCTCCCTGGCCCAGGGCCACGACCGGGCCCTCGTCACCCACGGCCAGGAGCCGCCGTACTCGCAGGACGCGCTGATGGGCGACCCGCCCGAGTCGCGTACCGCGCTCGTGCACATCGAGGCCGAGCCGCGCGAGTGGCTCGCCAAGGCGGCCGCGAACGGCACGCACATCTACGCGGACGTCGGGTGGGACCCCACCCAGGAGTGGTCGCGTGAACTCCTCGGCCAACTCGCCCTGTGCCACGCCTTCCTCCCCAACGAGACCGAGGCGATGGCCTACACCCGCACCGACAGCGCGGTGGCCGCGCTCGGCACGCTCTCCGAGCTGGTGCCGGTCGCGGTCGTCACCCGCGGCGGGGCCGGCGCGATCGGCGTCGACCAGACGACCGGCGAGTACGCCGAGGCCCCCGCCCTCGACGTGGATGTCCTCGACACCACCGGCGCCGGGGACGTGTTCGGCGCGAGTTTCGTCGCGGCCTCCCTCGGCGGCTGGCCACTGGAGGAACGGCTGCGGTTCGCCGTCCTGGCCGCCGGCCTGTCGGTGCGGCACCACGGCGGGGCGCTCGCCGCCCCCGGCTGGTACGGCGTCGAGCGCTGGTGGCGCTCGCTGACCGACCCCGCCCTCAAGAAGACCTACGGCTTCCTCGCGGACCGCATCCCGGCGGACACCGGACCACCGGTGCGCCACGCCCCGGTCACCCCACCCGCACGGCTGCCCTGAACCCCCCGGAAAAAACGCCCCTCAGTACCACGAACAGGAACAAACAGGAGTGTCCCGTGGACCTTTCTCGTAGAGGCTTCCTCCAGGCCGCCGTCTTCACCGCGGCAGCCTCCGGACTGACCGTCGCCTGTGGCGGCGGCTCGGAGTCCGGCGGTACCAAGAACGGCAAGAACCTGACCATGTGGTACTGGGGCGGCGCCCTCAGCGACAAGGTGGTCGCCGAGGCCAAGACGCACTTCACGAGCCGGATCAAGCTGACCAGCGCCTCCATCGGCGGCGACTTCAAGCAGAAGCTGACCACCACCCTCGCCGCGGGCGGCTCCTCCGTGCCCGACATCACGGGCATCAAGGGCGAGGACATCGCCTCGTTCCTGCCCAACGCCGACCGCTTCCTCGACCTGAACGACCTGGGCTTCAAGAAGGTTTCCTCCCAGTACCTGGAGTGGAAGACGAAGCTCGCCCAGACCAAGGACGGCAAGCAGATCGGCTTCCCGATCGACATCGGCCCCACCGCCCTCTTCTACCGCGCCGACCTGTTCGACAAGGCGGGCCTGCCCGACGACCCGGCCAAGGTCGCCGCCGAGGCGAAGACCTGGGACGACTACTTCGCGCTGGGCACCGAGCTGAAGAAGGCACTGCCCGGCACCTTCCTGGTCAACAACATGGGCTCGGTGTTCAACATCGCGGTCGGCCAGGGCACCAAGCGGTTCATCGACGAGGACAACCACTTCATCGGCGACCAGGACCACATACGCGCCGCGTGGAACACCGCGATCCGCGCCTACCGGCTCGGCCTCGACGCGAAGATCAACGACCAGAGCTGGAACTCCGCCGTCGGCAAGAGCCTGACCACCGAACTCGGGGCCGCCTGGCACGCGTTGGACATCGAGTCCGCGGCACCGGACACCAAGGGCAAGTGGCGGGTCTGCGCGACCCCCGGCGGCCCGGCGAACCAGGGCGGCTCCTATCTGACCCTGCCGAAGCAGTGCCGCAACCCCGAAGAGGCGTTCAAGATCATCAGCTGGATCCTGAGCCCCGACAACAACGCCAAGAGCTTCACCGACGCCGCCATCTTCCCCGCCTCCCCCGCCTCGTACGCGATGCTGGCCATGACGGGACCGGACGCCTTCTTCGGCGGACAGAAGATCATCGAGGTGTTCGGACCGGCCGCCGAGGCCATCCCGGTGAGCTACGAGGCGCCCGCCGACTCCGCGGTCATGGCGCCCTTCATGGCCGAGCTGACCAGCATCGAGGCCAAGGGCAAGAAGCCCGACGACGCCTGGAAGGACGCGGTCTCCCAGGCCAAGCAGATCGCCCGGCGACAGGGGGTGAGCTGAGGTGTCGTCACCTCCGGTCACCGGCCCCGCCGCGGTGCGCGAGCATCGCGGCGGGCCGGGCCCGGCCCGCTTCCGCCCGCGGCGCACCCCGCCCGCGGGCGCCGCTCGGCCCGTACGCCGCGGGGTGCTGTCGTACTGGCGGCAGTACCTGGCGATCTCGCCCTTCTATCTGATCTTCACGGTCTTCTCCTTCGGGCCCGTCTTCTACTCGCTGTATCTGGCGTTCCAGCGCTACGACGGGCTGGGCACCAAGCAGTTCGTGGGACTCCAGCAGTTCGAGTTCCTCTGGAACGACCCGGTCTTCTGGCTGTCGATCCGCAACACCCTGGTCATCTGGGTGCTGTCGACCGTTCCCACGCTCTTCGGCGCCCTCGTCCTCGCGACGCTGCTGCACTCGGTGCGCCGCTTCAAGGGCTTCTACCGCATCGCCCTCTACGTTCCGAACGTCACCTCGATCGTCGCCGTGGCGATCTTCTTCGGGGCGGTGTTCAGCAACGACTTCGGTCTGGTCAACGCGATCCTGGGCATGGTCGGCATCGATCCGGTGCCGTGGCTGAGCGATCCGTGGCTGATCAAGGTGGTCATCGCGCTGCTGATGACCTGGATGTGGACCGGCTACAACATGATCATCTATCTGGCGGGCCTCCAGGCGATCCCGCAGTCGGTCTACGAGGCGGCCAAAATCGACGGCGCCGGGCCCGTCCGGACGTTCTTCCGGATCACCATTCCGATCATGCGGCCGATCATCCTGTTCACCGTCGTCGTCTCCACGATCAACGGTCTGCAGAGCTTCAGCGAACCCCAGGTCCTGTTCGCCAGCAACGCCGCCAACCAGAACCTCGGCGGCCCCGGCCAGGCAGGTCTGACCACGCTGCTGTACTTCTACCAGTCGGCCTTCCTCGACAACGACTACGGCTACGGCGCGGCCATCGTGTGGGCCTTCTTCGTACTGATCATCGTGCTCGTCGTCATCAACTGGCGCATCGTGCAACGAGGGAGGAAGTCATGACGGCCACGGCCACCACCCGGCCGGTCAAGGGGGCGCGACGGCCCCGCCGCCCCAAGGGGCTGGGCACGCACGCCCTGCTCGTCCTGGCCGTCGTGATCTCGGTCTTCCCGTTCGTGTGGACGATCGTGATGGCGACCAACACCACCCGGGACATCTACCAGAGCCCGCCGAAGCTGACGTTCGGCTCGCATCTGCTGGAGAACATCCGCAACGTCCTCGACACCATCGACTTCTTCGGGTCGATGCTCAACACGGTCGTCGTCGCGTGTGTCACCACGGTGCTGGTGCTGTTCGTCGACTCCCTGGCGGCGTTCGCCTTCGCCAAGTTCGACTTCCCCGGCCGCAGGATCCTCTTCGGCACGCTGCTGGTGTTCATGATGCTGCCGCTCCAGCTGGCCGTCCTCCCGCAGTTCATCCTGATGTCGGAGGTCGGCTGGGTCGGCATGCTCAAGGCGCTGGTGTGGCCCGCCCTGTCCAACGCCTTCGGCATCTTCTGGCTGCGCCAGTACATCGAGAACGGTGTGCCCGACGAACTGCTCGACGCGGCGCGCATCGACGGCGCCGGGTTCTTCCGCCAGTACTGGAACGTCGCGCTGCCGATGATCAGGCCCGCGATGTCGTTCCTCGCCATCTACGCCTTCGTCGGCGCCTGGAACGACTACGTGTGGCCGCTGATCGTGCTCACCAACCCGGACCACGTCACGCTCCAGGTGGAGCTGGCCCAGCTCAACGTCGGCCACAACACGGACTACAGCATGGTCATGGCCGGTGTGCTCATGGCGTCCCTCCCGCTGGTGATCGTGTTCTCCGTCTTCGCCCGCGGATTCATCGCGGGAGCCACCGAGGGTGCGGTACAAGGCACCTAGGGGGTGCGGTGCGGGACATCCACAACACCCCCTGACCCGTGTCGAGAGAAGAGGTGCACCGTGGTGGATGTCGTCGGAGCGGGACGACCGGAGCGGGGCAAGGTGCTCGTGGTGGGCATGGACGGACTGCGCTTCGACCGGCTGACGCGGTCGCCGTCCACGGCTCCCGTCCTGCACGGCCTGATGGCCGCCGGCGCCTACGGCAGCAGTCTGCTGCCGTACGGCGAGGCGGACGGCGAGGCCGGGCACGGGCCGACCACGAGCGTGGCCTACACGGACTCGGGGCCGGGCTGGTCGAGCGTCATGACCGGGGTGTGGCCCGACCGGCACGGGGTGACGGGCAACGACTTCGTCGGCGCCGACTACGCCCGCTACCCCGACTTCCTCACCCGCGCCGCCTCCGTGCGGCCGGGCCTGCGCACGGCGGCCGCCGTGTCCTGGCCGACCCTGATCCGCCGCGGCACCCTCGGCCGCGGCATCGGCCGGCGGGTGCGCTTCAACGGCGAACGCCGCGGCTACGGGACAGCGGACCGCCTCGTCGCCCGTACCGCCCTGCGCTGGCTCACCAAGAGGGACCCCGACGCCCTGTTCGTCTATCTGGGCGCCACCGACGAGGCCGGCCACGACACCGGTCCCCTCTCCCCCGCCTACGACCAGGCGCTCCTCGACCAGGACGCCCACCTCGGGCGGCTGCTGGACGCCATCGAGGCCCGGCGCCGCGACCCCGCCCGCGCGGACGAGCGGTGGACGGTGCTGGTCACCACGGACCACGGGCACCGTGACGGTGGCGGCCACGGCGGCGACAGCCACGCCGAGCGCGAGGTGTTCGTC
>NZ_LIQX01000578.1 GCF_001418475.1 Streptomyces ossamyceticus | reverse complement strand
AGTGGAAGACAGCGGCCTCCTCCGCGGTGCGGCGGGCCAGGAACATGTCCTGGGCGTCGGCGCTCCTGCGGGGCCGCAGCCGTACCCGGCTGCCGCCGCCGACCGGCACCCCGTCGACGAGCACGGTCTCGGTGGTCGGCAGGACGGCGGCAGGGGCCGACGGGGCGGTGGCCGAAGTCGCGGCCGCGGGGGTGGCCTCGGGAGCGGCGGCAGCCGAAGTCGAGGCCGCAGAAGCGGCGGTGACCGGGGTCAGGGAGCGGACCGCGCCGTGGAGGCGGGCGAAGACCTCCGGGGGCATGGTGTCGACCCGGTCGAGGATCGCGGCGGCCCGCGGGTCGGTCGCGCGCGCCTCCCGCTTCTCCTCGTCGGTCAGCAGCATGGTGCGCAGCGTGAGGATCTCGTCGATCTCCGCCGCGTCGTGCAGGTCTCCCGGGCTCTCCGGCGCCACCTGGGGGTGGTCGGGCAGGATGATCGGCGCGGAGAGCACGACGGGGCCGGCGGGGGGCTCGTCGGCGAGGACGGGGAAGGTGAACTCGTTCCGGCAGGCCCGTGCCTCGTCGGCCAGGTCCGCCGGCGGGTCGATCAGCGAGACGAACTCCACGCCGTCACCGCCGATGAGGGTGTGGGTGGCGACGAGCGCCCGACGCAGCGCCTCGTCGCGAGGCGCCCGGGGCTCCAGGCCGTCTACGGCGTTCGCGGTGCGTACGCGGAGCCGGAGCACGTCGTCCACGAGTCGCTCGGCCGTCAGGGTGACGCTCGCCCTGACCTCCTCGCGGCGTCGCACCACCCGGCCCGCCGGACCGGGCAGCGGCTCGATGTCCTCACCGGCTGCCGCCTCCACCGGTACGGTGCTCCCGCCGTGCAGCAGGTCGGCCAGCGGGACGACGATCTCGGTCTCGCGTGGGACCGCCTCGTCGAAGGTCAGATGGACGGTGCCGTCGTCGGTCCGCAGCGAGGCGACCGGACGGTGGCCGCCGTCGGGGCCGGCCTCCTCGACCTGCTTGCGCTGCGTCTGGAGGTGACGAAGCCTGACCCGGACCTTCGCGCCGGGCCGCCGGACGCGCAGCAGGCACTCGGTCCGCTGGTACCAGGAGTCGGCGGAGCCGGACACACCGGGGACGACGGGGCCGTCCGCCTCCACCCACTGCCGGGGGAACAGCACTCCGAACTGCCAGCGGACGCGGTTCTTCGCGGACGACCGCCGGTAGGGGTACAGGAGGTAGCCCTCGTAGAGGACGGCGTCGGCGACGGCGGTGATCTGCTCGAAGACGCCGCGGGACGGGCCCGGCGGCAGGCCGGTGTCCATGCCCGTGTCCGGGCACACCGTGCCGCTCTCGACCGGTCCGTACGCCATCGCGCCCTCCTTCTGCTCGTGTGCCGGCTCATCCCTTCCACCACCGTCACACCGCTCACGCTCTCCCGCCTCCTCCGGCGGAGCGCACTGAGCCGTTCGAGCGGTCGTCCGGCGCGTCGACTTCCGCCGCACCCTCTTGACAAGCCCGGACCACGAACGGCAGCCTTCCATTAAGCAGAAAACAACTTCCACAATATGGAAGCAGTCAGGGTGCGGAAGCACTCGGAAGCGGCACGGAAGGGAGCGTCTGAGGCCCCATGGGATTCGCGGCGCAGCGCTTCGACGTCAACCTGTCGATCCTCTTCACGGAACTCCCGCTCCTGGAGCGCCCCGCGGCAGCCGCCGCGGCCGGCTTCACGGCGGTCGAACTGTGGTGGCCCTGGGTCGACTCCCCCACCCCCGACCAGTCGGAGCTGGACGCCCTCAGGCGCGCGCTCGACGACGCCGGTGTCCGGCTGACGGGGCTCAACTTCTACGCCGGGCGGCTGCCGGGCCCGGACCGGGGCGCCCTGTCGATCCCCGGCGAGGAGTCGGAGCGGTTCCGCGCCAACGTCGACGTGGTCGCCGGCTTCGCCCGGTCGGTGGGCTGCACGGCCCTGAACGCCCTGTACGGCAACCGCGTCGAGGGCGTGGACCCCGCCGAGCAGGACGCGCTCGCGCTGGAGAACCTGGTCCTCGCCGCGCGGGCCGCCGACCGGGCGGGCGCGATCCTGCTGATCGAGGCCCTGAACAAGGTGGAGTCACCGCTCTGCCCGCTGGTCTCGGCCCCCGCCGCCGTCGATGTCGTCGACCAGGTCAACCGGGCCTCCGGCCTCGGCAACGCCCGCTTCCTGATGGACCTCTACCACCTGTCCATGAACGGCGAGGACCTGCCCTCGGTGATCGAGCGGTACACGGCCCGGACCGGCCATGTTCAGATCGCCGACAACCCCGGCCGGGGCGCGCCCGGCACGGGCGCCCTCCCGCTGGCGGACCTCCTCGACCAGTTGGGCAAGGCGGGTTACGAGGGCTGGGTCGGCCTGGAGTACAAGCCGGGCGACCGGCCGAGCGCCGAGGCCTTCGAGTGGCTCCCCCGCGAGGCCCGCGCGGCGCGCTGAGCGCCACCGACCAGACGTAGCAGAGCAGTCAGAGAGGCACCCTCATCATGCGCAGCAGTCTTCCCAAGGTCGCCTGGATCGGACTCGGCATCATGGGCTCCCCCATGTCCGAGAACCTGATCAAGGCGGGGTACGACGTCACGGGGCACACCCTGGAGCAGGACAAGCTCGACCGGCTGACGGCGGCCGGCGGCACGGCGGCGGCCTCCGTCGCGGAGGCCGTGCGGGACGCCGACGTCGTGGTCACAATGGTGCCCGCGTTCCCGCAGGTCGAGGCGGTCGCGTACGGCCCCGACGGCATCCTGGACAGCGCGCGGGCCGGGACCCTGCTGATCGACATGTCGTCCATCACCCCGCAGACCTCGATCGACCTGGCGAGGGCGGCGAAGGAGAAGGGCATCCGTGTCCTCGACGCGCCCGTCTCCGGCGGCGAGGCCGGGGCCGCGGAGGCCGTGCTGTCCATCATGGTGGGCGGTGAGCAGGCCGACTTCGACGAGGCCCAGCCGCTCTTCGAGGCGCTCGGCAGGACCATCGTGCTGTGCGGCCCGCACGGCTCCGGGCAGACGGTGAAGGCCGCGAACCAGCTGATCGTCGCGGTGAACATCCAGGCGTGCGCCGAGGCCGTGGTCTTCCTGGAGAAGTCGGGTGTGGACCTGGGGGCCGCGCTGGAGGTCCTCAACGGCGGGCTCGCCGGCTCGACCGTGCTGACCCGCAAGAAGGACAACTTCCTGAACCGGGACTTCGAGCCGGGCTTCCGGATCGACCTGCACCACAAGGACATGGGCATCGTCACCGACGCAGCCCGCACCGTCGGGGCCGCCCTCCCCGTCGGCGCCGTGGTGGCCCAGCTGGTGGCGTCACTGCGCGCGCAGGGCGACGGCGGCCTGGACCACTCGGCCCTGCTGCGGGCCGTGGAGCGCCTCTCCGGCGCCCGGCTCTGAGGCCCGAGGGCCGGACCTCCCCGAACTTCCGGTCCGCGACGGCGCCGACATCTGTCCTGTCGCGCCCAGGCGCCACCGCGGACCGGAACCCCCTGACGAACCGAACGAACCCAACGAACCCCACGAACTCGATGGACTCGATGGACTCGATGGACTCGACGAACCACCCGACCGCGTCCGATTCCTGACGTCCCATCAGGGACGTCCTGCCCGGACGCACCGCCCGCGCGGCCCGCCGGACCCACATGGATGAGGGGTCATCCGGTCCGGCACGCGCGGGCAGGGCGAGGACCGCGGCGGCGTGCACGCCAGTGCGGTGGCGCAAGGTGTCGGCCCCCCGTCTCGACGTGAGGGACGCCGGGCCGACGCCGTCGTGCGCCGCCGCGGTCCCGGCCGCCGCAACTCCCTGTAGGTGAGCACCTCGACCCGGCTCAGCCTCGATGTCGACTCGACCGTCGCGGAGGATGTGCTCAAGCCACAGCGCCGTCTCGGCCCGGCCGCACGGGATCACCCAGCGGCCGGGCCGAGACGGCGCTGT
>NZ_LIQX01000577.1 GCF_001418475.1 Streptomyces ossamyceticus | reverse complement strand
CTCCGCGCCGGGGGACCGGGCGCGGCGGCGCGGAGTGGCGGGGATGGCGAGAGCGGGCCGGGGGCGGTCCCGGAGTGCATTCGGGGCGACAGCGGAGTCGGGGCGGGTTGCTCGTGCGAGTTCCCAGCTCCTCGCGGGCTTTATGGAAGGGGGCCCTGGAGATGGATCTTCTTCACTTGATCCATATTCTCGGGGGTGGCGAGTTCGCCGTTCCGGTGCGCGGAAAATCGTGGATCCGTGCGGGACTTGGACGCCCTTGCAGCCCTTATCCGAAATCTGTTGAAACGGGAAAGGTCGATTAGGGGGCGTGGGGCTGAAAGTGGAATGGTGATCGTGACCGTGTGGGGCGGCCGGGGTGAACGGTTCGGCTGACGGATCGTCGGCCGAGGGATCACCGGGCCCGTCAACTCCCCTTCAATATGGCCGAGTTGCGGTCGCTCGCCGTACGGGGCGCGTGGTTAGCTTCCTTCTGGGACGCCAGGGGGGCATAAGGTCCGGACTTGCTCATGGCGGTCCCTGTTCTTCGGGGGGAGAGCGTCTTCGGGACGCGTTCTGCCGCACATCTTCTCCTTCCTGCACGGCCCTGCGCATATCCGCGCAGTAACCTCTCAGGGAAGGCTCATCCATGATCATGCGAAAGGTGGCTGCCGGGCTGCTCGGCGCGGCGGCCCTGACCGGTGCGGGTCTCGTCACCGCGGCACCCGCACAGGCCGACACGGTCGTTGGTATCTTCTATCTGCACGCCAATTACGGCGGTTCCACCTACACGGTCACCGCCGGCGGTACCACGTCCTGCACCGCCACGACGAGTGACTCGGACTTCACGTCCGGATTCAGCAGTGCCTGGAACGACCAGGCGTCGTCGCACCGCGGCTTCGCCAACTGCGCGATCAAGGTGTACGAGCACGCGGGCCAGGGCGGCGCCTCGCTGCCCTACTACGTGTCGACGTCGGGCTACGGCGTCCTGAACGACCAGGTCAGCTCGGCCAGATACTCCTGACGGATCGGTCCGTCGCTTCCGGCGGACGGATCGGCCCGGCGGTGCCGGGAGCGGGGTTCGGTCCCGTCTCCCGGCATCGCGTTCGCATGTGCACCACCCACGGGGAACAGCACGGCACACGCCGTACACGGGAACAGCACGGTGCACCACCCACGGGGAACAGCGCGGCGCACGCCGTACGCGGGAACAGCGCGCCATGCGCGGCACCCGGAGGCGGTACACGGAGAACGGCGCGACACACGCGGCATCACGGATGCGCGGACGCACCAGCGTACGAACGTAGGGGAGAGCGATGCGGGCACGGACCGGTGTCAGGGGGATCGTCAGGGGGATCGTCGCGGCGGCAGTGGCGTTATGGGGCCTCGCCGCCTGCTCGGACGGTGGGGGCGGTGACGACGAGCCGCCGGAGATCAGGACGATCCCCACGGTGAGGAGCTCGGCGGACCTCCCGGCCCTGCCCATGGAGCAGTACGTCTTCAGCGGCGATGACCTGCGCGCCTACACCCAGGCCGGTGCCGTGCTCTCGCGGCGCTGCATGGAGCGCTTCGGGATGAACTGGATCTCGGACAAGGACGCGACCCGCGACCTCCCCGACCTCACCGTCGACCCGACCCGCTACTTCACGATCATCGACGCCGACGCCGCCCGCGAACACGGCTACGCCGACCCCCGCGGCGACGGCGACGGACAGCGGAAGACGAGCGGCTCCTACGAGCCGACGGACGCGGAACGCTCCGTCTACAACGGCTCGGCGAAGAACGTCACCGACACCTCCGGACGCCGGCTCGGCAAGGGCGGCTGCGCCGCCGAGGTGGACAAGAGGCTGGACGAGGGCGGCGTGAAGGGCATCGACGCGCTCAAGGTCGGCAACGAGTTCTACACCCTGTACGGCAAGGTCCAGCGGGACAGCCGGGTGACCGAGGCATTCGAGAAGTGGTCCGCCTGCTTGAAGAAGAAGGGCTTCACCTACGCCACCCCGATGGACGCCGCGAACGACCCCGAGTGGGTCTCGGGCGCCGACACCAAGGCCGCCGTCTCCGTGGCCACGGCGGACGTCGCCTGCAAGCAGCGGCTCAACACCGTGGGCATCTGGTACGCGGTGGCGGAGGCGTACCAGCGCGCCTACATCGATGAGAAGGCCGAGCACTTCGCGGACGTCCTCGCCACGAAGAAGGCACTGGTCAAGAACGCGGCGGACGTCATCGGAGGGGCCGAGTGAGGACGGCGCGGGCCGGTGCGGCCGCGGCGGCGCTCGTGCTGATGACCGTCCTGGGCGCCTGCTCGGACGACGGCGGCACCGACGGTCCCGGCGAGGCGAAGGGCTCCGCGGGCAGCGCCGAGCGCGGGGCCGGAGCGTACAAGGACTGCCTGGCCGCACATGGCGTCGAGATGTCCGGGACGACCGTCGAGGAGGACGGCGTGGACCCGGCGGCGCTCGGACGCGCCTACCGCGAGTGCCGCGACGCCGCACCGGACGGGGTGAAGGTCCCCGTCACGGCATGGGAGTTGGGGCTGCTGCGGGACTTCGTCTCCTGCATGCGGGACAAGGGGCACGACGGGTACGGCGACCCCGACCCGCAGACCGGCGAGTTCGCCCTGCCCGCCGACAGCGAGATCGACAAGGACGCCGAAGGGCAGTGCATGGCCCGGGCCGAGCAGAAAGCCGGGCAGTGAGCACCATGACGGACCAGCCGGACGGCGAGGCCGTCGAGGAGGACGACCAGGGGGGCGACCAGGAGGGCGGCCAGAGGGGCGACGAAGAGGGGAACGAGGAGGCTCTCGCGCAGGGCGGCCACGAGGAGCCCGCAGGGAAAGCCGGAGAAAGCCGTAGAGAGGAACCCGGAGAGGGACCCGGGCAGGGCTCTGGAGAGGAACCCGGAGTGGGCTCTGG
>NZ_LIQX01000576.1 GCF_001418475.1 Streptomyces ossamyceticus | reverse complement strand
CGGGCCGGGGCCGCGACCGCCTCCGCGAGGGTCTCGGGGCCACGGGAGTTGGACAGGACGACGTCGATACCGGCCGCGACCGCGAGCCGGGCCACAGCCATGCCGATCTTGCCGCTGCCGATGAAGCCGAGAGTTGCCATGGAAGGGGTCTCCTCATCTCGCGCGGACCGCAGGGTCCAGCGGTGGGGTGGTACGGGGACGGGAAGCTCGTTCGGACATGGGCAGACGAAAGCCGGGGCCCGCCCGAAACCAAACCGGAGCAAGCGCTCCCCTTGAACGTAACACAACCGGAGCAGCCGCTCCGCAAAGACGGAGTGCGCGGTACCCTGAATCCCGTGACCCTCGCCGACCAGCCGACCCCCGCGCCGGAGCACCCAGCCCCGGCCACAGCCCCGACCCCAGCCACAGCCCCCGCGGCCACTCCCGCGCAGCCCGCCAAGCGCGGTCGCCGCGCCGACGCCGAGCGCAACCGCGCCGCGATCCTGGAGGCCGCCGGGGCCGTCTTCGCCGAGCAGGGCGGCGCCGTCGACGTACGCGAGATCGCCCGGCGCAGCGGCGTCGGCATGGGCACGCTCTACCGCCACTTCCCGACCAAGGACGACCTGCTCGTCACCGTCCTCGGACAGCAGTTCGACGCCTGGCTGGCGGACGCCCATGAGCGGGCGTCCGCCACCGAGGACCCCTGGCAGGCCCTGACCGGGTTCTTCGAGCAGATGCTCACCACGCAGTCCCACAACCGCGCGGTCGTCGAGAGCTACTCCGCCACCGGCGGCCCCACCAGCTCATGCGCCCAGCGCTGCTACTCCTTCATCGACGACCTGCGCACCCGCTGCGTGAACGCCGGCCTCCTGCGCCCCGGCATCACCACCGAGGACCTGGTCCTGCTCAGCGGCTCCCTCAGCCAGGCCGTCATGACCACCGGCGACACCCACCCCGGCCAGTGGCGCCGCCTCCTGCACATCTCCCTGGACGGCCTCAGCAGCCGCAACACGGAGCCCCTGCCCGAGCCGGAACCGGGCACCTAGTCGACGCGCAGCTTCGTCACGCTCGACACCGACAGATGGACCGGCAGAGCGCCCGTGTTCACCTGGGCGGCCAGTTGCTGGGCCTCCTGCTTGGTGAAGCTGCCGGAGATCTCGGCCTTGCCGCCGGTGATCGGGCCGTTCACCTGAGGCGCGGACAGCACGACACCGTCGAGGACGATGGCGAACTGGTTCTGGGGCGAGGGCTGCGCCGACAACTGCCCCGTGACGTCGGCGAACTTCGCCCCGCCCGCAGTGGTGAAGTCCAGGTTCACGAACCAGCCGTTGCCCCGCTCCGCGTCGTACGCGGCCTCCGCCTCGGACACGTCCGTACCGGCCACGGCGACCGGCCCGAGCCGATACGTGACGACAGTGTCCTGCGATTCCCCGCACGCGGTGAGCGGCTCCGACGAGGGCCCCTCCACCGCGTCCGGGCACGCCTCCACCCCCGTCTCCGGGGTCGCGCTCAGCACCGGACGGAACGCCAGCTCCGCCGGCTGACCGAGCGCCTCCAACGTCTCCTGCCGGGCGGCCGGACCGGACACCGTGATCTGGTTCTGGTCCTCGACGGTCACCTTCACGCCACCCAGCCCGGCCTTCGCCGCCCGGTCCCGGATCAGCTCGGCGGTCCGCTCCAACGTCCGCGCGCTCACGGGCTCCTGCGGCATGAACGTCACGTCGGCCCGCCCACCCCCGGCCTTCCCGGAGGTCGACGCGGACGCCGACGCGGACGCCGACTTCCCTGGCTTCCCCGACCGAGGCCGGTCCGCGTCACCCGAGCCACCCGACCCACTGCACCCGCACACCAGCGCGACCAGACACGCCACCCCGAGCACCCTGCGCAACGCCACCCCGTCCCCCATCCCCCGACGCTCCATGACCGCCCATCGTGGCACGAAGAACCCCCAACGGGGCACCCTTACGCCAACTGCCACCAAGCACTCAACACGGCAGCCGTCCCTGCGCGTTGACCTGCCGCACGCGAGCGCGCAGCACGTCTCCCGGCGCCGCCTCCCGCAGCGAGCCGGGAGGGCAGTCCCACTCCCGGCCACCGCCGACGGGTCTCAGCTGGACATAGCCGCCCTCCTCCCCCATCACCTCGCCGAGCCGCCCGTCCCGTACGTCCACGGCGTACGACCGTCGGGCGGTCACGTCTCGGCCGCCTTGCGCAGGACGGCGGCGAGCCGGGCGGCGACGGTCATGTTGCAGCAGCCCAGCCGCACGAGGGGGAACGGCTGGTCGCTCGCGCCGGTCACCGGGTCGATCCCGAGTGACGGCAGGATGATCCCGACGGCGCGCAGGGCCTGGTCGAGCTGCTCGACGGCCTCCTCGGTCGTCAGGGCGAGAATCCGTTCCGGGCGCCGCCGTCCGTTCGCCGCGGCTGTTCTGTTCTTCACGGCCAGTTCCTCCACGCTGGGTTGCAGATTCACCACACAGCGTGGTCGAGGGGTGTCTAGCCTGGCCAGATACGACGCCCCAACAGGGGGACTGCTGGACAGGGGAGCACGACCATGCCCGGACCGAAGGACCTCGACCCGTCGTCATCACCCCGCGCGCTCCTGGGCGCGGAGCTGCGCCACGCCAGGGAGAAGGCGGGCCTCAGCCAGGAGGACCTGGGCCAACGGCTGTTCGTGAGCGGCTCGTTCGTGGGCCAGCTGGAGTCGGCGGTACGGCGCATGCAGCCGGAGATCGCGCGGCTCATCGACCTCGCGCTCGACACGGGGGACTTCTTCTCACGGAACTGCCTGGCCACCACCAAGTCCAAGTACCCGGAACACTTCGCCGAGGCAGTAGAGGCAGAGGCATCGGCTACGGAGATCCGGCAGTACTCGCCGCTTCTGATCCCTGGACTGCTACAAACGGCCGCATACGCGCGAGCCGTGTTCCGTGCGTACCGGCCCACGGCATCGGTCGAGGTGATCGAAGGGTTGGTGGCTGCTCGCCTTGAACGGGCCCATCTCCTCGACGGTCCAACAGCTCCGTTGCTGTGGACCGTCATTGACGAGGCCGCCCTACGCCGAGCAACGGGCGGCCGCAAGGTCATGGCGGAGGCCCTGAACCACATTGCGGCCCTGGTCCAGCAGAACCAAGTCATCGTGCAGGTGCTGCCGTTCGACGCAGGGGCCCATGCCTCGATGGAGGGGTCCATGAAGTTGATGGACTTCGCAGACGCCCCGCCGCTGCTCTATTTCGAGGGGGTCGGCTCTGGACGGCTGGAGGACGATCCGGGGACCGTCCGCTACCAGCGGCGCACATACGAGTTCCTCACCGCCGCAGCTCTCTCGCCTGAGAAGTCCCTGGTCATGCTCGAAGCCATGGCCCAGGATTACTCGCATGAGGAACCTCTCTGAGTACGACCTGGACGCAGCCGTCTGGCACAAGTCCAGCCACAGCGGCGGCAGCGGCGGCGACTGCCTGGAGGTCGCCCGCTGGCGCAAGTCGACGTACAGCGGCGGCGGGGGCAACTGCCTCGAACTCGGCGACGGCCTCCCCACTGTCGTCCCGGTCCGCGACTCAAAGACCCCCCTCGGCCCGGCGCTCGTGTTCCGGGCCGAGGCGTGGTCCGCGTTCGTCGAAGACGTCAAACAGCCCCGGCGCTAGGCGAAGACGACTTCCGCCAGCCGCGCGACCTGGTCGGGGTCCGCTGCCCAGCAGTAGAGGATCACCTCGTCCGCCCCGATCCCCGCGTACCCGGCGACCGCCGCCCGGATCGCGTCCGGTGTCGTGAGGAGCCCCCCCGCCATGTACGCGGCGCGCCCCGTGAACTCGTAGTAGCGCAGCAGGTTCGCGCGGGCGTCGGCCACCACGGACGGCGCCCCCAGCGCGACGCTCGCCTGGGCCACGAGCTTCGGACGCCCCTCCCTGCCGTACTTATCCCACGCCGTCTCGACGTCACGGAACATCCGGTCCATGTACGCCGGGGGCAGCGCCGCCCCGAGGAAGCCGTCGCCCCAGCGGGCGACGCGTTCGAGCGCGGCGGGGGCGAAGCCTCCGAAGAGGACCTCGGGGCCGCCGGGGGTGGCGGGCAGGGGCCCGACCGCGCCGACGCCCTCGGCGTACGGTCGGCCGGCCCACGCCCACCTCAACTGCTCCATCTGCTCGTCGAGTCGGCGTCCGCGCCGCCGGATGTCGATACCGGCGACCCGGCAGTCGTCCTCGCGTCCGCCGATCCCGATGCCGAGCGTGAACCGCCCCCCGGACATCCGGTCGAGCGTGGCCGTCTGCTTGGCGAGGATCGCCGTGTTGTAGTGCGGGGCGAGGAGCACCTCGGTCTGGACGCGGACGCGGCTCGTCGCCCCGGCGAGGGCGGACAGGGCGACCAGCGGGTCGGGGTTGTCGTAGACGAGGCGGTCGAGGAGTCCGAGCGTCGAGAAGGGCGAGTCGTCGGCGAGGCGGGCCCAGGTCAGCAGACCGGCGGGGTCGTCGACGGGCAGCCCGAGCCCGACGGGCACGGGCACGGACGCAGACGCGGATGCAGGGACGGACACAGGTACAGGTACGGAAACGGGGCTCATGGCGGAACACTCCTGAGCGGTAGAAGAGGGCAGGGCAAAGTCACTGCCGCCCCCTCCATGGCCCGCGCCGTCTCGCGCGGTTGCTCCCGTTCTGCGGCGTACTTCTGGAGAGCGTGTTCGTCAGAGTGCGCCCACCGTACGCGGGAGCCGCCCCACCCGGCGAGCGAATTAACAGCCCGCCGAGCCACCCCGAGGCTCAAGCCCCCAGCTCCGAGCCCTTTTTGCAGGGAATGGGAGGTGGGCCTCAACCCACC
>NZ_LIQX01000575.1 GCF_001418475.1 Streptomyces ossamyceticus | reverse complement strand
CGCCGTGATCGTGTTCGCCGCAGCGCCCCTGGTGTCGAAGATCCCGCTCGCCGCCCTCGCCGGAGTGCTGCTGGCCACCGCGGTCCGCATGGTCGAGGTCGGCTCGCTCCGGGCAATGGCCAGGGCCACCCGCTCGGACGCCCTGATCCTCGTCCTCACCGCGGTCGCGACCCTCGCCCTGGACCTCGTGTACGCGGTGATCATCGGCCTGGCGGTGGCGGGAGCGCTCGCCCTGAGCGCCGTCGCCCAGCAGGCCCGTCTGGACCGGGTGCCACTCGACCGGGGCGACCACAGCGCCGAGGAGCACGCCCTGCTCGCCGAGCACATCGTCGCGTACCGCATCGACGGGCCGCTGTTCTTCGCCGCCGCGCACCGCTTCCTGCTGGAGCTGACCGAAGTGGCCGACGTACGGGTCGTCATCCTGCGCATGTCCCGCGTGTCCACGATGGACGCCACGGGTGCGCTCGTGCCGAAGGACGCGGTGGAGAGGCTGACACGGCGCGGCATCCTCGTGCTGGCCTCCGGGATACGGCCCGGTCAGCGCCGGGTCCTGGACTCCGTCGGCGCGCTGGAGCCGCTGCGGCACGACGGCCGGGAGTACGCCTCCACACCGGAGGCGATCCGGGCGGCCCGCCATCACCTGGAGACCGCCGGGATCCTGCCCGCGGGCACCGGCCAGGGACGGACGGTTCGGGGATGACCACGCGACTGCACGCGCTGCCGCACCGGCATGTGCTCACCCTCCCGGCCATGCCGGCCGCCGTCCGCCTGGCCCGGGAGACCGCCGAGCAGGCCCTGACCGAATGGGGGATCGGGCTGCGCCACCCCACCGTGGACCCGGCCCTGCTGATCCTCGCCGAACTGGTGGCCAACAGCGTCCGGCACGCGGCCCTCCTGTCACCGCAGCTGACCGTGATCTACGCGGCGGACCGGGACCGGCTGGCCCTCGCCGTCCACGACCGCCACCCGTACCAGCCGCCGCTGTACGGCGCTCTCGCCGGCAACGGCACCGGAGGACTGGCCACTGTCATGGAACTGACGCTCGGGCTGGGCGGCACCGCCGTCATCGACCCGGACACCGATGGGAACGGCAAGAGCATATGGATCACGCTGCCCCTGTGAGCGCGGTGCGGGCGACTGACTCGGCGGCTACGGCAGAGGGGCGCCGTACTCGACGACCGGGGCGGAGAGCCGGCGTCGCCGCGTCCGGCTGCTCTGTTTCCTCCCCGCGGTTTCGGCGTGGTCGGCGCGGCAGGCGAGGATGGACCGCATGTTCCTGACGACTGAGTGGATGCGACCCGCCGGGCCCCTGCCGGTGAGACCGTGCGGACGCGTCGAGGAGGCGACGGCACGATGAGTACGCCGCTGTACCAACTGAAGGCCGAGTTCTTCAAGACGCTGGGCCACCCGGCCCGCATCCGGGTCCTGGAACTGCTGAGCGAGCGTGAGCACGCGGTCGCGGAGATGCTGCCCGAGGTGGGCATCGAGCCCGCCCATCTGTCCCAGCAGCTCGCGGTGCTGCGCCGCGCCAACCTGGTCAAGAACCGCAAGGAGGGCTCGACGGTGTACTACTCGCTGACCAGCCCCGATGTCGCCGAACTGCTGCGGGTGGCACGGACCATCCTCTCCGGGGTGCTCGCCGGGCAGGCCGAACTGCTGGCCGACCTCCAGGCCGCGCAGAGCGAGGGAGAACCACCCTCGTGACAGCGGTCCCGCCGTCGTGAACCGTGGAACGAGGCAGGGGCGGAGCAGCCGGGGTCGGCCCGTGGGCAGGCGGACGTACGAGGGTCGGGCTCGGCCCATGAGACGGCGGGCGGACGCACGAGGGCCGGACTCAGCCCATGGCAGGGCGGGCGGACGCACGAGGGCCGGGGTAGGCACGTAGCGGACGGGCGTTCCCACGGAGGCCGGGGTAGGCACGTAGCGGACGGGCGTCCGCACGAGGGCCGGGGTGGGCACATAGCAGCCGGGCGTTCCCACGGGGGCCGGGGTCGGCACATAGCAGGCGGGCGTCTCCCCACGGGCACCGTATCGCGGCGGTTCGGCAGGGGTCGGGGGCCTCGGCGGCCCCGACTCACTGCTCCAGCGGGACGATGCGGCGCCCCGTGACGCGTGTGGGGCGGATCGCGACCCACATCTCGCGGACGCCTCCGGCCCAGGGCGTGGAGTGGGCGCCCTCCACCAGCCGACGCACCTCGTCGGGTTCGGTGACCACCCGCGCGGTTCCGACGGCGAGGACGCTCCAGCCCTGGCTCATCGCCTCGTCCACGTGGTCGACCTCGAAGGCCACCTCCGACCCGACGGCCGCCGCCGGGACCGACTCCGGCGCGGTACGGAACGCGATCGTGTCGCCGACGACCTCGTAGTTCACCGGGACCACCGCCGGGCCCCTCGCAGACGAGACCGCCACCCGGCCCACACCGTGGGTGGACAGCAGGGCACGGCACTCGTCGGGGTCGAGGTCCACCAGCCGGGCGTGCGGGAGCGCCTGGCCCTGGCCGGGCGGCGCATCGACGCCGGCGCCGCGCAGGGCGGCGACGGTCGTGTCCAGGGCGTCGGCCAGACCGATGAGGCTGGCCTTGGTCGGGTCGGCGGGCTGTTCCTCCAGGTAGGCCAGGTACTCCGGTGCCATTCCGGCACGGCGGGCCGCCTCTTCGCGGGTCAGCCCCCGGCGGAGCCGTTCGGCCGCGACACGGCGGCCGATGTCACCGGGGTTGGGCGGCGTGCCCGACGGGGTCTCGGGAGCGCCCGTGGCTGCGCGCGGCTCATCCACGGGCGGCGCGGGCGACCGGGACGGCTCTCGTCCGCCGCCGGGCCGGTGTTCGATGTGGTGGACGTGGGCGTCCGGGCCGGGGAAGACGAGGGTCACCTCGTCCGTGTCCGACCAGCGCACGTCGTACGGGGGCGTCCCGTCGTCGTGGTGGAGTCCGACGATCTCGCCGTCGCGCCGGGTGGCGCCGGTGGTGGTGCTCTCGACCACGAGTTGGTCACCGAGTTGAGCTCGCATGATGGCCGCCGTTTCGTCGTATGCCGGTGTGTTCGGCCCGGCC
>NZ_LIQX01000574.1 GCF_001418475.1 Streptomyces ossamyceticus | reverse complement strand
CACACAGGACCGGGTGCGGGGTCGGCCGCGCCCCACGGCCGCTGATCGCCTCGGCGAAGCCCCGCCGTAGGGACCGGGTTCGGGGCCGGGCGCGCCCGCGGCCGTCGGCCCACACAGGACCGGGTGCGGGGCCGGGCGTGCCCCGCCGGCGCTGACCACACACGACCGCTACGCCTCCGACACGCCTCCGGGGCCGGTCGGCCACATGGTGTCGCCGACCGGCCCCGGACACGAACAAGCCCCCTCACGGAGCGCGAGCGCCGACGCACCGCCGCATCGCCACGCCACCGCTCCGCTGTCAGGACGCGGCGCCCGTCACGGCACCCGCCCCAGCCGGCTCGCACTCTCGTTCTCAAGGGCCCGGCGCCTGTCACAGCACACGCTCCAGCCAGCCCCTGATCTCGTTCTCAAGGGCCCGGTGCCCATCTCGGCACCCGCCCCCTCCAGCCGACTCCTACCCTCGCTTTCAAGGGCGGGGCGGCCGTCACGCCACCCACACCCCCCAGCCGGCGGCTCCTACCTCCGCCCATGGCTGTCGGCGTCTACTTCGACAGCTCCCACACCGCGTACGCCAGCGCGTCCGAGTTCCGGTCCAGGGCCGTGTCGTTGATGTTGGACGTCGTGTCGCAGGACGAGTGGTAGCAGCGGTCGAACGCCTGCCCGGACGTGCCACCCCACTTCGTCGCCTGCGCGGCGGTCTTCGCGCGGCTCGCGCCCGTGAAGAGGCCGCCCACCGGGACGCCCGCGCTCTTGAACGGCGCGTGGTCGGAGCGGCCGTCGCCCTCGGTCTCAATCTCCGTGGGGACGCCGATGCCCGCGAAGTAGTCCTTGAAGGTCTTCTCGATGGTGGGGTCGTCGTCGTAGACGAAGTACCCGGGGTTCGGCGACCCGATCATGTCGAAGTTGAGGTAGCCGCTGATCTTGGCGCGGTTCGCGGAGGACAGGTTGTTGACGTAGTAGCGCGAGCCGACCAGGCCCAGCTCCTCCGCGCCCCACCAGGCGAACCGGAGGTGCTTGGTGGGCTGGTAGCCGGTGCGGGCCACGGTCAGCGCGGCCTCCAGCACGGCGGCGGAACCGGAGCCGTTGTCGTTGATACCGGCGCCGGAGGTGACGCTGTCGAGGTGCGAACCGGCCATGACGACCTTGTTGGTGTCGCCGCCGGGCCAGTCGGCGATCAGGTTGTACCCGGTGCGGCCGCCGGACGTGAAGGACTGCACGGTCGTGGTGAAACCGGCGGCGTCCAGCTTGCCCTTCACATAGTTCAGGGAGGCCGTGTAACCGGCGCGGCCGTGGGCTCTGTTGCCGCCGTTGGCGGCGGCGATGGACTGGAACTGGGTGAGGTGGGCCTTGACGTTGGCCACGGGCAGGTCGGGCGCGGCGGCCACGGCCTCCGGGGCGGGAGCCGCCCCGGCTATGGACCCGCTGGTGAAGAGCGTGGCCGCCGCGACGGCGACGGCGGCAGCGGCACGCCCGGTGACTGGAACAGAGAGCTTCATGTGGGGGCTCCGAATTCCAAGGGATTCACGTGAACCGCTGTTGGCGTGTTCATGTCGAATCCGAGTGAATGAGGTGCCAGGATGGTGCGGGCGTGGCTGACTTTCCGTCAAGAGCGCTATTCGGCCACGGGTGTTCGCATGTCGGACTCATCGGGCGAAACAGTGGTCGACGCCATGACGGAGCGACGGAGCGACGGAGCGGCCGCGCGACGGCGCGGCGGAGCGGCCGGACAGGGCGACGGCGGGCCGCCGGGGAGGCGGCCCGCCGTCGTGTGTCGGGTGAGGGGATTCTGAAAGATCGCCGTCTGGTGCGAGCGGGTGGGAACGGGTGCGAGCGGGTGCGAGTGGCGCGCGTGCAGAAGCGGGGTCCTACCTCAGCTCCCGGTCTTCGGGGCGACCGTCTCGGCCTCCGGAAGAGCCTCCGGAAGACCCTCCGGAACAGCCGTCGGAACAACCTCTGGAACAGCCTCCGGCACGGGTGCCGACAGGGGCGCCGACGCGGTTTCCGGCTGCGCCTTCGGCGTACGCGCCCCGCCCCAGCGGCGGGCGGTCCGCAGCGCGTCCCACGTCAGCAGCGACAGCGCCAGCCACACCAGGGCGAAGCCCGCCCATCGCTCGGGCGGCATGGCCTCGCCGAAGTACAGCACCCCGAGCAGGAACTGGAACACCGGCGCCATGTACTGGAGCAGCCCCAGCGTGGACAGCGGCACCCGGATCGCGGCCGCCCCGAAGCAGACCAGCGGCAGCGCGGTGACCAGTCCGGTCGAGGCCAGTAGCAGGGCGTGCCCGGTGCCCTCCGTGCCGAAGGTGGACTCGCCGCGCGAGCCCAGCCACAGCAGATAGCCGAGGGCGGGCAGGAAGAGGATGACGGTCTCCGCGGCGAGCGACTCCGTGCCACCCAGGTTGACCTTCTTCTTCACCAGCCCGTACGTGGCGAAGGAGAAGGCGAGGCAGAGGGAGATCCACGGCGGCCGCCCGTAGCCGATGGTCAGCACGAGGACGGCGGTGAAACCGACGCCGACCGCCGCCCACTGCACGGGCCGCAGCCGTTCCTTCAGGAGCAGGACGCCCATGGCGATGGTGACGAGCGGGTTGATGAAGTACCCGAGGGAGGCCTCGACGACCTGGCCGTTGTTCACGGCCCAGATGTAGACGCCCCAGTTGACGGCGATCACCGCCGCCGCGACCGCGATCAGGGCGAGCTTGCGCGGCTGTCGCAGCAGCTCACCGGCCCACGCCCAGCGCCGCAGCACCAGCAGGGCGATCCCCACGAAGCCGAGGGACCACACCATGCGGTGGGCGAGGACCTCCACCGCGCCGGCCGGCTTGAGCAGGGGCCAGAAGAGCGGGACGAGCCCCCACATCCCGTACGCCGCGAAGCCGTTCAGCAGACCTATCCGGTGTTCGCCCTTCGACTGCGCCGCCACGGCCCCTCCTTCTCGACCGGCCGCGCCCCGCGGCCCAAGTCCCACGAAGGTAACGCCGACCACCCCCAGCTGTCATGCCCGTATCGCCATACGGTCATGACAGCCGGGGGTGGCTGTCGTTCGGGGCTCAGGCCTTGAGCGCCGCCTTGATCGAGTCCGCGATCGGCGTGGTCGGGCGGCCGATCAGCCGGGAGAGGTCGCCGGAGGAGACGACCAGCTCGCCCTTCTCGACGGACGCGTCGACACCCGCCAGGATCGCGGCCAGCGGCTCGGGGAGGCCGACGCCGGTGAGGATGCCGGCATAGGCGTCGACGGAGACGGCGTTGTTCGCGATCTCCTTGCCGGTCTGCCGGCTCAGCTCGGCCGCGTACTCGGCGAAGCTCCATGCGACGTCGCCGCCGAGCTCGTACGTCTTGTTCTCGTGACCCTCGCCGGTCAGCACGGCGACCGCGGCGGCCGCGTAGTCCGCGCGGGCGGCGGAGGACACCCGGCCCTCACCGGCGGCGTGCGTGACGGCGTTGTACTCCAGGACGGGGCCGAGCTGCTCGGTGTAGTTCTCGTTGTACCAGCCGTTGCGCAGCAGCACGTACGGCAGACCGGAGGCGAGCAGCGTCTCCTCGGTGCCGCGGTGGTCGTCCGCCAGCGCCGCCGTCAGGCTGCCCGGCGCGCTGGTGTAGACGAGGAGCGCGGCACCGGCGGCCTTGGCGGCGTCGATGACGACCGTGTGCTGCCCGACGCGGTCGTTGCCGACCTCGCTGCCGGAGATCAGCAGGACCTTGTCACCGGCGGAGATGACGCCGTCGAAGGTCTCGGGGGCGCTGTAGTCCGCCACGGCGATCTTCACGCCGCGCGCCGCGAGCCCGGCGGCCTTCTCCTCGTTGCGTACGACGGCCGTGATCTGCTCGGCCGGAACCTTCTCCAGCAGGCCCTCGACGACGAATGTGCCGAGGTTCCCGGTCGCTCCGGTGACGACGATGCTCATGATGAAACTCCTCCAGGGGGCGAGTGCGCGCCACTAACCCTAGGGGGTGCGCTAACTCTTCGAAAGTACCCACCTTCAGGTAAGTACCCCAGCGGTGTCCCATGCATACGGAGAGGCCCGGTCCGCACGCTCGCCGCGCGGACCGGGCCTCTCCGGATGTGCGTCGCAGGTCAGCCGACGACCGTCCAGGTGTCCCCGCCCGCGAGCAGCGCCGACAGGTCGCCCTTGCCGTACTGCTCGATCGCGTTGTCCAGCTGGTCGGCCATCTGTGTGTCGTAGACGGGTCGGTCGACGGAGCGGAACACGCCGATGGGGGTGTGGTGCAGGGTGTCGGGGTCGGCGAGCCGGGAGAGGGCGAACGCGGTGGTGGGGGAGGGGGTGTGGGCGTCGTGGACGAGGATGCGGGCCTCGTTGTCCGGGGTGACGGTGACGACCTTCAGATCCCCGGTCGTGTCGTCCCGGATGACGCCCCGGGTGCCGTCGGTGCCGAAGCGGATGGG
>NZ_LIQX01000573.1 GCF_001418475.1 Streptomyces ossamyceticus | reverse complement strand
CCCGCAGCGCCTCGTACGCCGGCTTGCGGCCGTACGTCTCGTCCATCGGGGTCGCCGAGCCCTGCCCCTCGAAGACGCCCGGCACCCAGGAGTACTTGTCGGTGAAGCCCCACACGGTGAACGACCTGCAGCTCCGGGCGCCCAGGCAGGCGTCCAGCAGACGGCGGTAGTAGCTCGCCTGGGTCGCCTGCTTCGTCTCGTCGACCGGCAGGATCATCCGCACGTCGACCTCGGTGAACGCGGTCTGCATCCCCAGCGCGCCGAAGCGGGCGAGGTTCTCGGCGACCTGCCCCGGGAAGCCGTACTGGATGGCGAGGTGGCCCTGGATGCCGAAGCCCTGGACGGGGACGCCCTCGGCGCGTAGCCGCTTCGCCAGTTCGTAGTAGGCGGTGGACTTCGCGTTGACGCCCTCGACGTTGTAGTCGTTGAGGAACAGCTTCGCCTTCGGGTCGGCCGCGTGGGCCCAGCGGAACGCGTCCGCGATGTAGGAGGGGCCGAGTTCCCGCAGCCAGATCGAGTTGCGCAGGCTGCCGTCCTCCTCGAAGACCTCGTTCACCACGTCCCACTGCTGGATCTTCCCCTTGTACCGCTTCACCTCGGCGGTGATGTGGTCGCGGAGGATCTTCCGCAGCTCGGCCCGCCCGATCGNNTGTGCCAGACCAGGGTGTGGCCGCGGACCACCTGGCCGTGCGCCCGCGCGTAGCGGACCAGGTCGTCGGCCGGCTTCCAGTTGTGGACGCCCCGCTCCGGCTCGACCGACTCCCACTTCATGGCGTTCTCGGCGGTGACCGAGTTGTAGTCCCGGCCGGTCGTCCTGCGGTACGTCCGGTCGTCCGCGAGCGCCGTCATGTCCACGGCCGTCCCGATGCGTACGCCCGCCCGGTCGGCCAGGGTCCGCAACGACGGCCCCTGACCTCCCCCGCCCGCCGACGCCGGCTGCACGGCCACCACCGTGGACAGCAGGGTCCCGGCGGCCAGCGCGAGCGCGGGCAGGCGGAAGCGGTTCATGTGCCTCATGCGTGGTTCCTCTCTCATTTCCGGCTCTCGACGCCGGCAGTCAGATACGCCGGCTCTCCAGCGGTCCCAGATACGTCGGCGTCAGCCCGCCCGTGTCGATCACCAGGCGTTGCAGGATCACCGTCGGGTCGACCA
>NZ_LIQX01000572.1 GCF_001418475.1 Streptomyces ossamyceticus | reverse complement strand
GGTGGGGAGGTCGCGTGAGGGGCCTTGGGTCGGTCGACGTGCGGGTGGCCGTCCGCCGGGTCATCGTGGGGTGAGAAGCGAACGATTCCTCGCCGCCACCCACCTCAGGAGGGCAACGTGGAAGAGTACGACCTGACAGAGGCCCAGAAGAAGGCCTTCGAGGCGAATGAGGCCGAGTTCCGCAAGTTCGACGACCAGTTGCGTGACGTCCGGGAAGCCGCCCGGGTGCGGCTGGCGGACAGCGGCTGGGATCCCGACCGTGAATCCGAGGACGCCATTCGGTGTCTGTCATGCCCGTGCCCCGACTTCCAGGCCGGTGGCCCCCAGGGCAAATGCAAGCGGGGCAGCTGCCGGCATTTCCTGATCGACCACGACCTGCCCATCTGAACGCGGGCAATCGCCGGTACGGAGGTGGCCATGAAGACGAAGCCTGCCTGTGGACCCGAACGTCACCCGGAGTTCTTCGACGAGATCGACAAGGTCTTCGCCCGGCATCCCGAAGCCGCCCGCAGGTACGCGGTGCGCTGCCTGAGGCGTGAACTCGACGTGCTGAAAATCGACTTCAGCAAGCAGGTGGGGCTGTCGCGGGTCGAGGACGGCCGGATCATCACCGAGTTCTACGACCGGGACGACGACAAGGTGCGCTCGTCCCACCATGCCTGCTGCGAGTGGCACGAGGGCCACTGTTACGAGCAGTGCCTGGAGTAGGAGTTCAAGGCTCCTGGTCCAAGTCTCCTTTTAGCGAACGCCGTTGTCATGTGTCCGCAGGCGGGCAGATCGACCGCCTGCGGCACACCGTACCTCCTTGCGAACAGTGTGCGCGTCGACGTACGCTGTTCTCAACGACGCACGCCGTACGAAGCGGTGGGCCGCGATGAGGGGACGGAAGGTTCGTGATGGAGCAGACGGAGCACTCGGCGCGCCAACTCCCCGAGCCCACCCGGCCGTTCTCCTCGTTCGTGCGGTTCGTGGCGTGCGGTGGCGGAGTCGGTGTCCTGTCCAGCGGGGCCGTCGCGCTGCTGGCCGCGCTGTTGCCGTGGGCCCTGGCGAACGCGGTCGTGACGGTCGTGTCGACCGTCCTGGCAACCGAGCTGCACGCCCGCTTCACCTTCGGTGCCGGGCGCCGGGCCGGACGGCGGGAGCACCTCCAGTCGGCCGGGTCGGCGGCCGCCGCGTACGGCGTGACCTGCGCGGCCATGGCCGTCCTGCACCTCGTGCACACCGCCCCCGGTGTCCTCGTCGAGCAGGCCGTCTACCTCGGTGCGAGCGCGCTGGCCGGGGTCGGTCGGTTCGTGGTGCTCCGCGTCGTCGTGTTCGCCGCGGGAAAGCCGGACGCCGCCGCGAACGCCCCGCTCACCACCCCGTCCCGCACGGTCCCGGCCCTCCGGCGCACCGCCCCGCCGGTGTCCCACGCCTGGTACGAGTGGATCAACGATGTGCCGCTCGCCCACCGCAAGTGGATCCCGGCCGACACCTGGGCGCCCTGCCCCGCAGGGTGACGGGCGGCGCGGGCCGCCGGGAGGTGGTGGTGTCGGCGCCGGGTCAGACCGTGACGAGCGGGGCCCGGTCGTCGGCGTACTGCGTGAGGGGCGTGCCACCGGCGAGGGGGATGGTGGCCAGATACTCGGGCGGGAGGGCGAAGGCCTCGACGAGGGTGGTCATGTGGGGGGCGAGGTCGGCGATCACGGTCTCGATGGTCTTGGGCAGGCCGCGTACGTGATCGGCCGTCATGAGCCCCTCGGCGAGCAGGTCGCCGGTGTGCTCGCCGATCTGCTTGAGCAGGAACAGACGGCACAGGCTGTGCAGCAGGAACCGGGCCGTCGGCTGGGTCGCCTGCGCGGCCGTCGCGAGGAAGGCGTCCGCCGCCTGGAGACGGGCGTGGGCCGAGACGACCTCCAGGGCGGCGGTCGACGCCTCGTTCCAGCGGCCCACCGGATCCCCGGCGGGACCCTCGCGCAGGGCGGTGCGGGCGCGGGCCTGCCAGATGGACTCGGCCTCGGCGAGCAGTCCCCGCAGGAACGCCAGATCGTTGAGCTCCTGGTCCGGGGAGACCGGCCCGAGGTGGCCGCGTTCGACCGGGTCGTGCCCGAACAGCATCTCGCCGCCGGCCTTGAGCCAGACGACAAGGTTGTCGCCCTCAGCGGTGATCGCGCTCTCCAGGTCCTGCTGGAGCTCCGACAGGCCGTTGACCCGGAACAGCCCCTGCGCGCCGCAGCGTTCCCGGCACTCGAGCGTGATGTCCCGCGCCTCCCAGGTGATCCAGCCCTTGGCGATGGCCACCAGACGCTCCACCTCGGCCCGGTCCGCCGACGTGTGCCCGGCCCACCGGGTTACCACGTGGCGGTGCAGGAACGTCATGGCGTACCCGGTGGCGAGGGCGTGCAACAGCCGTCCGTGGTGGCTGCGGTGAGCGGCGAGCGGCAGCCGCTGCCCGGACTTCGGCCCGCTGATGTGCCGCCGGTGGGCATGCCGTACGGCGATGGCGAGCGCCGTACGGGACACCCCGATCGCGGCGGCGCTCATGCACAGCTTGCCCGTGGTCACCCGGCCGATGGAGCGCAGGAACCTCTTGCGCCGGCTGCCCACACTGCTGGTCACCGTGCCCTCGGGGGAGAGCTGGCCGTGTTCGGCCTCCAGCAGCGCCTCCCGCGGCAGCCACACACGGTCGAAGGAGGTGAGGCAGTGGTCGACCGAACTGCCGAGCTTCGGCGGCAGCGCGCGGACCGTGATGCCGGGCAGGTGCCCCACCTCGTCGCTGAGCGGCACCAGGAAGAGGAAGACACCCTTGTCCTTGCCCTCGACCATCAGCCGCGCGGCCACCAGGGCGCTCTTGGGGCCCCCGACCAGGCTGGTGTTGGGCATGAACTTCTGGGCCCCCGGGTGCGGGGTGTCGAGGAGGAAACCGCCGGTGGCCGGGTCCAGCGTCGCGGTGGTCTCCATGGCGGCCGCGTCGTTGCCGTGGTCCAGTTCCGTGCACAGGAACGTGCCCGTGCGGTTCATCGACACGTACTCCGACAGATCGTGCCGGTAGCCGTCGTGGTCGACGAAGCTGCCGAGGAACAGGTTGTAGTGGATGCCCGACAGGGTGCCGAGGGCGCCGTCGAGGAATCCTGTCCACTCGTGCAGGCTGGCGAGCATCCGTGGGTCGGAGGCCAGGGCCTGCGGGTTGTCGACCGCTGCGTTGACCAGTCGGAGCCGGTCGTACGACAGCGCCGTGCGCTCGTCCGGTGAGAGATCCGGGCGGTAGGCGAACGCCTCACCACTGACGAGGGTGCGCCAGGTGTCGTGGACACGGGCCCGGTCCTGCTGGTCGAAGAGCAGGTGGGTCAGTTCCTCCGCGGCCGTTCTCTCGCCGTCGCGGCCGATCGGAGGCGGATTCGAAGCAACGCGGTCGGTTTTCTGCGCGTCTGTCTTGGCAGAGGCAGACTTGTCGAGCGTGAGCAAGGTCATGGTCACGACCTCTTCCCCCTGATTAGAGCCCAGTAGTTGGGATCACAGGCTTCAGAAGATACGAACCAACCGGTTTTTATTCAAGACGTCTTTTGCCGGTTCCTGCACTCCTTGACGCGACCTTGACGTCGGACGGCCGCCCGCGGGCATCGGTGGGAGTGGGGCCTCCAGGGCGCCTGGCGCTACCCTCTGGCCTGCGGATATGGCGATCGGAGCGGGACGTCGAGGGGGCTGGGAGGGGCCCCGTAGGCAGGGTTGCAAAACAGGGCGTCCGGTCTTATTCTCTGACTGGCCGGTCGGTTTTGAGGCTTCACAGCCCCGGAGCCCGACTGGGCCGCAGGACCTTGGGCCGCTCAGCTACTACAGAGCGTTACCCTCTGATATCATACGTACCTGACGGTATTTTTCGCTTCTGGGGGGCGTACGGAGGTGTGTGGTGGCGCGGCAGGAACGAGCGATCCGGACGCGGGAGAAGATTGTCGTCGCGGCCGCCGCGGTGTTCGACGAAGTCGGATACGAGGCGGCGACGATCTCCCAGATCCTCAAGAAGGCCGAAGTCACAAAGGGGGCGCTGTACTTCCACTTCGCCTCGAAGGAGGAACTCGCGCAGGAGGTCCTGGCCAAGCAGGTCAGTGCCGTGCCCGCCGTCCAGGAGCAGGACCTGACGCTCCAGTCGGCGATCGACGAGGCGCTGCTGCTGGCGTATCTGCTCAGCACCGGTGACCCGCTGGTGCGCGGCAGCGTCCGGCTCACGGTGGAGCAGGGAGCGCTGGACGGCCTCGACCGCCAGGTGCCCATGCAGGGCTGGGTGGAGCGCTCGGAGGGCGTGTTCGCTCGGGCCAAGGCGGACGGCGAACTGCTGCCCGACACCGATGTGGCCTCCATCGCGAGGGTGTTCGTGGGCTGCTTCACCGGAGTCCAGGTGCTGTCGCACATCCTGACGCAGCATCAGGACATGGTGGAGCGGGTGTCGGACCTGTACCGGCATCTGATGTCCTCCATCGCGGTCCCCGGCGTGCTCGTACGCCTCGACTTCTCGCCCGCGAGGGCGGAACACGTGTGGAACGCCGCGCGGGCACAGGCCCGCGCGGGAGAGGAAGTCGCGCTCGGCTGAGCGCGCACGATTCACGGCGTGCCATGAGGCGCCGTTCAGCCGGACGCGGGAACTGCCCAGTGCGATACCGACCGACCGAACGGAGAGCACCGTCTGATGGAAACGATCGCCTGCCCTTACGCCCTGGACCCCGCGGCGCGAGACCTGGCCGGAGAGGCCGCCGCGCTGCGGGAACGGGGATCGGTCGCCCGGGTGAGCCTGCCGGGCGGAGTGCCGGCCTGGGCCGTCAATCGCCATCGGTACATCAAGCAGCTCCTCGCCGATCCACGTGTCTCGCGGGACCCCCGGCAGCACTGGCCCGCCTACCGAGAGGGGCTGATCACCGAGGAGTGGCCCCTTTACCCGTGGGTGTCCGCGACGACCATGCTCTTCTCCTACGGAACCGAGCACACCCGGCTGCGCAAACTGATCGCCGGCGCGTTCACCACCCGGCGGACCGAGCTGCTCAGACCGTGGGTGCGGGGGATCTCCGCCAGGCTCACCGACGATCTGGCCGCCCTGCCCGCGGGCCGGGAGACCGATCTGCTGACCTCGTACGCCGCCCTGCTGCCCATGGGGGTGATCTGCGAACTCTTCGGTGTGCCCGACGAGTCCCGGCGCCGACTGGCCACCGCCATCAGCACGTCGGTCAGCGCCTCGGCCACCCCGCAGGAGATCAACGCCGCACGGATACGCATCGGCGAGATGCTGTCCGAACTCGTCGCCGCCAAGCGGGCCCGGCCCGCGGACGACCTCACGTCCGCGCTGATCGCCGCACGGGACGACGACGACCAGCTCAGCGAGAAGGAACTGGTCGACAGCCTCTACCTCATGATCGCCGCCGGCCTGGAGACCACGACAGGCGTGATCTGCAACGCCGCCGCCGCGCTGCTCGACCACCCCGAGCAGCTCGCCCACATCAGGTCCGGCCGCGCGAGCTGGAGCGACGCCGTCGACGAGACCGTCCGCGTGCACAACCCCGCCGCGTACATCCCGCTGCGGTTCGCCGCCGACGACATCACGCTCGACGACGGCGTCACCATCGAGCGGGGCGACGCGATCATCGTCAACTTCGCCGCGCCCGGCCTCGACCCCGAGCGCTACGGGGAGGACGCCGCGGCCTTCGACCTCCTGCGCACCGACCGCGACTCCCTCGCCTTCGGCCACGGCGTCCACCGCTGCCTCGGCATGCCCCTCGGGCGGATGGAGGCGGCCGTCGCCCTGGAGGCACTCTTCGGCAGGTTCCCCGAGATGCGGCTCGCCCGCCCCGTGGCGGACCTCCATCCCATGCCGACCTTCCTCTTCAACGGGTACGCCTCCCTGCCGGTGGTACTCCGCCCCGAGTGAACCGGCGCCCCCGAGAGGGGCGTTGACGCGGACGTAAGTGATGCGCCCCGCGGCCGACTCCGGCCGCGGGGCGCTGTCGTGTGCGGCGGCGGACGTGGGGTGGTCGTGGCGGTGGTGGTCGCGGTCGAGGTCGAGGGGGTCGCGGTCGAAGGGGTTGCGGTTGCGGTTGCGGTCGTGGGGGAGGCGTGAGAGCGGGTGGATCGTCCGCTCCTGTGGGCGATGGTCGGGTTTGGTGCGCTGACGTGTGGCTTCTCGGCGTTTCCTGCGGAGGGGTGACGAATCCCCGGCGCCCGGCCGAGGTTCCGTATACATACCGTCATGGTCGGTACACCTACAGTCGACTTCGTTCAGAGGCCATCTAGAAACCGCTACGGCGGTTTGATAATCTCTTTACGCGCGGGAATGGGCGGCAAGCCCAGCGGGGGCATCCCGGGCACAGGTCCGCACTGGTCCCCTGCGTAGTAACGGAGCGCCCCATGGCCAAACAGGAGCGCGCGGTGCGCACGCGTAACGCGCTCATCGAGTCCGCCGCCGAGTTGTTCGACCGGGAAGGCTTCGAAACGGCGTCCCTGTCCATGATCAGCGCCAGGGCCGGGGTCAGCAGCGGGGCGCTGCACTTCCACTTCGCCAGCAAGGCGGACCTCGCCGACGCGGTCGGCCAGGCGGCGGCCCTGCGACTGGGCCGGATCACCACCCAGGACGGCGGCGACACGTTGCAGTCCCTCATCGACGCCACCTACGCCCTCGTGCGGGCGCTCGGCCATGACGCCGTGCTGCGCGCCGGGTTCGACCTCGGCGACGGGTCCGGCCGGGTGCGCTCCGGCGCCGGACTGCGCCGGGCCTGGCAGGAGTGGGTGGAGGAAGTGCTGGCCAAGGCGGACATGGAGGGTGCCCTCGCGCACGGGGTCTCCGCGGAGGACGCGGCCGCCGTGGTCGTCGCCGCGACCGCCGGCCTCGAATCCCTCGGCCGGCACGATCCGCGGTGGCTCACCGCGGACTCCCTGTCCCGCTTCTGGCGACTGCTGCTGCCCCGGGTGGCGGGTACGTCCACCCTGGGGACGCTGCGGCCGTCGGGGAGTGGGGGGATGTGGCG
>NZ_LIQX01000571.1 GCF_001418475.1 Streptomyces ossamyceticus | reverse complement strand
TGGAACGGGGGTGCCGTTGGAGGGGGCCGGTGTCCAGACGGCGGTGACGGTCCACGCGTTGCCGGTCGACGATCTGACAGCCGTGGTCACCGATGCCGTCGAGCGACCACTGCCGGTCGGTGCTGGGGCGGGCGTCGGCCGGGCATGTCCACAGACCGGAACGCCGGAGGATCACCCGGCAGGGCCAGCAGGGTCGGCAAGGCCTTGACGCCCCGAGATCATCCACTGGGACCCCTCAGGCATCCCATGTCGATAGTGATTCCACACACCACTGAGACTGTCAATAGCCACGCCAACCCCGGCTGGAACCCCATCCATCCCATGTCTGGGGCGAGTTGGCAGCAATAGGGGCAGGGCGTCCACCGCGTACGGTGACTGCCCTGCCCCGGTGACCGCACAGCGGCCGGAAGTGGCTCCGATCGAACGCGATCAGCCGTCCGCCGCGGCGGTCACCGTCGCGGGGTCCACCCCGGTCAGTTCGGCGATCCGGTGCGGCGGCACGCCGGAGGCCAGTGCGCGCCCGATCAGGCCGTCCCTGCCGTCCGCGCAGTCCCGGTAGGCGCGCAGTTCCTCCTCGATCCGCGCGAGCGGCTCCGGTACCAACTCGTGGCGGAGCCGGCTCGTCTCCTCGTCGCTCAGCGGGACGGGCAGCCGTTCCGCTCCCTCGGGGATCGCCGCGGTCTCCTCCGGCGGCAGCAGCCGTAGGTGCGGTGAGGTGCGCGAGATCCCGTGGGCGTCCAGCCATCCGCGTACGGCGGGGGTTTCCATGCAGGCGAGATCACCGACGGCGGCGGGGGCCACTCCCAGCGACGAGGACACGTCGTCCAGCAGGAACAGGTAGGCGTCGTCGGTCATCCTCGTTCTCCTTCACATCGGTGTGAGACGGCGATCGGATGACGTCCCATTACCCCGTCGATCCGGAATTAGATCCGGGTGTTCCAGGTCCCGGGCCGAGGATGTGCCGCGGGGCCCGGAGGAGACTCAGCGGCAGAGTTTCATGATGGTGTCGTCGAACTCGGGGAACTCCTGGGTGGCCAGTTCGACCACGGCGGCGGCCGACTTCCGCGGGCCCGGTGCGAAGCGCTCGGCGACGGCCGTCAGGCCGGGGTTCGGGTGTGCGATCCAGTCAGGTTCGTAGGAGGTGGCGGCCTCCCAGGGGCCGAAGCCGTCGGCCAGGAGCCACAGCAGGTCGCCCAGGTCGCGCGCCACGACTCCCGTCTCGCCCTCGGACCCCAGGAAGACGACGGGCTGGTCGGTGAGTGGCCGGCTCGGGCGGACGAGCCAGAACGCCGCGTACCCTCCCGTGCCGTCCTGACCGAAGACGCGGAATTCGGCAGCGTCGAGTTCGTCGTTCCCGGTCCACGCCCGGAACCATTCGGCGGTGTCCTCGGCGGACAGGAACTCCTCGAAGGGCTCGAAGTCGACTCCGTCACCGCCCTCGTAGTCGAACGGCACGGCCAGCGCGGCGGCGAGCGCGGCGGGGAACTGTCGATCATCAGCAAGCGTCACGCGCACAGGCTAGTGCTGTGACCGGAAAGGTTTGCCGGAAAGCTCGCGGCGTCCGGTGCTGGGGGCACCTCCCACGCCGTTCAGGCAGTGGGGGAGCCTCGCAAGGCGGAGCATGACCCGCGTCCTGGATGTACTCGGGTCATGCGACAACGCCGCGAGGTGCCGTGCCGGGCGTCGCGAGCCGGTGAACCTTTGCGGTCACAGCACTAGCGTCGCGTGCGAAGCGAGGCCGATGGCTGTCCTACTCGGTCGGCATGGTGATCACCGAGGCGATCCACCAGCATGTCCTCAAGATCCCGGGCGCGGCCTGGACGCCGGCCGTCGAGGCCGACGGCCAGATGCGCGACGGGGCCTGGGTCGCCGAACTGACGGGCAAGCTGCTCGACGGCTGGCCCAGCGGCATGCGGCTGATCGTCCGGCACGCAAAGAACGCCCTCATCCCGGCGCCCAGTTGAGGATCACAGACGCGGACGGCATGCGGATCACGTGCTTCGCCACCGACACCACCGACCGGCCGATTGCCGAGCTTGAGCTCCGTCACCGCTGCGGGCCCGGGCGGAGGACCGGATCCGGGCCGCCCGGTCCACCGGTCTGCGCAACTCCCCCTGCACCACACCTCACAGAACAAGGTCTGGCTGGAGATCGTCCAGGTCGCACTCGACCTGCTCGCCTGGATGCCGATGCTCGCGTTGACCGGCGAGGCCCCTCTGGGAACCGCGCCGCCTGCGGCTTCGCCTGGTTGCCGCGGCCGGACAACTCGTCAGGCACCCACCCGAGGCGACACTCGGGCTGCCGCCCTGCCCACCATCAGCCAAGCGGGCCCGCATCACCACATCTTGTTGCGCCCTGCGGGCCCGTGACAGCCGACGTACCACTACCTGTTCATCCTGATCACGGCTTGGCCGTGCCCATAACACCATCGCCCAGCGCCCGCTCCCGAGCACCATCAACTACCCCGCTACCAAGACATATTCCCAACGAAATCGGGGTCCAGCGCTGAGGGGGAAACCTTCAGCCGCCGAAGCGGAGCTTGTACTGCGCCTTGCCGTTCGGGAATTCGTCAAGCGTCCCGCCGCCCCAGTCGAGGTCGAAGTACGCCTGATACTGCGAGTCCTGGACCAACTCGGCCATCCGGTCGATGAAGTAGGGCGAGTCGCCTCCCCCCGCATAGTTGTCGCCCTTCCGGTACAGGCCCCATTCCGGATACGACTTCGGCTTGTTGTGCGCGGCGGCAAATGCCTTGAACGCATTCACCCCCATGGTGGTGGTGAGAGTGTGGTTCCATCGCTGGGCAGGCGTAGCGCCCGGGTGCTGCCACCACACGTCGTAGATGTTCAAACCCACTATGTCGACGTAGCTGTCGCCGGGGTACAGCGTCTCGAATGACGTGACCTTGCCCGAAGGGCCGACAGCCATGTTGTAGTCGAACTGGAAAGCCGCCCCGGTGCGACCACGCATCAGGGTGACCACCCGCCGGAACATCGACCGATAGGCTGCCGGGTCGTCAGTTCCTTGCCATGCGCCGATGTTCTTGTTGTTCCCCTCGTACCCGAGGCGAATGACGGAGTTGCCCAAGCCGTTTTTGATCATCAGGTCGGCAAGGTCTCGGAACTGGCTGTCGTACTTACCGCCGAGCCCCGCCGCGAAGTTACCGCCCTTGGGTAGCAGCGGCAGCCCGAGCACGAACTTTCGGTCGGTCGTGGCCTTCTTCCAGTCACCCCAGTACTTGGTTGCGTATTGATTCCACAGGGTGTTCTCGGACGGGTCCAAGTAGTCGGTCGCATCCACCTGTGCCCGGCCGAGCCACGTCTGGAAGTTGTTCACCTGAGCGGTTTTCCCTGGGCCGACGTACACACCCAGGCGGGACGAGGTGGTGACACCCTCTGACGGCATGGTCATGGATGTGAGGATAACTGCCGCCATGGCCAGTATCGTCGCCAGCTTTCGTTTCATTCTCATCCTTCTTGACCGGCAGATGCAGGGCCAGGAATTCGGCACCGAGGTTGCATCTGAGCCCTGGGCTCAGTGGCCCCGTCATTCTCAGAAGGTCCGGTTAGGGAGGCAATGAGAGATCACTACTACGCAAATTCGTAGAAAAAAAGGGCCTTGCTATGGCCTCGTCGGCATGCTGCCCCGGCGCCGGCAGGTCCCCGTAGCATCTGCGGCACCGTCAGAAAACGTGTGCCGTCGGCGAGGAGAGCAAAAACTCCCGGCAGCCCAGGCATCATTTTCGCAGCATGGGCGATATGTTCGTTGCGAGTAAATTGCTCCGATAGGTTACGGGGAACTCACTGCTACCCGGCATCGTTGGAGCCGGACGCGTCATGGCGCATCTCACATCACCGGCGAGCATGGACCCCTTTGTTCCACTTCGAAGACCCGCGCGGCAGGGGACGCACGGTGATCATCAGTGCCGTTTCGGCGGCGAACTGGGCCAGTTCGAGTTTCCAGGCCGCGGTGTCGTGATCGATGCCGACGCTGACGCGGCCGGTGTTCGTCCGGGCGGGCCCACCGAGGCCAATCCGATTCGCCGGAAAAGAACCTAAATGGTAGGTGCACCCCGTCGACAGCACCACCTGACCCGGAGCAGGGGAACCCGGCGCCCACCCGAGACGACACTCGGGCTGCCCGCCCTGCCCACCATCAGCCCAGCACGCGAAAACGGCCCACCGACTCCGTCGGCGGACCGTCATGAAACATCGAGGCTGGCGACACGGCCGATCCCGCCCGTGCTCGGGCAGCCCGTCAGAGTGCCCCCGTCCGAGGACAAAAAACGTGCAGGTCTTGTGGGTGTGGAGTGGCGACGGCCGGGCAAACGGCGGTGCGGAGGTGGAAAGAAATGGTTCCTTTGTTGCTCGTTCTGCTGCTGGCTCTGATCCTTTTCGGCGCCGGTTTCGCTCTGAAGGCCCTGTGGTGGATCGCCGTCATCGTGCTGGTGCTCTGGCTTCTCGGCTTCGTCGCCCGCTCCACGGGCCCCAGTGGTCAGCGGGGCCGCTGGTACCGCTGGTAGGCGGCGCCACGCACCGACCACGCACAGGTGAGGCCGCCGCACGGAGCGGCGGCCGGGCGGGGAGCGGGGCGGCTGCGGGTCGGCAGCCGCCTCGCTCCGCGCTCCTGGGTCCGGTCAGCCCCGGACGATGTTCTGGGCCTGGGGGCCCTTCTGGCCCTGGCCGATGTCGAAGGTGACGTGCTCGCCCTCGGTGAGCTCGCGGTAGCCGGAGCCCTTGATCTCGGAGTAGTGGGCGAAGACGTCGGGGCCCCCGCCGTCCTGCTCGATGAAACCGAAGCCCTTCTCCGAGTTGAACCACTTGACGGTGCCGCTAGCCATACTGTTCGATCCTTCGTTCATGCCCGGGAACAGCCCTTCATCCGGGCATGCTCCGGCCCGGTGCACTCGCACGAGCCACAGCTGTTCTACCCCGTTACACCCGGCTCACCCGACCGACGACACAGCGGTTCCTCGCCGAAGTTCGCGCGCGCGGAGTCCCGGGTGTCGCCGGTGCGGGCTAACGCGGTGCGGTCAGGGCCGTACCTGCCGTGAACTGCCACCAGTTGATGTTGAGCAGATAGCCGCTCCCTCCGGTGAAGCGCAGGTAGAGGTCCTGGGTGCCGGTGGCGCCGCTCACCGGGCAGGTGACCGTCGTCCATGTCTGCCAGCCTCCGGTGCCCGGCACACCGCACCGGCCGACGACCGTGCCGTTCGGGGAGCCCAGGCGCAGTTCCACGGTGCCGCCGCTGCTGCCGGAGGCCACCCGTGCGGCGAACGAGGACGCGCCCGCCCCGAAGGCCACGCCCTTGACCTTGAGGTGGTCGCCGTTCTCGATCCAGCCGACGTTCATGCCGCCTTCCGCGGCCGGTTCGGTCTCGATCCCGGAGCCCCAGGCGATCGTCTCGGCCTCCTGGCGCACATACGGATTGAGCGTGCCGGCCTGAGGGGCCCCGGTGTTCGTCATGGTGATCGTCGGGATCGTGCCGTCGGCGTTGTAGGAGAACCTCTCCACCGCGACCGACCGGGTGTAGCCGCCCCCGCCGGGGAGCGCGCCGTTGTGGTAGAAGAAGTACGAATTTCCCTTGAAGTCGACGATGCCCGGGTGGTTGGTGAAGCTGCTGCCCTGTGTGGGCATGACGGTCCCCCGGTAGGTCCAGGGGCCGGTCGGGCCGGGCGCCGTGGAGTAGGCGATGAACTCCGAGCAGCACTTGGCGGCGAACACCAGGTAGTAGAGCCCGTTCCGCTTGTAGACCCAGGGGCCTTCCTCGTACAGGGTGGGCCGGTTGGGGTCGCCGGTGCGGGTGCCGAACCCGGCGGTGGTGAGCGGGATCCGGGTGGGGCTGCCCGCGTAGGAGGTCATGTCGGCGTTCAGCTTGACGTACCACAAGTTCGGGTTGCCCCAGTAGAGGTACGCCTGGCCGTTGTCGTCGATGAAGACGCTCGGGTCGATCTCGCCGTTCTCCACCAGCGGACGGCCGAGGGCGTCCCGGAACGGGCCGGTGGGGCTGTCCGCCACGGCCACGCCGATGGCCATCCGGCCGGTCGCCCGGTTCTTCACCGGCACGTACCAGTAGAACCGGCCGCCCCGCTGCACGGCCTGTCCCGCCCATGCGTCGGCGGACGCCCAGCTGAAGGTGGCGAGGCTGAGCGGGGAACCGTGGTCGGTCCAGTTGACCATGTCGGCCGAGGACCAGACCCGCCAGTCCTTCATGGTGAAGTAGGTGGACCCGTCCTCGTCGTGCCCGGTGTAGAGGTAGACCCGTCCGTCGTGGACCAGGGGGGCCGGGTCGGCGGTGTAGACGTGCTGCACGAGGGGGTTGTCGGCCCTGGCCGCCGAGGGCTGCACCACGGCGGGGACGAGGGCGAACGCCAGCACGAGGCCCGTGATCCAGGCGACTGCCCGGGTGAGCCCCGTCCTGGGGGCGGGTGACCGCCGAGCGCAGATCACCACGGCCTCCGGGGGATCCCGGTCGGCGCGGGAACTGCCGGACGGTGCGCGACGTCCCTCATGTGCGGCTCCACTTCTGGCCGGACTGTCCGTTGCAGCTCCACAGGACCGCCGCGGTGCCGTTGGTGGTGCCCGACCCGTTGAGGTCGAGGCACAGCCCGGAACGGACGTTGCGGATCGATCCGTCGGCCTGTGCGGTCCACTTCTGGTTGTCCTGGCCGTTGCAGGGCCAGATGATGACGCGGGTGCCGTTGGTGGTGCCCTGGTTGTAGGCGTCGAGGCACTTGTCGCCGAAGACGCGGATCTCCCCGCCGGCCCAGGTGGTCCACAGCTGGTTGGCGGCGGTGTGGCAGTCCCAGATCAACGCCGCCGTCCCGGCCGCCGTGGAGGCGCGATCCACGTCCAGGCAGCGGCCGGACCCGGTGCCGCGCAGGCGGGCGGTTGTGGCGGCCAGTGCGGTGCCGCCGCTGACCCGGAACACGGCGACGCCGTGGGCGGGCACGCTCGCGGAGACCTGGCCGGTGGTGCTGGACGTGGCGCCGGTCCACAGGTCGGTGAGGGTGAACGGCCCACCGTTCAGGCCGACTTGGGCGGCGGTGGTGGTGACGGTCGCGGCGCTGCCGCCCCGGTTGAACAGGCCCACGGCCACGGAGCCGTCGGCGAGGGGTTTGGCGAACACCTCGGTGTTGCCGTCGTCACGGACACGGCGGCCGCCGGCGCCGAGCCGGTCCTGGTTGACCGCGAGGAGGCGGGGGTTGCGCAGGATCGCGCTGACGTCGGCGGACATGGTGCGGATGTCGTTGCCCGCCATCAGCGGGGCGGCCATCAGCGCCCACAGGGCGAAGTGGGAGCGCGACTCGGTCAGCGACAGGCCGGGACGCCCGACGACGAGCATGTCCGGGTCGTTCCAGTGGCCCGGACCGGACTGCGCGGCGAGGGGTGCGGTGACGTCCAGGACGTTGCCGACACCCATCGGGTAGCTGTTGGTGTTGTTGTTCTGCCAGATGTCGAGCAGGTCCTCCGTCGTCCGCCACAGATCCGCCACCTCACCCCAGTTGTACGTGGAGCCGGTGATCGCGTGGAAGCTGTTGGGGTTGATGCTGTAGACGATCGGTCGGCCGGTGGCCCGCAGCGCGTCACGCATGACACTGAACCGCGCGACCTGCTCGTCGCGTGTGCCGCTGGAGGAGCACCAGTCGTACTTCAGATAGTCGACGCCCCATGAGGCGAACGTGGCGGCGTCCTGCGCCTCGTGGCCCCTGCTGCCCGTCGACCCCGGATAGGCGCCGGTGGTCTGCGCGCATGTGCGTTCACCCGGCACCTGGTAGATGCCGAACTTCAGTCCCTTGCTGTGGATGTAGTCGCCGAGCGCCTTCATCCCACTGGGGAACTTGGTCGGGTTGGCCCGCAGGTTGCCCGCTCCGTCGCGCTGCGGGTCGAACCAGCAGTCGTCCACCACCACGTACTGGTAGCCCGCGTCCTTCATCCCCGAGGACACCATCGCGTCCGCGGCCTGACGCACCTGTGCCTCGGTGATACCGCACCCGAAGCTGTTCCAACTGTTCCACCCCAGGGGTGGAGTGAGCGCGGGGCTGCCCGGCGCGGCGGGGGCTGCGGTGGCGGGGGCGGAGTGGACGGAGGCCGTCACTGATGCGGCGACCGTCAGTGCGGCGGCGGCCAGGGCATGGAGCAGTCGCCTGCCTGATCGTGTGGGCACCGGGGCTCCTTTCGGGGAGAGCGCCGTGGGGGTTGACCCACCCTTCATGTCACGCGCATGACATGTCGACTCAGGGTGGATACGAAATTTCGAACCGGATTCGGAAAGTTTGGGTGTGACGGATCCTAGAGAGACGCGTGAACATGTCAACACCATCCGGACGTGAACCCGTCCCTCTCGCGCCGATATGCAAGAAAAGGTCACATCAATCGGAGACACGAGGGCAGCGAACCCGTCGGCCAGGCATCCCCGCATCCCGAATGTTTCGACGCACGGATCGCATCGTGCGCTCGGCATCGATCAGGACCGTACGGGAGACGGATCCTGCTCGACCACCTGCTGTTCGTCGAGCGTCAACCCGACGCGTTCGCTCAGCAGCGGCGGGAAGGGGAGGAACGCGGCCGGCCCGTGGTCGGCCGTCGGGCGCGTCCGGGACCTTCCGTGACGCCTTCCCCGGGCGGAGCCACGACTGCGATGTGGCGTCGGTGCACGCGGAGTTCGCCCTGCGGCGGGGATGGCGCAAGCCCGACCGGGTCCTTGAGAAGGAGGACCACGACGTCCTCCGGAGCCGGGTGCGGCGGTGTGCGGCGGTGGGCCGCCGAGGACCGCACCTGGGCGGACGTGACGGCGGAGTTCGGTGCCCCGTCCGTGCTGTTCGGAGGCATCAATCCGCTGTACGGGAAGACGCTGGGCTATCTCAGCGAAGACCCGGGTCAGCCGATGGTGGTCTTCCACCTGTGGAACGGCGCCGCCGCCGGGGCCGACACCTGGCCGCCCGATCACGAGCAACCCCTTCTTCTCGCGGTCCGCTTCGGTGACGGGCCTTTCCGTCGGTCCGTCACCCTCACCCCGGAGGGCGAGCGGAGGAAGCCGACGACCGCGGAGCCCCGCCCGCCGCGGTAGGCAGCCGCGGAATCGGCCTCGCCGTCGGGTGACACGCCACCGGATGGTCTATCCGGCCTGTTCACCGGACCGGCGAAATAACGTGCTAAATATGAAGAAAACCTCTTTCGCCCTCGCGTGTGCGGCAGCGGTCATCGGCACGGGGCTCGGGGCCGCCCCGTCGGTGGCCGCCCATCACAGGATCCACGTGGTCTTTCCCGGGAAGTCGATCCAGAAGGCGGTGGACTCCGCGAGGCCGGGAGACACCGTGCTCCTGGCCTCCGGCACGTACCACGAGAGCGTCACGATCACCACGCCGAGGATCACCCTGCGCGGTATGGACCGCGGCGCCGTCGTCAAGCCGGCCAAGAAGAAGGCCGGCAACAGCTGCGCCCAGGCCGGCAACGGCATCTGTGTGACCGGTACGAAGAAGCGCAGCGTCGACGGCGTCACCCTCGCCTCCCTCACGGTGACCGGCTTCACCGGCAGCGGCGTGGTCGCCACATCGACCAACCGGCTGACCGTGCGCCACGTGACCGCGACGAAGAACGGGGTCTGGGGCATCGCCCTGGAGCGTTCGCTGCGCAGTGTGCTCCGCGCGAACACCGCCCGCGGCAACGGCGACGCCGGCCTGTTCCTCGCGAACACCATCAAGGCCGAGGAGGGCGCCCAGGACACACGGGGAACGGTCGTCGTACGCAACCGCGTGTCGGAGAACCGGATCGGCATCACCGTCCGGCGCCTGCGGAACCTCACCGTCGCCGACAACCACCTCACCGGCAACTGCGCGGGCCTGTTCGTCGTCGGCGACGAGAACAAGCCGAGGGCCGGCGCCCTGACCGTACGGGACAACCTCGTCGCGCAGAACAACAAGTCCTGCCCCAAGACCGCGCGGCTCGACGCGCTGCAGGGCTCCGGCATCGTCCTGACCGGCACCGAGGACACCCTGGTGACGGGGAACCGGGTCATGGACCACGCCGGCTCCTCCCCCCTGTCCGGCGGCATCGTCCTCTGGAAGAGCTTCGTGGGTACCCCCAGCGAGCGGAACCGGATCGCCGACAACCGGGTGGAGGGCAACACGCCCGCGGACCTCATCAACACCGACACCGGCAAGGGCAACACCTTCGAACGCAACTCCTGCCGGGCGTCCAGGCCCGCGGGGCTGTGCTGACCGGCGCCACGGCCGTCCACGGGCGGACTTTCATGAACTCGAGGAAGGGAAGCGGCGCATGACGACCGCACAGACTGCACCACCGCCGGCCATGCGGCTCCGGGAGCTGGTGTTCGGGGCCGCCTGCGCCGCCGCCATCCGTGCGGCAGCGCGGCTCGGGGTAGCCGACGCCCTCGGTGACGGACCGATGGCCGTGCCGGACCTCGCCGCCGCGGTGAAGGCGGAGCCGAAGCCGCTGCGGCGGCTGTTGCGGGCGCTGACCTGCTACGGCATCTTCGCCGAGCAGCCGGACGGCTCCTTCGTCCACACCGACATGTCCCGTCAGCTGCGCGAGGACGCCCCGGACAGCCTGCACTACATCGCGCTGTGGTGCACCGAGCCGTGGACGTGGGACGCCTGGCCCCTGCTGGACGAGGCGGTGCGCTCCGGCCGGAACGTCGTCGAGGGCCTGTACGGGAAGGAGTTCTTCGACTACCTCAACAACGACGCCCCGGAATCGGCCGATGTCTTCAACCGGGCCATGACGACCTCAAGCGCGCAGTCCGCGCGGGACGTCGCGCAGTTCCTGGACCTGTCGGGAAGTTCGTCCGTCGCCGACATCGGCGGTGGTCAGGGGCACGTGGTGGCGAGCCTGCTGGAGAAGCACCCGTCGCTGACCGGCGTCCTGCTCGATCTGCCGCGCGTCGTGGAGAACGCCGACCCTCGGCTGCGGCCGGGCGGCGCGCTCGCGGACCGGATGCGCATCGTGCCCGGGGACTGCCGTGTCGCCGTCCCCGCGCGGGCCGACGTGTACATCATCAAGAACATCCTGGAGTGGGACGAGGAGAGCACCCGCCGGACCCTGCGCAACGTCATCGAGGCGGGCGGTCCGGGAACACGGGTCATCGTCATCGAGAACCTCGTCGACGACACGCCCTCCATGCGGTTCAGCACCGCCATGGACCTGCTGCTCCTCCTCAACGTCGGAGGGGCCAAGCACACCACCGAGAGCATGGTCGCCAGGCTCACCGACGCGGGCCTCGTCATCGGCGACATCCGCCCCGTCAACCCCTACCTGCACGCGTTCGACTGCACCGTCCCGGGGTGACCGCCTCCCCCGGCGGAGCCCTCAGGCAGCCGGTCGCCGGGCACACGAGCGTCGTGTGCCCGGCGACCCGGCGTCATGCCACGATCCCGCCGGTTCAGGAGGAGGTCTCCCGCTCCCAGCGGTAGAAGCATTGCGCCATCGCGTCCTTCGGCGAACGCCAGGTCGCCGGGTCGTACGCCGTGACGTACGCCGACAGCCGTTCGCTGACGTCCTGGAACAGGGGGTGCCCGGCCGCCTTGGCGATGGCGGGGCCGGGGTCCCGCTCGGACTCGATGAGGTGCAGGTACACATCACCGAACTGGAAGAGACTGCGGCGGGCGACCCCCACCAGGTGGGGCAGCTCCCCCCGGTCCGACTCCCCGAACACGTCGGCGATGTCGGGGGCCGACCCCGGAGCCATCCGGGCGACGATCAGAGACTGGTGCATCGTGCTGTCCTCCGTCGGATCAGTCGGACAGCGTCGGCACGAGCCGGCGTTCCTTGGCGGCCTGCTCGATACGGTCCCGGATCAGGGCCATCTGGACCTTGGAGTTCCGGTTGATGTTGTCCGTCATCCAGGCGTCGTCGACCGGTGCGTCCGGCTTCATCTCGAAGTCCTGCGTCCACACCATGCGGGTGCCGGCCGGGACCTCCTCGTACTGCCACAGGATGTTCATGTGGGCGAAGGGGCCGGTCTCGATGCGGCGGGCCCGCACGCTGAGGGTGTCGCGGTCGGTCTCCCGCTCCGAGACCCAGGTCCACACGGTGCCGTTCTCGTCGGGGTGCATGGTCAGCCGGAACGTGGTCCGGTTCCCCTCCCGCGAGATGATGTCGGCGGAGGCGTACTCGCTGAACAACTGCGGCCAGTTCTCCACGTCGTTGGTCATGTCCCAGACCAGGTCGACCGGTGCGCCGATGGTGATCTCGTTCTGCGTGTGTCCGGCCATGTCAGGCTCCCGCGGGAAGTGCGCTGTTGACGGCGTCGAGGAACTGTCGGGGGCTCTTGCTCTTCTCCGAGTCCGGGGGCATCGGCGTGCCGTAGCGCTTCTCCAGCTCGCCCACGATGCCGAGCAGTCCGAGCGAGTCGATGCCGAAGGTGTCGAAGCTGTCGTCGGAACGCTCCCGGAGTTCCTCGGGGGCCACGGTGATGCCGGCGGCCTTCTTCATCAGCTCGGCCAGCTCTTCCGCGGTGATGTTCTCACTCATGCGGTCTCTCTCCTTGCTCCGTGATGTGTGCTGACGAGGCCTCACTGGGAGGCGTCGGTGGCGCCGAGCCTCAGCACCAGCGCCGAGTTCGACCCCATGAGTCCCCGGCTGAGGACCAGCGCCGTGCGCAGTTCGGTGGCGCGGGCGTGTGTCGTCACGAGGTCGAGGTCGTGGCAGACGTCGTGGACGTTGGGGGTGGGTGGGATCACGCCGTGCTCCATCGCGAGCACCGCCGCGGCGACGTCCAGGACGGGGGCCGCGCAGTAGCCCCGGCCGATCGCGGTCTTCGGTGCCGTCACCGGGACCCGCCGGCCGTGGGCGCCCAGCGCGTCCGCGATCGCCAGGGCCTCGGCACGGTCCGCCTCCGGTACTCCGAGGGCGTCGGCGAAGACCACGTCGATCTCCTCGGGCGCGCAGGCGGCCTCCTCCAGGGCGCCCCGGATGGCCTGCGCGAGTCCCTCGCGGGACTGCTGCCAGCGGGAGGCACCGGTGAACGTGGCCGCGTGTCCCGCCAGCGTCGCCCGTGCGGGCACCCCCCGTTCCCGGGCTGAGGTGTCGGCCTCGACGACGAGCATCGCGCCGCCCTCGGCGGGCACGAACCCGCAGGCCGCCGAGGTGAACGGGCGGTAGGCGCACTCGGGGACGTCCTCCGTGCTCAGCTCCTCGTAGCCGAGCTGGCAGACCATCGAGTAGGGGGCCAGCGGCGCCTCGGTCGCCCCGGCCACCAGGACGTCCGTGCCGCGTCGTACGGCCCGCGCCGCGTGCGCCAGCGCGTCCAGACCGCCGGCCTCGTCGGCGGCGACCACTCCACAGGGGCCCTTGAAGCCCCGGCGGATGGAGATCTGGCCGGTGCTCGCGGCGTAGAACCAGGCGATGGACTGGTACGGGCCCACGTAGCGGCTGCCCTTGTCCCACAGCTGCTGCAGTTCCCGCTGGCCGAACTCGCCGCCGCCGGAACCGGCCGCGGTGACCACGCCCACGGAGAACGGCGAGGCGTCGGTGTCGGACCGGTTGAGGCCGGCCTCCTCGATCGCCAGGTCGGCCGCCGCCATGGCGAAGTGGGTGAAGCGGTCGGTCTGGACGAGGTAGCGCTCCTCGACCGCCGAGGGCGGATCGAAGTCCCGGATCTCACCGGCCACACGCAGGGGCAGATGCTCGCACCCCTCGCGGGTGACCCGGTCCAGCACGCTGATGCCTTCCCTGGTGGCCTTCCAGAAGGTCTCGGTGCTGGTTCCGTTGGGCGCCACCACGCCGATCCCGGTGACGACGGCGCGCCGGGTGTGCGGTTCGCTCATCACGTCTTTCCCTTCGGCCGGGTGAGGACCACCGCGGACTGGAAGCCGCCGAAGCCGCTGCCCACGGAGAGGACGCTGTTCAGCCGCCGTTCCCGGGCCACGCGCGGGACGTAGTCCAGGTCGCACTCGGGGTCCGGGGTCTCGTAGTTCGCGGTGGGCGGGACGACCTGGTGGGCCAGGGCCAGCACACAGGCGACGACCTCGATCGCCCCGATCGCGCCGAGGGAGTGACCCACCATGGACTTGATGGAGCTCATCGGCGTGTCGTAGGCGTGGGCGCCCAGGACGCGTTTGACCGCGGCCGTCTCGTGCCGGTCGTTCTGCTGGGTTCCCGACCCGTGGGCGTTGACGTAGTCGATGGCCGTGCCGTCGAGCCGGGCGTGGTCGAGGGCGTCCTCGATGGCGCGGGCCATCTCCAGTCCCTCGGTGGTCAGACCGGTCATGTGGTACGCGTTGCCGAAGGTGGCGTAACCGCCGAGCTCGCAGTACACGTGCGCGCCGCGCGCCCGGGCGTGTTCCAGCTCCTCCAGGACGAGTACCGCTCCGCCCTCGCCCATGACGAACCCGTTGCGGTCGGCGTCGAAGGGCCGGGAGGCGTGGGCGGGGTCGTCGTTGTTCGGGGAGGTCGCCTTGATCGCGTCGAAGCAGGCCATGGTGATGGGGGAGATCGGGGAGTCGGAGGCGCCCGCTATGCACACGTCGGCCCTGCCCTCCTCGATCGTGTGGAAGGCGTACCCGACGGCGTCGAGCCCGGAGGTGCAGCCGGTGGAGACGGTCTGCACCGGCCCGCGTGCCTCGAACCGCTCCGCCACCGTCGAGGCGAGGGTGCTGGGCGAGAACGCCCGGTGCAGATGCGGACCGGCCTCCCGGTGGTCCACGTCCCAGCGCTGGCCGCCATGGCTGACCAGCACGTAGTCGTGCTCCAGCCGGGTGGTCCCGCCGACGGCGGTGCCCAGGGAGACGCCGACGCGCCAGGGGTTCTCGGCGGCGAGGTCGAGGCCGGAGTCGCGTACCGCCTCCTCCCCCGCGGCCAGCGCGAACTGGATGTACCGATCGCAGCGCGCGACGTCCTCCGCGGCCAGCCCGTGGGCCGACGGGTCGAAGTCGCACTCGGCGGCGATCCGTGAACGCAGCCCGGAGGGGTCGAAGAAGGTGATGCCCCGCGTCGCCGTGCGGCCGTTCGCGAGGAGATCCCAGAACGCCGGTATGCCGATCCCGCCGGGGGCGACGACGCCGATGCCGGTGACCGCGACGCGCCTGGTCATGAGCCGACTCGACTTCGTTCGGCGATGCGGTGCCCGCCTTCGTGGGCCGCGACCGGCGCGGCGTCGGTCTCCTCGGTGTCGACGTGGCCGAGCGGCGGGCTGGGGGCCAGCGGGCCGAGGTGGAAGACCAGGCGGGCCTCCACGTTGCCGACGTTGCGGAAGCGGTGCCGTACATGGGCGGGGATCATCAGCCCCTGCTCGGGCAGCAGCGGATGGGGTTCACCGTCCAGGTCGACCTCCAGCTGCCCGCAGACGACGTAGACGAACTCCTCGGAGTACGGGTGGTAGTGCTCGGCGATGCGGTCGCCGGGCTGCACGATGGCCACGCCCATGAAACCGCTGGTGGAGCCGACCGTGGTGGGGGTGAGCATGGCGCGTAGATCGCCACCGCGCCTGGTGTTGGGCTCGATCTCACTGAGATCCACGATCGCGGGATGGCTGTTCGTCACGGCGTTCCTCCGAACTGGTGCTGTGGAAAGACGAGGGAGTGGCTGTCACGGCCCGGGAAGGGGACGGCGGTCAGGCGCCGGGCGCGCGGCGGTCGGTCACCAGGCGCATGTGGGCGGCCGTCACCAGGGAGGCGTGGGCGCCCTCTTCGGGTGCGGAACCGTTCGCGCCGAGGGCTCCCTCGTCGAGCAGCGCCGTCAGTTCGGCCGCCTGTCCGCGCTCCGGGAGTCCGAACACGGCACCGGAAGCGGTGTCGGCGCCGGCGCGGACGTCGACCAGCCGCACCACGACGTCGTCGCGGTGGAAGATCGTGCTGCGCAGCACCGGTCCGTGCGCGTCGTCCGCGGCAGCCGCGTCCTGCCGGGCGAGCAGTTCCGCCAGCCGCATGCCGCGGCCCTCGCGGGCGGGGTAGTAGTAGGCGCGCCGTTCGGCGTTCCCGCTCTCCTGGCCCGCCGTCACATGGTGCACGGCGGGCAGGGCCGCGCGGGTGAAGAAGAGGCGGGCGGACTCCGGGTCGTCGAGGTCCCGGTCCTGCTCCAGATACGGGTTGATGGCCTCCTCGACGGCCCGCACCTCGGGCTGCCGGGCGACGTGCCGCAGCGCGGCGAGCAGGTCGCCCCGGACCTCGATGGCCCGCACGACCCGGTTGCCGTGCATGAACAGGGAGGTGCGGCAGAGCGAGGTGGTGGCGTCGACCCGCGCCTCCGGCGGGTCGTAGTCGGCGAGGATCTTGGCGACGACGTCCTCGCTGCCCGGCTTGACGGTGAAGGTGAGCGCGTGCCGGATCACGCCGTCACCGATGCGGGGGGACGTCTGGAGGCGACGCTGCCCGGACGCGGCCTCGGCCGCCGGGCCGCCGGTCTCCCGGACGATGTGGAAGCGCAGGGAACGGGTGTCGCGGACGCAGCTGTGCAGCGGCTCCACCATCCGTACGTGTTCCTCGCTGTTGACCCAGGTGAGGAAGGGCGGGGCGCTCTCCCACTCGCTCGTGATGAGCCATTGGGAGGGGTTCTCGATGGACTGGCACAGCTGGTCGCTGACATGTCCGGGGACGGATGCGACCTGGTTGCACAGGCCCTCGTACGCCTCCAGGAACTGCTGCTGGGCGCCGTCGTGGACGTCGACCAGCAGGACGACCCGAAGCCGGGAGCCGTCGAACACGGACTGGGAGACGCGCTGCGATGCCGGTGACGCCGGCGGTTCCGAAAGGCGATCAGATGTGGTGGTCATCCTGCGCACTTCTCCTTCATGGGGCGGAGGCGGACGAATGTCGGTTTCTCGATCCTGTGCCCGGCTCGGGAAGCGCGCGACTCGTGTGCTCTGCCCAGGTGACCGCCATCCGCTCGACGCGACAGGCGGGGCCCCACGGGCGGCGGTGGGCGGCGGTGGGTGGCCGTCCGCGCCCATGGGAAAGCCGCTGTGGCCGTCACGCGACGAGGGCGTGACGGCGACAGCGGCTGTCGTTTCCGGCGTACCGTCAGGGGGCGGCCGGTCGGCCTCCCCGGGGTGTGCGGCGTCGTCTGCGGGTGGTCAGAGGGCCAGGACGGTGTCCAGGGCCTGGCGCAGGGTCGTCTCGGGGTCCGGGACCCGCTCCGGGGATCGCCACGCCACGAACCCGTCGGGCCGGACGAGGACGGCGCCCGAGGGTGTCGTGCCGTGGGCGGCCGCCCAGTTCGCCTCGCCGACGGGTGTCAGGTCGGCGTCGGGTCCGTCGCCCAGCCGGTACGACGTCAGGGGGACGGACGTCGACGCGGCGAGTCGGACGGCGGCCTCGTGCCATCCGTTCGAGGCGTCGGCTTCGGCGTCGGCTTCGCTGAGCAGGACGAACGACCGCTCGTAGAGGTCGAGGGTGGAGATCTGTTCGCCCTGGTGGAGTACCGGTACGTGGGGTGCCCTGCTGCCGGGTTCCCCGGACAGGTCGAGGCGTTCCGGTACAGCCGGCGTGGCGGGGTCGGCGCCGACGACGGCGCCCTGCGGATAGCGGTAGCCGAGGGCCACGTTGAGGATGCCGCGCTGGGGGCCGCCGCCCTGCGCGCCGGGGGGCGGGGCGAAACCGGGATGGCTGTGCTCGACCGACCGTGCGGCGGCGCGGGCGCTGGTCGCCTCCGCCACCGGGCGGCGCTCCACGTCGTACGTGTCGAGCAGCCCGTCCCCGGCCCAGCCGTCGAGCACCGCGGCCAGCTTCCACGCCAGGTTGTGGGCGTCCTGGATGCCGGTGTTGGAGCCGAACGCCCCGGTGGGGGACATCTCGTGGGCCGAGTCACCGGCCAGGAAGACATGGCCGGACCGGTAGCGGCGGGCGACCCGCTGGGCGGCGTGCCAGGGAGCCCTGCCGGTGATCTCCACGTCGAGGTCGGCGACGCCGATCGCGCGGCGGATGTGCGCGACGCACCGCTCGTCGGTGAACTCCTCCAGGGTTTCGCCGTGTTCGGGGTGCCAGGGGGCGTGGAACACCCAGTTCTCCCGGTTGTCCACGGGCAGCAGCGCGCCGTCGGCGTCCGGGCTGGTCAGGTAGCAGACGATGAATCGCCGGTCACCGACGACGTCGGCGAGCCGGCGGGAGCGGAACGTGATGCTGACGTTGTGGAAGAGGTCTCCGGGGCCGCTCTGTTCGATGCCGAGCTGCTCTCGGACGGGGCTGCGGGGGCCGTCGGCGGCGACGAGGTACTGCGCGCGGATGGTGGTGTGCTCGCCCGTCTCGCGGCTCTTGACCACGGCGGTGACACCGGAGGGGTCGTCGGTGAACGACATCAGCTCGGTGGCGTAGCGCAGGTCGCCGCCGAGGTTCCTCGCGTGATCGAGCAGGACCGGCTCCAGGTCGTTCTGGCTGCACAGGCACCACGCGCTGGGGCTGAACCGGGCGAGGCCGCCGCCCGCGTCGATCTCCTTGAACAGCCACTCCCCCGCGTCGCCGACCAGGGTGGGTGTCTGCAGGATGCCGTGGTTGTCGGCCAGCGTGGCGGCGGCCTCCCGGATGTCCGACTCGACGCCGGCGGCCCGGAACAGTTCCATCGTGCGGACGTTGTTGCCCCGCCCGCGGGGGTGGATGGAGGTGCCGGCGTGGCGCTCCACCAGGATGTGCCGGACCCCCAGCCGGCCCAGGAACAGCGAGGTCGACAGGCCGACGAGGGAACCGCCGACGATGAGGACCGGGACCTGAGGGGTCGTGGGGTCGGTTTGCTCGTCTCTTGGGTTCACCGCTCGCCTCCAGTGCTGCGTGGCCGTCGATTCGGCCGCATGCGGCCGTGCGGTTCATGCATGCCCCGCGGTACGGAGGCCGCGTCACGCTTCACCCGCTAGGGCCCCTCGGCGTCGGGCGGTGCGCAGGCGGGTCGTCAGTGGGACTCTCGGCTCACCTCGGATCCGCTGGAGCCGGTCAGGAAGTCGAGGTCGGCGCCGGTGTCGGCCTGCGTGACGTGGTCGACGTAGAGGCGTTCCCAGCCGCGGCGGGGGGCGGCGTAGCCGTCGACCGTGGCCTTGTCGGGGGTGCGGCGGGCGAGTTCGTCGGCGGGTACGTCGACCTCGATACGGCGGGCCTCCACGTCGAGGACGATGACGTCCCCCGTGCGGACGAGGGCGAGGGGGCCGCCGGCCGCGGCCTCCGGGGCCACGTGGAGCACGACGGTGCCGTAGGCGGTGCCGCTCATCCGGCCGTCGCAGACGCGGACCATGTCGCGGACACCCTGTTCGAGGAGTTTCCTCGGCAGCGGCATGTTGGAGACCTCGGGCATGCCCGGATAGCCCTTGGGGCCGCAGCCGCGCAGGACGAGGACGGAGTCGGCGTCCACGTCGAGGTCGGGGTCGTCGATGCGTGCCCGGAAGTCCTCGATGGAGTCGAAGACGACGGCCCGGCCGCGGTGGCGGAGCAGGTGCGGGGAGGCGGCGGCCGGTTTGACGACGGCGCCGTCGGGGGCGAGGTTGCCGCGCAGGACGGCGATGCCGCCCTCGGCGACCAGCGGTTCGGCGCGGGTGCGGATGACCTCGGTGTCCCAGATCTGAGCGTCGTCCAGGTAGGTCACCAGCGGCTCGCCGGTGACGGTCAGCGCGTCGGGGTCGAGCAGGTCGCGGACCTCGCGCAGCACGGCGAGCAGGCCGCCTGCGCGGTGGAGATCCTCCATCAGGAAGCGGCCCGCCGGCTGGAGGTCCACCAGGACGGGGACGCGGGAGCCGATGCGGTCGAAGTCGTCGAGCGTCAGGTCGATGCCCAGCCGGCCCGCGATCGCGAGGAGGTGGACGACCGCGTTGGTGGAGCCGCCGACGGCGGCGAGGGCCACGATCGCGTTGTGGAAGGACCCCTTGGTCAGGAAGGTCCCGGGTCGCCGGTCGGCGGCGACCATGTCCACCGCGAGCCGGCCGGTGTGGTGCGCGGACTTCAGCAGCCGGCTGTCCGGGGCGGGGGTGCCGGCCACGCCGGGGACCACGGTGCCCAGTGCCTCGGCTACCAGGGCCATCGTCGACGCCGTGCCCATCGTGTTGCAGTGGCCCCGGCTGCGGATCATCGCCGACTCGGAGCGGAGGAACTGCTCCTGGGAGAGCGTGCCCGCGCGGACCTCCTCCGACAGCTGCCACACCCCGGTGCCGCAGCCCAGCAGGCTGCCGCGGAAGGTGCCGTTGAGCATCGGGCCGCCTGGGACCACCACCGCGGGCAGGTCCACCGACGCGGCGGCCATGAGCAGGGAGGGGATGGTCTTGTCGCAGCCGCCGAGGAGGACGACGCCGTCGATGGGGTTGGCCCGCAGCATCTCCTCGGTGGCCATGGCCGCCATGTTGCGCCACAGCATGGCGGTGGGCCGTACGTTCGTCTCCCCCAGCGACACCACGGGCAGGTCCAGGGGGATGCCGCCCGCCTCGTAGACGCCGTTGCGGACCGAGGCGGCCACCTCGTCGAGGTGGGCGTTGCAGGGGGTGAGGTCGGAGGCGGTGTTGGCGATGGCGATCTGGGGCCGGCCGGTGAAGGCGTCGTCCGGCACTCCTCTGCGCATCCAGGCCCGGTGGATGTAGGAGTTGCGGTCCTGTCCCTCGTACCACTCAGCGCTGCGGAGCCTCACGATCGAGCCCTTTCCATTAATCGGTACGACGATCTAAAGTCTGGAACGCCATGCAGGATACGCAGATGAACGACGAATCGACAGACCCCTCTCAAATCGGCGCGACCGGGGACAGGGAAGGCGCGACCGGGGACGGCGCGGCAGGCCCGGAGGGCGGCCGTCTCGTGGGCTCGGACCGGGTGCTGGCCGTGCTGAAGGAGCTGGCACGTTTTCCCGACGGGGTGGGTCTGGACGAGCTGACCCGGGTGATCGGCAGTCCCAAGCCGACGGTGCACCGGGCGCTGGGCGCCCTGCGCCGGGCCGGGCTCGCCGACCAGGACGCCGACAGCCGCTATGTGCTCGGGGACGAGTTCCTGCGCATGGCGTTCGCGCATCACGAGGCGCGGCCCGAGCACGTCCGGGTCCGGCCGGTGCTGGAGGCGCTGGCGCACCGGTTCGGGGAGACGGCGCACTACGCGGTGCTGGACGGCCGGGAGGTCGTGTACCGCGCGAAGGTCGACCCGCCCACCGGGGCCGTCCGGCTGACGTCGACGATCGGCGGCCGCAACCCCGCCCACTCCACGGCGGTCGGAAAGGTGCTGCTCGCCCGGGAGTTGACGACCCGTGAGGAGGTCCGGGCGTGGGTCGGTGACGTGCCGTTGGAGCGCCGGACGCCCCGGACGCTGTACACGGCGGCCGACCTGCACACCGCGCTCGGGGCGGCGGCCGCCCAGGGCTATGCCTGCGAGGACCAGGAGAACGAGACCGGTGTGCACTGCCTCGCCCTGCCCGTGTTCCTCACCTCGCCGACGGCTCCGTCCGGCGCGGTGAGCATCAGTGCCCTCGCCTATCGGACACCCCTGACCACCCTGGTGGACGCGCTCGACGAGATACGGGCGCTGCTCGGTCCGCTCGCCGAGCCGCACGCCTGACCCACCCCGCTCCCCCGCCGCCCGAC
>NZ_LIQX01000570.1 GCF_001418475.1 Streptomyces ossamyceticus | reverse complement strand
ACAGACCCCCACGTACGTCGCGGGTCTCCTCGCCGCCACCCCGACGGACCTCGCGGGTCTCCCCACCACCCCGGCGAGCGTCGCGGGTGGCCTCGCCGCCGCCTACCGCCGTCTGGACGAGATGTGCGAGGTGCTGTCCGTACGGGTCGGGGAACCGGGCCAAGGTCCCACGGCATCATCACCCCTAATGACCACGGGCGCCGTGGTGTTGACGGACGGTCGGGAAGGGCTGGAGGCGTTCGTCGAGGCCGAGGCCGGGCGGATCCGGAGTCGCTACGACCACACCGCGCCCCGCCATGTCGCCGCCTCCCGGGCGCTCCATGACTATGTGTGGTCGGTCGCCCTGCTGATGAGCGGTGTCTGGTACCTGGAGCGACGGGTGCCGCGCATCGCTCCCGATGACATTCGGGTGGACGTCGCCTCGGGCACGTACCAGATCCGACCCGGCAGCGACCTCGTCTGCCTGCCGGACGACCCCGCGGCGGTGCTCGACGGCGCGCGGACGGCCCCACACCAGGAGGCGCTGCGGGCCGNNCGGGCGGCGCCGACTTCCGCGTACTGCGCACAGCCGACGGCCACGATCACCCGACCCGCACCCGCAGGGGCTGCTGCCTCTACTACACGATCCGCCCGACCGAGGCCTGCTCCACCTGCCCCCGCACTTGCGACGCGGAGCGTCTGCGACGGCTGGAGGGCTGAGGCGGTCGGTCAACGACCCACAGGCGGCCGCCGGGAGCCGGGCGACTCGATTGCGGCGCGGCCCGATGGTCGGACGTCGCGTCGATCGCCTGACGGCTCGATGGCCGAGGCGGCTCCGCGGCTCGGCAAGGTACGGCGGTGTTGTCGGCCTCGAAGTCGCCGCCCCGAAGTCGGCTGCGGACGCACCATGTGCGTCGCGTTGACGCACATCACCCCTGCCAGACCTCGACGACCGAGGGGGCCAGCGCGTCGGCCTGGGCGTGCCCCGCGCGGGCCGCGGCGGGCCGGTGTGCGTCGTCCGCCAGATTGCGGCCCATCGCGCGACGCGCGGCTCTGTCCGGGGTGAGCAGGACGACACGCGCACCGTCGTCGGTGAGTTCGGCGGCCTGCTGCGCGGCGCTCGGATGCGGGCCGACCGCCCGTGGGGCGGGTACGACCGCCAGCACCCGGCGGTATCCGCGAGCGAGTTGGAGGTTGGCCGTCGAACGGCTGCCACCGTCCATCCAGCGCCGGCCGGCCACGGTGACCGGCGGCCACACGACGGGCACGGCGCAGCTCGCCGCGACCGCTTCGATGAGGGTGACCCCGGACGTCGAGTCGAACACCTCTGTCCTCCCGTTCCGCGCGTCGACCGCGGCGATCCGCAACTCTCCTTCGGGCCAGTCGTGTACGTCGCCCAGGAGCGGGCCGACCG
>NZ_LIQX01000057.1 GCF_001418475.1 Streptomyces ossamyceticus | reverse complement strand
CTCCCGAGCCGAGCCCCGCACCAGGCCTCAGGACCGCTCGGCGGTGTCCCGTTCCTCCGCCGGCAGGACCTCGTGTGCCGCCCCGGGCAGGGACGTGGCGTCCGACGGCGCACCGCCGTCCGCCGTGGCGGCGGCGAGGGCCGGCTGCCCGGCCGCCGACTTCCGCAGCCGCCCCGTCACCCACAGGGCGACCGGCTCGGTGAAGCGGGCGGTGAGCGGGCCCGCGATGACCAGGATCAGGACGTACGCGGTGGCCAGCGGCCCGAGGGACGGCTCGATGCCGGCGGTGACGGCGAGCCCGGCGATGACGATGGAGAACTCGCCGCGCGCGACCAGCGTGCCGCCCGCCCGCCAGCGGCCCTTCGCGGAGATCCCGGCCCGACGGGCCGCCCAGTACCCGGTGGCGATCTTCGTCAGCGCGGTGACGACGGCCAGCACGAGCGCGGGCAGCAGCACCGGCGGGATGCTCGCCGGATCGGTGTGGAGGCCGAAGAAGACGAAGAACACCGCGGCGAACAGATCCCGCAGGGGCGCCAGCAGACTGTGCGCCCCCTCGGCGACCTCACCGGACAGCGCGATGCCGACGAGGAACGCGCCGACCGCCGCCGACACCTGGAGCTGCTGCGCGAGCCCGGCGATGACGAGCGTCAGCCCCAGCACGACCAGCAGCAGCTTCTCGGGGTCGTCGCTGGAGACGAAGCGGGAGATGTGGCGCCCGTACCGCACCGCGATCAGCAGGACCAGCCCGGCCGTGCCCAGGGCGATGGCGAGGGTCGCGCTGCCTGCCGCGAGCCCCACCCCGGCGAGCAGGGCGGTGACGATCGGCAGATAGACGGCCATGGAGAGGTCCTCGAGGACCAGGATGCTCAGGATGACCGGCGTCTCGCGGTTGCCGAGCCGCCCCAGGTCGCCGAGGACCTTCGCGATGACACCGGAGGAGGAGATCCAGGTGACACCGGCGAGCACGACGGCGGCGACCGGGCCCCAGCCCAGCAGCAACGCCATCGCCGCGCCGGGCAGCGCGTTCAGCGCGCCGTCCACGAGACCGGCCGGGTACTGGGTCTTGAGGTTGGAGACGAGATCGCTGGCGGTGTACTCCAGGCCGAGCATCAGCAGCAGCAGGATCACGCCGATCTCGGCGCCGATCGCCACGAACTCCTCGCTCGTGCCGAGCGGCAGCAGCCCGCCCTCCCCGAAGGCGAGCCCGGCCAGCAGATACAGGGGGATGGGCGAGAGCCGGAACCGGGCGGCGAACCGCCCGAGCAGCCCCAGTCCGAGGATGATCGCGCCGAACTCGACGAGGAAGACGGCGGAGGAGTGCCCGGTGGACTCGGCGGCGAGCCGCACGGGCGAGGCGAGATGCGGGGGAGCCTGGGCGGCGAGGGACGCGGAGAGCTGAGCGGAGAGGTGCATGGGCCGCTCACTCCCGGCCGAGTATCGCGGCGGCCGCCTCCACACCCTCACGGGTGCCGATCACGATGAGGGTGTCCCCGCCGGCCAGCCGGAAGTCCGGCGCCGGTGACGGAATCGCCTCCGCCCGCCGCAGTACGGCCACGATCGACGCGCCCGTGTCGGTCCGCATCCGGGTGTCCCCGAGGACCCGTCCGTTCCAGTACGACGTCGAGGCCAGCTCGATCCGTTCGGCGACCAGGCCCAGTTCGGTGGTGGACAGCAGGTTGGGGCTGTGGTGGTCCGGCATCAACGCGTCCACGAGGGCGGTCGCCTCGCCCCCCGTCAGCCGTACAGACAACGCGCACGCGTCGGGATCGTCCTCCCGGTACGCGCTGAACGTCCGTGACCCGTCCCGGTGCGCCACGACGGAAAGCCGCCGGTGCTCACGGGTGTTGAGGTCGTACCGCACACCGATCCCCGGCAACGGCGTACTGCTGAGGCGCGGAGCACCCACGGCTGGCCCCCTGTCTGGTTCGGACATGTCTTCGGAAACCCGATGGGTGCCACCCTAACGAGGTCCGAGAACGACCTGACCGAGGCGAGGTTGAGCCCCCGGTGGGACAATCCCCGTCCGGCCCCTCCGGCGTTGACGCCGGTGACCTGCCCAGTACCCCCTGGCGGCGGTCATGCGGACCGCGGCCGTCGGGCGGCGGCCCGCTCGACAGCCGCCGCCGTGCCCGCTCCGGCCGAGGCTCCGTCCGGGCAGCGGGGGAAGGACCGAAAGGAAGCGCAGGCATGATCCAGTGGGTGTCCCTGGGCACCGGCCCCCGCCCCGTACCTCAGCCCGTCTCCACACCGCTGGTGTGGGCCACGGCGTTCGCCGGCGCGATGGCGCTGGTCGCCGTCCTCAACGCCCTGGTCGGCACGGACCGCCCCGGCCTGGCCCTGACCGCGCTCTCCCTGCTGTCCGCGCTGCTCGGCGTCCACGCCCGCTTCACCGCCGCCCCCGGCACGGCCGCCCTGTGCTGGCTCTTCCTCAACGGCTTCGCCATACCCCCGGCCGGCGTCCTCAGCTGGACCAACCCCCGCGACACGTTCTGGCTGGTCTGCCTCCTCACGGCGGCCCTCACCGGCACGACCCTGGCCCGCCTCCTCCAGGCCCGAGCGGCCTACCGCCGCCTCACCACCCGTGTCCTGCCCCGCACCCAGGAGCCGGGGGACTGGCCGGGGGACGTGTGAGCCGCGGCCGGCAGCCGAGCCCTGCGACCGCCGGGGCTCAGCGGCGGTAGGCGGTGGCGGCGACGGCGGGCAGGACGGCGAGCGCGAGGACACCGCCGGTGAGGGCGAGGACGGGGTAGCCGGAGGCGGCGACGACGAGCCCCGAGCTGATGCCGCCGGTGGCGCCGGCGACGGCGATGGAGACGTCGACCATGCCCTGGGTCCTGGCGCGGGTGGCGAGCGGCACGGCGTCGGTGATGATCGCGGTGCCCGACACGAGGCCGAAGTTCCAGCCGAGGCCCAGCAGCGCCAGGGCCAGCGCGAGGAGCGCGACGGAGTCGCCGGGCGCGGTGGCGGCGAGCACACCGGAGGCGAGCAGGGTGAGGCCGGAGGCGGCGGCGATCCGCAGCCGGCCGAAGCGGTCGACGAGCCATCCCGTCAGCGGCGAGGGCAGATACATCGCGGCGATGTGGACGGCGATCACGACACCGGAGGCGGCGGTGCCGTGACCGTGGTCGTGCAGATGCACCGGCGTCATCGTCATGATCGCGACCATGACGAGCTGGGTGAGGATCATGATCAGCGCCCCCAGGACCACGCCACCGCGCCCGTCGCGGTCGGTGGTGACCGCGGTGGCCCCGCCGGCGGTGGCGTCCTCCGGCCCGGCGTCGGCGAGGGCACGGGCCGTGAGCAGCGGATCGGGCCGCAGCCGGACGGCCAGGACGAGCGCGGCGAGCGCGTACGCGGCGCCGGACAGCAGGAACGGGCCGGCCAGCCCGGGGACGCCGAGCTTCTCGGCGAAGGTGCCGGTGGGGGCGGCGAGGTTGGGTCCGGCGACGCCCCCGAGGGTGGTGGCGACCAGCACGGTGGACACGGCCCGGGCGCGGTGGTCGCGGGGCGCGAGGTCGGCTCCGGCGTAGCGGGCCTGGAGGTTGGTGGCGGTTCCGGCACCGTAGACGAACAGGGCGACGAACAGCAGGACGGGGCTGTCCAGGACGGCGGCGACGATGACCCCGAGGCTGCCGACGGCTCCCGTGAGATAGCCGGCGGCCAGTCCGGGCCGGCGCCCGTGGCGCTGGGAGACCCGGCCGACGACGACGGCGGTCAACGCGGACCCCGCGGTGAACAGCGCACTCGGCAACCCGGCGAGACCGGTGGCACCGAGCATGTCCTGGGCGAGCAGTGCCCCCACGGTGACACCGGCGGCGAGCCCGGCCCCGGAAAGAACCTGGGAGGCGACCAACACCCGCAACACACGGCGCTGCACGACGGCGGCGTCGGGCAGAACGCCGGTCGTGTGAGGTGACGCGGTCCTGTTCATGCCTCTTCCATGCCTCTTCAAAGACTCCGGTGGATCAGCCAACCGCCCAGACCGAGTAACACCGGGGAGCCCACGAACCATAGGGCCATCCCGGTCCGCCACAGCCGGCCGTCACTGACCTTGCGGCTCAGGATGCCCAGCACCGGAAGCCCGATGACGATCACGAGTACGCCGACGAAGAGGCCCACCCTGCCGCCCCCCGTCGGTCGCTGGTCGTAGAAGCGTAGGACGTCACGCGATTCCTGACCCCTCCGCGTACGCGATCCAAGTCAGCGTGGTCAGCGTGGCTGAGACGGAGAATGAGACGGACAAACGTCGAAGGGCCCCACCGTGAACGGTGGGGCCCTTCGACATCGTGCCCGGTGAGGCACTGGCGGAGGATACGAGATTCGAACTCGTGAGGGGTTGCCCCCAACACGCTTTCCAAGCGTGCGCCCTAGGCCTCTAGGCGAATCCTCCGCCGTCATGTAATGTTTCCGGCGGAGGATTCGCCTAGAG
>NZ_LIQX01000569.1 GCF_001418475.1 Streptomyces ossamyceticus | reverse complement strand
GCCGCCCACCCCCGCCCTCGCCCGGCGGGGGCGGCCTCGGACACGCCCCCCGCGCCGCGCACGCGCACGCACCGGAGGGGCCGCGCCCACAACACACCGCAGGCGCCCGACGGCGAACGTCAGCCGCCACAGGGGGAAGGTGCGGGCCGCCGCGCGGAACGTCCCCGCGCGGCGAACGTACCCCGACAAGCCGCCGCGTCACCGGACGGGCTCAGCCCCTCCGCCGCCCCCAGCCACGACCGCGCCTCTCGTCCGGGTCGTCCGAGTCGTGCGGCCCCAGCAGCTCGTCAGCCAGTGTCGGCAGATCGTCGAGCGGCGTCTCCTCGGCCCAGTCGGACCGCTGCCTACGCCGAGGAGTGCCCTCCTCGTCGACCTGCGGCAGCTCCCGCGTCCGCTCCCCGGCCCCGTCCGGCGCGGGCCGCTCGTCCCGGAAGAACCCCGGCGGCACCCGATCCTCACGCACCGGCGGCAGCACAGCGGTCTCGTCGGCCGCCCCCGGAGGCACCGGCGGCAGCACCGCGGTCTCATCCTCCGCCCGCGCCCCCGCCCCGAACGCGGAACCCGACGAACCGGCCCCGGACCCAGCCGCCCTCTCCTCCGACGGCTCAGGCGGCCGAGGCAGCTTCGCCGTGGTCTCGGAATCCGTCGCTCCCCCGGGCCGAACCGGCGGCAGCACAGCCGTCTCGTCCCACGGCCCGCCGGACGCGTTCGTGGGCGTCACCACAGGCGTGGGCACAGTCACGTCACCCGAACCGCCCCGCTCAGCCCCGTCACGCGCGTCACGCCCGTCAGTACGGTCACGCCCGTCAGCACGGTGACGCCGCTCGGTCCCGTCGCCCCGCTCGCCCCCCGCAGCCCGACCACCGCGCTCCCCGTCGCCGTCAGCCCCCCGAGAAGCCTCGACATCCCGAGGCGCCGCAGCCGCAGCCGCCGTCTCAGCCGCCCGAGCGACCGCCGCGGCCCGCTCCGCCGCAGCGGCACGCTCCGCCTCGGCGGCAGCCGCTGCCGCCCTCGCGGCCTCCGCGACCCGCTCGGCCTCCGCGGCGGCGGCCCGCTCCGCGGCGATCCGTCGCGCCTCCTCGGCACGCAGCAGGGCCTCCTCGGCCTTGCGCTGCTTCTCCAGGCGGAGCGCCTCCGCCTCAGCCCGCAGTCGCTGCTCCTCCGCGGCCTGCCGGCGTCGCCGTTCCTCCTCGACCCGGCGGCGTTCTTCCTCCTCGGCGCGGGCCTTCTCCTCCGCGAGGAGCCGTGCCTGCTCCTCCTCGGCGCGGCGCCGCGCTTCCTCGGCCCGTCGCCGGGCCTCCTCGGCCTGGCGTTCGGCCTCGCGGCGCTGCGCCTCCTCCAGCTCGCGCCGCTTGCGCTCCTCCTCCTCGGCGCGCAGCCGGGCGAGTTCCTCCTGGCGCTCCCGCTCGAGCCGCTCTTCCTCGGCCTTGCGGGCGGCCTCTTCCTCGGCCTTCCTGCGGGCCTCCTTCTCGGCCTTGCGCCGCGCCTCCTCCTGCGCCTTCACCTCGGCCTCGGACAGCGGCAGCATCACGTCGAGGCGGTGCCGGATGACGGTGGTGACGGCCTCCGCGTCCTGCCCGCCGTCGACGACCAGGTATCGCCCGGCGTCGGCGGCGGCGAGCGTCAGGAATCCGGCCCGTACGCGCTCGTGGAACTCGGCCGGCTCGGACTCCAGCCGGTCCGGCGCCTCGGTGAACCGCTCCCTCGCCGCTTCGGGCGAGACGTCCAGCAGGACCGTCAGATGCGGTACGAGCCCGTTCGTGGCCCACCGCGAGATGCGGGCGATCTCGGTCGGCGAGAGGTCCCGGCCGGCTCCCTGGTACGCGACGGAGGAGTCGATGTACCGGTCGGAGATGACGACGGCGCCCTGCTCCAGCGCGGGCCGCACCACGGTGTCCACGTGTTCCGCGCGGTCGGCCGCGTACAGCAGCGCCTCGGCCCGGTGGGACAGTCCGGCGCTCGACACGTCGAGGAGGATGGACCGCAGCCGCTTGCCCACCGGGGTGGCGCCGGGTTCGCGGGTCACGACGACTTCGTGGCCCTTGGCGCGGATCCACTCGGCGAGCGCCTCGACCTGGGTGGACTTGCCGGCGCCGTCGCCGCCTTCCAGGGCGATGAAGAACCCGGTCTCGGCCGGTGCCTGGTCGGGGTCGTCGCCGCCGAGCAGCGCGTCCCGCAGGTCGTGCCGCAGCGGCACTCCGGACCGGTCGTCGACCTTGGCGAGCACGAGCGCGGCGACCGGCAGCAGCAGCGCCCCGACGAGCATGAGGGTGAACGCGGCGCCGCCGTGCGCGAACACGAACTTGCCGTTCTCCAGGCGGTGCGGGCCGATGGCGGCGGCGACCAGCGGGGCGACGACGGCGGCGAGCGCGACGAAGACGCGTACGACCGCGTGGAGGTGCTCGGTGGTCCGGGCCCGCCGGAATTCCTCGGCCTCCTGGTCGAGCAGCGTGTGCCCGGTGTTGGCGGCGATGCCCGCGGCTACACCCGCCAGCCCGAAGATCAGGACGACGCTGGTGACGTCGGGCACGAGTCCACCGGCGAGCAGTGCGACGCCGGTGAAGGCGATGGCCAGGGCGAGGAGCCTACGGCGGGACAGCGCGGGCAGCAGGGACGGCGCCCGGCGGATGCCGAGGCCCACCCCGCCGGTCAGCGCGAGAACCAGCAGGCCGTACAGCACCGGGCCGCCGCCCAGGTCCTTGGCGTGCAGCACGGCGACGGCGACAGCGGCGGCGACCGCGCCGGCGACCGCCGCGCAGGCGGGCACCAGGATCGGGACGGCGCCCGTGCGGCCCTTGTCGACGCCGGTGCCGGTCCTGGGCCGGCGCAGCCCCTCCAGCGGGGACCGCGCGCGCGGGGTGCGCGTCTTGGGCAGTTCGAGGAAGGTCACCACCGACAGGGAGGCGGCGAAGAGTCCGGCGGCGACGTACGAGGCGAGCGCCGCCTGGTGCTGGCCGAACCAGTCGAGGCCGGCGCCCAGCAGGTTGTTGAGCAGCGCCACGACGACGAGGGTGGCGGCCGCGAGGGGCACCGCCACGAAGCCGGTGCGCAGGGAGAGACGTCGCAGCGCGTCCATGTGGTCCGGCAGCGGACGTACGGTCGCGCCCTCAAGCGGCGGTGCGGGCAGCAGCGCGGGCGCCGCGCTCTCCCGGCAGACCGTCCAGAACCGTTCGGCGACGCCGGTCACGAAGACGGTCACCAGGAGCACCGCGAGCGCGTTGTCCGGTGTCCAGTCGATCCACAGGGGCGCGACGATCAGCAGCAGGACGCGCAGCCCGTCCGCGCCGACCATGGTCCAGCGGCGGTCGAGCGGGCCGTCCTGCGAGGTCAGCGAGGTGAGGGGGCCGAGGAGCACGGCACCGAAGAGCAGGGTCGCGAGGACCCGTGTGCCGAAGACGACGGCGACGGTCAGGGCGACGCCCCGGTACCCGCCCCCGAACGACTCCTCGGCGATCGCCGTCTGGAAGACCAGGAGGACGAGCACGAACAGGGCGAGGACATCGCCCACGCCGCCCACGAGCTGTGCGCTCCACAGCCGTTTGAGCTGAGGTCGGCGCAAGAGCGCCCGTACCGCGCGCTCCCTGGAGTCGGCTGCCAGGGCGTCGTCGGGGGCCGGAGTCAGGGCAGTCGGCTGCTCGCCTCGCATCATGCTTTCAGCCTATCGGCACCCACCGACACCCCGGACCGACGCCCGAACGCACGCACACGTCACCACCAAGTCGTGTAAAAAGCGCAGGTTCAGAAAAGCCAAGGTGAAGATTCCAGCCACTGCTCGGCGCCGCCGCCGCCAACGGGACGCGGGGAACTGCGCGACCAGCCACAACGTCCCCGCACCCGCACCCGCCCCGGCGCCCGCGCAAGGCTCCTGAACCCCGCCCCTTTGGCCGTGCCAAAACCTCGACCGCACACGACCCGTCGGGCGCCCGGCAGCCTTCAGCCGGACGCCCGACGTCTCTCGACGCTTCTCTGCGCCTCTCAGCCCTCGGACGACGCCGCGGTCTTCTTCGCAGCCGCCGTCTTCGCGGTCGCGGCCTTCTTCGCCGCGGCCGTCTTGCCGGTGGTGGCGGTCTTCTTCGCGGCCGTCTTCTTCGCCGGCGCCGCCTTCTTCGCGGCGGCGGTCTTCGCCGTGGTCGCCTTCTTCGCGGGCGCCTTCTTCGCCGTCTTCTTGGCCGGCCCCTTCGCCCGCTTCTCCGCGAGCAGCTCGAACCCGCGCTCAGGCGTGATCGTCTCCACGCTGTCGCCGGACCGCAGCGTCGCGTTGGTCTCGCCGTCGGTGACGTACGGCCCGAAGCGGCCGTCCTTCACCACGACCGGCTTGCCGCTGACGGGGTCAGCGCCCAGCTCCTTCAGCGGCGGCTTGGCGGCGGCCCGCCCCCGCTGCTTGGGCTGGGAGTAGATCTCCAGCGCCTCTTCCAGCGTGATCGTGAACAGCTGGTCCTCGGTCTGGAGGGAGCGCGAGTCCGTGCCCTTCTTCAGGTACGGCCCGTAGCGCCCGTTCTGCGCGGTGATCTCCTGGCCCTCCGCGTCCGCGCCGACGACGCGCGGCAGCGACATCAGCTTCAGGGCGTCGTCGAGCGTGACGGTGTCCAGGGACATCGTCTTGAACAGGGAGGCCGTCCGCGGCTTGACCGCGTTCTTGCCCGTCTTCGGGGTGCCCTCGGGGAGGATCTCCGTGACGTAGGGCCCGTAGCGGCCGTCCTTGGCGACGATCTGGTGGCCGGTCGCCGGGTCGGTGCCCAGTTCGAAGTCGCCGCTGGGCTTCGCCAGCAGTTCCTCCGCCAGCTCGACGTTCAGCTCGTCGGGCGCCAGGTCCTCGGGGATGTCGGCGCGCTGGTGGCCCTCGCTGTCCTTCTCGCCGCGCTCGATGTAGGGGCCGTAGCGTCCGACGCGGAGCACGATGTCGTTGCCCACGGGGAACGAGGAGACCTCGCGCGCGTCGATGGCGCCCAGGTCGGTGACCAGTTCCTTCAGTCCACCGAGGTGGTCGCCGTCGCCGTTGCCGGCCTCGGCGGCCGCGCCGATGTCACCGGTGCTCTCGCCGAAGTAGAACCGCTTCAGCCACGGCACGGACTTGGCCTCGCCGCGGGCGATGCGGTCGAGGTCGTCCTCCATCTTGGCGGTGAAGTCGTAGTCGACGAGTCGACCGAAGTGCTTCTCCAGGAGGTTGACCACGGCGAAGGACAGGAAGGACGGCACGAGGGCCGTGCCCTTCTTGAAGACGTAGCCGCGGTCGAGGATCGTGCCGATGATCGACGCGTACGTCGACGGGCGGCCGATCTCGCGTTCCTCGAGCTCCTTGACCAGGCTGGCCTCGGTGTAGCGGGCGGGCGGCTTGGTGGCGTGCCCGTCGACCGTGATCTCCTGGGCGGCCAGCGCGTCACCCTCGGCGACCTGCGGCAGCCGGCGCTCACGGTCGTCCAGCTCGGCGTTCGGGTCGTCGGCGCCCTCGACGTAGGCCTTGAGGAAGCCGTGGAAGGTGATCGTCTTGCCGGAGGCGCTGAACTCGACGTCCCGGCCGTCGGAGGCGGTGCCGCCGATCTTGACGGTGACGGAGTTGCCGGTCGCGTCCTTCATCTGGGAGGCGACGGTCCGCTTCCAGATCAGCTCGTACAGCTTGAACTGGTCGCCGGTCAGACCGGTCTCGGCGGGCGTGCGGAAACGATCGCCCGAGGGTCGGATCGCCTCGTGCGCCTCCTGCGCGTTCTTGACCTTCCCGGCGTACGTTCTGGGCTGCGCCGGCAGGTAGTCGGCGCCGTAGAGCTGTGTGACCTGGGCGCGGGCGGCGGCCACGGCGGTGTCGCTGAGCGTCGTGGAGTCCGTACGCATATAGGTGATGAAGCCGTTCTCGTACAGCTTCTGCGCCACCTGCATGGTCGCCTTCGCGCCGAAGCCGAGCTTGCGCGAGGCCTCCTGCTGGAGGGTCGTCGTACGGAACGGGGCGTACGGCGAGCGGCGGTACGGCTTGGACTCGACGGAGCGGACGGAGAAGCGGGTGTTCTCCAGGGCGGCGGCCAGCGCGCGGGCGTTCGCCTCGTCGAGGTGCAGGACGTTCGCGCCCTTGAGCTGCCCCACCGAGTCGAAGTCGCGGCCCTGGGCGACCCGGCGGCCGTCGACGGACTGCAGGCGGGCGACCAGGGACGACGGGTCGGACGGGTCGCCGGCGCGGCCGGTGGAGAAGGTGCCGGTCAGGTCCCAGTACTCGGCCGAGCGGAACGCGATCCGCTCGCGCTCCCGCTCCACGACGAGCCGTGTCGCCACGGACTGGACGCGGCCCGCGGACAGCCGGGGCATGACCTTCTTCCACAGGACCGGCGAGACCTCGTAGCCGTAGAGGCGGTCGAGGATGCGGCGGGTTTCCTGGGCGTCGACGAGCTTCTGGTTGAGCTGGCGCGGGTTGGCGACGGCGGCCTGGATCGCGGCCTTGGTGATCTCGTGGAAGACCATCCGCTTGACCGGGACCTTGGGCTTGAGGACCTCCTGGAGGTGCCAGGCGATGGCCTCGCCCTCGCGGTCCTCATCGGTGGCGAGGTAGAGCTCGTCGGAGTCCTTCAGCAGGTCCTTGAGCTTCTTGACCTGCGCCTTCTTGTCCGCGTTGACCACGTAGACGGGCGCGAAGTCGTGCTCGACGTCCACGCCGAGGCGCCGGACCTCGCCGGTGTACTGCTCGGGCACCTCCGCGGCGCCGTTGGGAAGGTCGCGGATGTGCCCGACGCTCGCCTCGACGATGTAGCCGGGGCCGAGATAGCCCTTGATCGTCTTCGCCTTGGCAGGCGACTCGACGATGACGAGTCGGCGGCCGCCCTTCGCGGTCTCGCTGGTCGGGGACAACTTCGCTCTTCTCTCCGGTCGACGCTGGGATCTCCCCGGGGTCGCCTTGTGTCCGGGGCCGGGCACCCCGGAAGCCGGTGCCTCGGGAGGAGGCTCGGCCATGGGCCCGGGGATCGGGTCATGCTGACGCTGCGGAGTGTGACGGTACATCCCGCCCTCGTGTCAAACGGGAAAAGCCCGCAACGGCCACTCGAACGGTAACCCGACTACCGCCATTCCTGCCGCCCGGCGTGTTCACCGGCCCTTCCGGACCGATGCGGAGGGTCACCCTCTGGTCACCCGGCCCGCTCCCTGCTCCGGCGCCCGGAGCACCCTCAGATCTGCGCGAAGCACCACGCGCCGAGCAGAAGCGCGAGGACCGCGGCGACGCTCGCGAGCGTTGCCGACATCACAGGGCGCACACCGTGCGCGACCGGCAGTCCCTGCCGCAGCCGGACGGTGGTCCACAGCAGCAGCCCGCCCCCGAACAGGGCGAACACCACTCCCGCGAAGATCGCCGATTCGCTCTCCATGTCCTGCTCTCCACCCCTCGACACCCAGGGAGGGGAGGCTGGCACGCACGGGAAGCGGACACGCGAACCCGAGGTGAACGCGAGGCGTCCGGGGCCTCAGACCGAGCCGGGCGTGGGTATCTTCCCGGTCGTCCTGGAGATGTCGGCGTTGCGCACCGTGCACACCACTTTGTTGAAGCCCTTCTTCCACTCGTCCTCGTCGGAGACCCAGCCCGACACGATCAGGTCGGAGCCGGGCGCCCAAGTCGTCTCGAACCTGTTGGTGCAGAGCTTTCCCCCCTCGTCTAGGGCGCCCTGGAAGGTCATGC
>NZ_LIQX01000568.1 GCF_001418475.1 Streptomyces ossamyceticus | reverse complement strand
GCCAGGCTCATCTCCCGCTGGAAGGCGACCGAGGCGAAGAGGAACAGCCCCAGCATCGCGAACAGGGCGATGAAGCCGCCGCGCGCCGAGTCGCCCGGACTCTTCGTCTCCTCGGTGACGCTGAACGCCGCGTCCCAGCCCCAGAAGAAGAACACCGCGAGGACCAGCCCCTGAGCGACATCGCCACCGCCTACGCCCGGTTGAACCGTTCGGAGCCCAACTGCGGCAACGGCTACGTGTGGGTCGGCAAGTCCCTCGGACCGTGGCCGGGCTTCCTGACCGGCTGGGTCACCCTGGTCGGCTCGATCATCTTCTGCGCCTACACCAGCGCGATCATGGGTTCCGTCGTGCTGATCCTCGCCGGCAAGGCGGGGCTGCACAGCGTCGCCGGGGTCGCTCTCGATCCCACGTCGACAGGGGTGACCACGGCGGTCGGGCTGGTCATCCTGCTCGCCCTCGCGGCGCTGGCCGTCACGGGGCTGCGGGCCGCGGCCCGCTTCCAGTTCGCCCTGCTCGTCTTCGAGTACGCGGTGCTGCTGGGGTTCTGCGGCTGGGCCCTGGTCACCGGCGACCAGGACTTCTCGCTGTCGTGGTTCAACCCGTTCGAGATCCCCGACGGCACGGCCTTCGCTCAGGGGCTGGTCCTCGCGGTGTTCTTCTTCTGGGGCTGGGACGCGGCGTTCAGCGTCACCGAGGAGACGAAGAGTCCGGGCGACTCGGCGCGCGGCGGCTTCATCGCCCTGTTCGCGATGCTGGGGCTGTTCCTCTTCGCCTCGGTCGCCTTCCAGCGGGAGATGAGCCTGGCCGAACTCATCCGCAACGGCCCGCAGGCACTGCCCTACCTGGGCGCCAAGCTCGCCGCCGAGCCATGGGCCACGCTGCCCGTGCTGGCGTTGATGTTCTCCGCGATGGCCTCCGTCCAGGCCACCCTGATCCCGACGGCCCGCGGGCTGCTCGCCATGGGCCGCGACCGCACCATGGGCCCCGTGTGGACCCGCGTCCACCCCCGGTACGGCACCCCCGCAGCGGGCACGGCCGTGGTCCTCGGCGTCGCCACCGTGATCGCGCTGCTCGCCGTGGCGATCCCCAGGCTGAGCGACATGCTGCTGGCCGCCGTCAACGCCAGCGGCCTGCTCGTCGCCCTGTACTACGGCCTCACCGCGCTAGCCTGCGCCGTCCGCTTCCGTACCTCCCTGCGCTCCGGCCCACGTGAGGCGCTGCTCGCCGTCGGGGTGCCCGCCGCGTCCGGCCTGGTCCTGCTCGGCCTCGGCTGCTATCTCGGCCACTCGTACCTGACGATGAGCGACCACTTCGAACTCAGCCCGGACAACGGGTGGTTCATGTTCTCGCTGCCGGCCGCCATCGTCCTCGCCGGCCTCGCCATGGCCGCGGTCGCCAAGTACGTGCGCCGGTCGCCGTACTTCACCACGGGGCGCGGCACCGACGCCGAGGCGATCACCCTCCCCATGGACCGCCAGGCCGTCTGAACCCGGGTCCGCAGCCCAGCGCCGTCCCCTCCCCTCACACCGCCGTCTCTCCTGGAGCTCCCGCCTTGCCGCAGTCCCGTGTCCCGAGCGCCGCCGATCTGGTCCCCACCGGCGGTCCC
>NZ_LIQX01000567.1 GCF_001418475.1 Streptomyces ossamyceticus | reverse complement strand
CTGGCCGCGCGCACGCCCCCGTCCGCCGGCGTCCAGGCCAAGATCCATGAACTCACCCGCAAGGCGCTGCCGTTGACCCTGGCGGGCGGGGCCGCGGTGACGGGTCTCTCGCTGCTGCGCGGCACCCCCATCAGGGAGGCGGTGAGCGGTGGTGTCGCGGTGGCCGTGGCCGCCGTCCCCGAGGGGCTGCCGCTGGTCGCCACGGTGGCACAGCTGTCGGCGGCCCGGCGACTGAGCCGCCGCGGCGTCCTCGTGCGCACCCCGCGCACCCTGGAGGCGCTGGGCCGCATGGACACCGTCTGCTTCGACAAGACGGGCACCCTCACCGAGAACCGTCTCCACCTGGTCCGGGTCGGCGAGGCCGACGGCACGGTCCGCACCCTCAAGGACACTGCCGCCGACGACACGGCCCGCACCCTGCGGGTCGCCGCCCGCGCCTGCCCCCGCCTGAACGGCGGCTCGAATCGCCCGGTGCACGCCACCGACGAGGCGGTGCTGGACGCGGCCGGCACCGACCCGGAGTGGGAGCAGACCGAGGGCCGGCCCTTCGAGGCGGCCCGCGGCTACGCCGCGGCCGTCGGCACAGCGGCGGACGCCACCCCCGTCCTGGTGGTCAAGGGCGCCCCGGAGACGGTCCTGCCCGCCTGCCCCGACCTCCCCGATCACGCGTCCGGCACGGCGCAGTCGCTCGCCCGTGACGGTCTGCGCGTCCTCGCGGTCGCCGAACGCCCGCTGCGCGCGGGCGAGGAACCGTCCGCCGCCCTCGAAGAACCGCTGGGCGAACTGGAGTTCACCGGCCTGCTCGCGCTCGCCGACGTACCGCGTGAGACGTCCACCGACCTGGTGCGCGGGCTGCGCGAGGCGGGCGTACGACCGGTCATGCTGACCGGGGACCACCCGCAGACCGCCCGGGCGATCGCCGCCGAACTCGGCTGGCCCGAGGACACGACCGTCGTCACGGGCGACGAACTGGCCTCCGCCGACCGCTCCGTACGGTCGAGGATGCTGCGGGACGCGGGTGTCGTGGCGCGGGTCGCGCCCGAGCAGAAGCTCCAGGTCGTGGAGGCGCTGCGGGACGCGGGCCGGGTGGTCGGGATGGTCGGCGACGGCGCCAACGACGCCGCGGCCATCCGTGCCGCCGACATCGGCGTGGGCATCCAGGCTCGCGGCTCCGCCGCCGCCCGGAACGCCGCCGACCTGGTCCTGACCGACGAGGACCTGTCGGTGCTGATCGAGGCGGTCACCGAGGGCCGCTCCCTCTGGCACAGCGTCACCGACGCCATCGCCATCCTGATCGGCGGCAACGCGGGCGAGATCGGCTTCGGTATCCTCGGCACGCTGCTCGCCGGACGGGCCCCGCTCTCCACCCGCCAGATGCTGCTGGTGAACCTGTTCACGGACCTGTTCCCCGCGATGGCGGTGGCGGTCACCCCCAAGGAGGAGCCGGGCGGCGCGAACGGCGGCGACACCGAGGGCGCCACCCCGGGTACGGAACCGCTGGGCAACGACCTCCTCGGCGCGCCCCTCATGCGTCAGATCCGCCACCGTGCCCTGACCACCTGTCTGGGCGCCACCCTCGCCTGGCTGGCCGGCCGTTTCACACCGGGCACCGCACGCCGCTCCACCACGATGGCCCTGTGCGGAGTGGTCGGCACCCAGCTGGCCCAGACCCTCGCCGACCGCCGGCACAGCCCGCTGGTCCGCACCACGGCCCTCGGCTCCGCCGCGGCCCTCGTCGTCCTCGTCCAGATCCCGGGCGCCAGCCACTTCTTCGGCTGCACCCCGCTCGGCCCGGTCGCCTGGGCGGGCGTCACCGCGGCGATCGCCCTCGCGGTGGCCGGCCAGCGGACCCTGCCCGACCTGGAGCGGACGGTCCAGCGGCTGATGCGACCCCGGCCACGAGCCTCGGCCGAGCCGCGCCCCGCCTGAGCCCCGCCCCGCCGCCGGCCGGGGCGCGCCCCGGCCGAGACCGCCCGCCGGAGCGCGTCGGGGGCGAAGGCCACTAGACCGACCGGTGGTACTGCTCGGGCACGTGTACCTCGCCCCCCAGTTCCCGCGCGGCCTGCCGGGCCCAGGAGGGGGTGCGCAGCAGCTCACGGCCCAGCAGTACGGCGTCGGCCTCCCCGTTGGCGAGGATCTTCTCGGCCTGTTCGGGCTCGGTGATCAGACCCACCGCCGCGACGGGCATCCCCGCCTCGTCCCGGACGCGCGCGGCGAACGGCACCTGGTAGCCGGGGCCGACGGGGATGCGGACACCGGAGGCGTTGCCGCCGGTGGAGACATCGAGGAGGTCCACACCGTGGGCCCTCAGCTCGGCCGCGAGCCGGACCGTGTCGTCCGCCGTCCAGCCGTCCTCCTCCAGCCACTCGGTCGCGGAGACCCGGAAGAACAGGGGCTTGTCCCGCGGCCACACCGCGCGCACGGCGTCCACCACCTCGAGCGCGAAGCGGATCCGGTTCTCGTACGAGCCGCCGTAGGCGTCGGTACGGCGGTTGGAGTGCGGGGAGAGGAACTCGTTGATCAGGTAGCCGTGGGCGCCGTGGATCTCGACGACCTCGAACCCGGCGGCGAGCGCACGGCGGGCGGCCTCCGCGAACTGCCCGACGACGGCCCGGATCTGCTCGACCGTCAGCTCGTCCGGCACCGGGTGCTTCTCGTCGAACGGCACGGCGCTGGGCGCGACCGGCTGCCAGCCGTACGCGTCCGGGCCGACCGGGGCGCCGCCCCGCCAGGGCCGGTCGGTGGACGCCTTGCGCCCCGCGTGCGCCAGCTGCACCGCGGGCACCGTTCCCTGCGTCCTCAGGAAACCGGTGATCCGGCGGAACGCCTCCACCTGGGTGTCGTTCCAGAGGCCGAGGTCGTACGGGGAGATCCGGCCCTCGGGGGCCACGGCGGTCGCCTCGACGATGATCAGGCCCGTCCCGCCGGTGGCGCGCGCCGCGTAGTGCGCGAAGTGCCAGTCGCCCGGGGCGCCCGTCCCGGGTCCCTCCGGCGCGGCCGAGTACTGGCACATCGGGGGCATCCACACCCGGTTCGGGATGGTCAGTTCACGCAGGCGGTAGGGCTCGAACAGCGCGCTCACGGCGGACTCCGATCGTCAGGGATGCCGACACGGGCCGGGTACGACCCGATGTCTCGTACGATAGGCATCGTAGTACGGCGAATGTCAAACTACGATGATTCTCGTACAATGAACGTCCCGAAGACCCGACGCAAGGGAGCCGCCGTGACCTCGCCCGCCGTCAGCAGTCGGGATCTCCCGCATCCGGAGCCCGCCGAGATCCGGCTGGAGGCCGTGCTGCACGCGCTCTCCGACCCCATGCGGCTGCGTATCGTGCGAGAGCTCGCCGCCGACGGAGACGAGCTCTCCTGTTCGTACTTCGACCTGCCGGTCACCAAGTCCACGACCACCCACCACTTCCGGGTGCTGCGCGAGAGCGGGGTGATCCGCCAGGTCTACCGGGGCACCGCCAAGATGAACGGCCTGCGCCGGGACGACCTGGACGGCCTCTTCCCGGGGCTTCTCGACACTCTCCTGGACGCCGCCGGCCGGCAGGCCGCCCGGGTCCGGGACCCCGGCGACGGCTGAATCGGCCCTCGACGGAAGGTGGCTGAAGAGGAGGTTCAGCGCGATCGCCGTGAGGCAGCCCGCGACGCGCGCCAGCGTGCGCAGTCCGCTCGCGGCGACCGTACCGAACATCACCAGCCCCGCACCGCCGAGCACCGGCGCCGGGATCGCGGCCACCACCGCACCCGGCTTCGGCAACAGCCCCAGCAGTACGAGGATCCCGCCGGCGGTGCCACGACCCAACGGCTTCGGACCCGGGCCATGCCGATGGGCCGCCGTCGTGCTGAAGCAGCGGGCCGCCGTCGTGCCGAAGCGGCGGGCCGTCGTCCTGCCGCGCTCGCCTAATCCCGTGCCCCGCCCTGAGCGGCCGTCAACAGCGACTCCCAGTCCGGGAGTTTCACCACGCCACGGCCCAGCGACGCCCCCAGTTCCGCCTCCGCCCGTTCGATCGCCTGCCAGCCCGACCACTCCACGGGGCGGACGCCCTCCGCCCGCAGGGCCGCCAGCGGGTCCGCCGGGACCGCGCGGCGCAGGAGCGCGGGGGCGTCCTCCAGCAGAGAGGTCACCGTCTCCTTGGCGCAGGGGCGGTTGGTGCCGATCACTCCGGTCGGGCCCCGCTTGATCCAACCGGCCACGTACTCGCCGGGCGCGGCCACACCCTCCCGCACGACCCGGCCCGCGACATGGGGAACCGTGCCCCGCCGGGGATCGAAGGGGAGCCCGTCGAGCGCCACACCGCGGTAGCCGACCGAGCGGAGCACGAGCTGGGCCTCGATCTCCTCGTACCGGCCGGTGCCGACCAGGCCGCCCCGACCGTCCGGCCGTGTGCGCTCCAGCCGGACGCCGCAGACGCGGTCGCCGTCGGCGAGGAGCTCGACCGGGCGCAGGAAGAACCGCAGCCGGATGCGGTGCCGGCCGCTCGGCGCCGGCGCGGTGGCCCAGCCGCGCAGGACCTCGACGTTCCGGCGCTGCGCGGCGGGCAAGGCCGACGGGTCGACGTAGTCCGGGTCCATCTCCAGCTCCACCGGGTTGACGGTGACCTGGGTGTCCGGGAGCGTGCCCAGCTCACGCAGCTCCTTGGTGGTGAAGCGCGCCACGGAGGGACCGCGGCGGCCCACCATGTGGATGCGGGACACCTGGCTGGAGGCGAGCGAGGCGAGGGCGGACTCCGGCATGTCGGTCGGGCTCAGTTCGGCCGCGCCGCGCGCCAGCATGCGGGTGACGTCCACGGCGACGTTGCCGACGCCGATGACCACCGCGGTACGGGCCCCGAGGACGAAACCGTCGGCCACGGCGTCCGGGTGCGCGCTGTACCAGGACACGAACTCGGTCGCCGACCAGCTGCCCCGCAGATCCTCGCCCGGGATGCCGAGCCGGCGGTCGGTGGCGGCGCCCACGCAGTACACCACCGCGTGGTACAGCTCCCGCAGCCGCGCCACCGGCACACCTCGAGGCCCCACCTGGACCCCGCCGAGGAAGCGCACCCGCTCGTCCTCCAGCACGGTCCGCAGGTTGTTCTGGAGCGACTTGATCTTCTCGTGGTCCGGCGCCACCCCGTACCGGACCAGACCGTAGGGGCAGGGCAGGCGGTCGAGGACGTCGACCAGGACCCCGGGATCCCGCTGGACGAGGCTCTGGGCGGTGTAGCACCCGCTCGGCCCCGAACCCACGACGGCGACATGCAGCACGGCGGAACTCCTTACGCGAGGAGATCGCTGATGCCTCCAGGATCGCACCCTGGGGGCCGCCGGGGGAGGGGGCGCTCGGCGTGGCTGTGCCGAACGATTGTGATCACTCCCTTACGTTGCGTGTGTGCTCGAAGCTTCCTTTCTCAGCCTTTCTGATCGTCATTGGCAGGACGGCGCGGTCTCGGTATGGCCCGCGTGGGAGGTGCAGGAAGGCGGGGGAGTCACCGCCTGGTTCAACGCCCGGCTGAGCTTCCCGGACGGGGCCCGGGTCGAGGTCCTCGCGGTGGTGGCCGGGGGGCGGCTGTCCCTGGAGGACGTCCGGGCCCAGCCGCCGCTGTCCCTGGACGACCTGGCGGAGCTGGCCGACTGGATCGAGGGCCCGCTCTTCGAGGCGTGCGGCACCGTGCTGCCCGACCCGGTCGAGGGCGGCGTGCCGGGCGCCCGGTACGCTGCCGCCCGCCGGGCCAGGCCCGCCTGGCCGCGGGGCACGGAGGGGCGGCGGCTGGTGGCGGAGGAGTACCTCACCGCACAACGGGAGGGCTACGACCCGGTGCTCGCGGTGATGTGCGCGACCGGGCACAGCCGCCGCAAGTCGCTCCGTCTGATCGCCGGCGCCCGCGACGCCGGCCTCCTGACCCCCCGCCACGCCCGACGCTGAGCCCACCGCGACCGGCGGCCGCGTTCCTGACCTCACAGGGCAATACACCTAGGCCATGAGGTCGCGCATCCTGCTGATCTCGGTCGTCTGCTGGGCGATCACGTCGTCGGCCATCTCCTCGATCAGGATGTTGTTGCCCTGGGTCTTGACGTCCGTGGCCATCGTGATCGCCCCCTCGTGGTGAGTGATCATCAGTTTCAGGAAGAGGCGGTCGAACTCCGCCCCGTCCAGCGTGCCGAGTTTCTTCAGCTGCGCCTCGGTCGCCATGCCGGGCATCTCCCCGTGGTCGTGCGACGTGCCCTTCCGGTCGCCGTCGTTGACCTTCAGCCAGCCCTCCATGGCCTCGATCTCCGGCTTCTGGGCGGCCGAGATGCGCTCGGCGATGCGCTTCACCTGTGTCGACTTCGCGTGCTTCGGCGCGAGTTCGGTCATCTCCAGGGCCTGGCCGTGGTGCACGATCATCATGCGGGCGTAGGCGTAGTCCGCGGAATTCGGCGAGTCGTCCTCGGCGCGCCGCTTTTCCGCCTCCTCGGGGGACAGGGTACGGGCCGCCTCACCGGGTTTTCCGGGAGCGATCACCGCGGGTCCGCCGGACCGGGCGGAAGCGCCGTCGGGTTCGGTGTCCGACCCCGAGTCACAGGCCGCGAGCGCGAGGAGAGCGGCCGTCAACGAGGCCGTGACCAGCGACGCGCGGGATGTGCGGCGAACGAGCACAGTGACCTCCTGGGCAGAGCAACGGGCATACAACAGGCGAGTGTTGACGATCGTTTCTAACAGGCATTCAGGTGCTGGTGATCAAATTTGTTCGTTACGAATACATGGCCATCTGTTGATCTGTGCATGCTGAAGACGATACTTCGGAGGTGCCTGAACCGTTCGACTGCGAACGGCTACGAGGGAGGACACAGTGACCCTGTTGAACAACCTGCGGACGCGCCGCAGACGGCTGGGGGTGGCCGCCACGGCGGCCGGACTCCTGGCCGCGCTGTTAACGGCCGGTCCGGCGGTGGCGACTCCCGACCCGGGGGACGCGCCCACCGTGCGCGAGAAGGTCTCCAAGAGCGACGCGGCGGAGGCACGCGAGGCGATCGCCGCCGGTGAGATACCCGGCAAGGACGAGATCGTCCACTCCGCCAACATCGAGCACCTGACCAACATCCCGAAGGAGGCGCTGCCGGGCACCAACTCCGACCTCGCCTTCCAGGGGAAGTACGCGTTCGCCGGCAACTACGACGGCTTCCGCGTCTTCGACATCAGCAACCCCAGGGCCCCGAAGACGGTCGCCCAGGTCCTCTGCCCGGGCTCCCAGAACGACATCTCCGTCTCCGGGAACCTGCTCTTCCTGTCCACGGACTCCTCGCGCAGCGACAGCTCCTGCAACAGCACCACCCAGCCCGCGAGCGAGAAGTCGTCGTGGGAGGGCATGAAGATCTTCGACATCAGCGACAAGGCGAACCCGAAGTACGTCGCCGCCGTCGAGACCGCCTGCGGCTCGCACACCCACACGCTGCTGCCCCAGCGGAAGAACGTCTACGTCTACGTCTCGTCCTACTCGCCGAACGCGGCGTTCCCCGACTGCCAGCCGCCGCACGACGGCATCTCGGTCATCAAGGTGCCGCGCTGGGCCCCCGAGAAGGCGGCCGTGGTGGGCTTCCCCGTCCTCTTCCCCGGCGAGGGCCCGGACGGCGGCGGCAACCCGGGTGGGCCCACCAACCCCGGTGTCTCCAAGACCACCGGCTGCCACGACATCACCGTGCTGCCGTCGAAGGACCTCGCGGCCGGCGCGTGCATGGGTGACGGCATCCTGTTCTCCATCAAGGACCCGGAGAACCCGAAGATCATCGACCAGGTCCAGGACAACGTCAACTTCGCGTTCTGGCACTCGGCGACCTTCAACCAGAAGGCCAACAAGGTCGTCTTCACCGACGAGTTGGGCGGCGGCGGCGCGGCCACCTGCAACGCGGAGATCGGCCCGAACCGCGGCGCCGACGGCATCTACGACATCGTCGGCAGGGGCGACCACCGCAAGCTCGTCTTCAAGAGCTACTACAAGATCCCCCGCCACCAGGCGAACACCGAGAACTGCGTCGCCCACAACGGCTCGCTGATCCCGGTCAGGGGCAAGGACATCATGGTCCAGGCCTGGTACCAGGGCGGTGTGTCCGTCTGGGACTTCACCGACTCCGCCAACCCCAAGGAGATCGCCTACTTCGAGCGCGGTCCCCTCTCCACGGACACGCTGGTCGGCGGCGGTGCCTGGTCGGCGTACTACTACAACGGCTACATCTACTCGAACGACATGGTCAAGGGATTCGACGTCCTGAAGATCGACGACCGGCGCACGAACCCCGCCCGCTGGGTCCACCAGCGTGAGCTGAACGTGCAGACGCAGCCGGACTACTTCGACTTCGGCTGGTAGGACGCCGGACCGACACCGTCAGGTGGCGAAGAAACGCGACAGATCCCTGTCGTACGTCCCGCCGGTCCCCTCGGGGGCCGGCGGGACACCCGACTCCCAGTCGAGTCCGTAGCGCCGAAAGAGCTCCGCGCGCAGGGTGGTGACCGGCAGCGGCGCGTTCGGCAGCACCATCGCGTACACGGCACCCATCAACAAGGCCCGCAGCAGCGGGTAGTCGGCGTCCGGGTCCGCGGAGCCGTGCCGGGTCACCGTGTCCCGCAGCAGTTCGCCCAGCCGTCGCTGCTCGGCGCACTGCACGAATCCCTCCGGGGCCTGGAGCAGCCCCGCCATGTGCTGGCGCATCAACACCGGCCGCTCCAGGGCCAGTCGCAGGATCGCGTCGACCGCCCGCGCCATCCGCTCCCGCCCGTCGTCGCTGCGCGGCTCGCCCTCCAGCGCCTCCTCCAGCGTCCGGTGCATCAACCGGTGCACCGCCGACTGGACCAACTGGCGCTTGCCGGGGAAGTAGTACGACACCAGCCCCCGTGCCGATCCCGCGCGGTCCGCGATGTCCCCGAGCGTCGTGGCCTCGTAGCCCCGCTCGTCCACCAACTCGACCGCGGCCTGCAACAGTCGCTCCCGGGAACGGCGACGCAACTCTTCATTGACCGAGGCGCTGCGCGGGGACATCCTGTAACTCCTGCGTTGACTGGCTGCCAGCCAACTATACTCAGCGCTTCCGGGCGGCGACCCTGAGTGTCCCTCCCGGCCGCTGTCCGTCCCGGGCCGCACGGGGGACGGTCCGGGACGGACGACGGGTCGCCGGCGACGGCGACCCGGCCGCCGTGACCCGCCCGACGGACCCCCGACCGGACGGTGTCTCAGCCCAGCAGCCCCAGCACCGGGCGCAGTCCGTCCGGCCGGCTGTGGGCGGGCAGATGGTCCACGAAGTGCACCGCGCAGCCCAGGGCCGCCGCGCCGCCGTCGGCCCGCCGGTCGTCACCGACCATCAGCGTGTCCCGCGCGTCGACGCCGAGCGCCTCGCAGGCGAGCGTGAACAACCGAGGGTCCGGCTTCTGGATGCCGTGCTCGTACGACAGCACATAGGTGCCCACGTACGGGTCGAGACCGTGCGCGCGGAACACCGGTCGCACATCCCAGCCGATGTTGCTCACCACGCCGACGGCCACCCCCCGCTCCCGCAGACCGGCGAGCACCTCGGCGGCGTCCGGGTACGGGCGCCACGCGGGCGGCGTCATATGGCGGTCGTAGAGCGCGTCGTGGAGCGCGGGGGCGGGCAGGGACACCCGCCGGGACAGCCCCGTGAAGGCCGCCCGGTGCTGCTCGGCGCTCCGGTCCCGGACCGTCCACAGCTCACCCAGCTCGCCGGTCGGCGGCTCCACGGGGGCGGGCCCGCCGGGCAGCGCGCCCGCCCGCTCCAGCGCCTCGGCGGCACGCACCACCTCCGGCTCGGGCAGGTCGACACCGGTGTCCGCGAGCACCGCCCGCAGCCAGGACTCGCCGGACTCGATACGGAAGAGGGTCCCGGAGAAGTCGAACAGCACGCCTTTGATCGTCATGACGGGGATCCTTCGCGGTGCGCCCGACCGGGTCAAGTACGCCTCGGCGCACCCCACTTCTCGTACGCCGTCACGGCCAGTGCCACGGTCAGCGCGCCCAGCAGCCAGCCGCCCACCACGTCCGACGCCCAGTGCACGCCCAGCCAGATCCTGGTCAGACCCACACCGAGGACCGACACCACGGACACCGCCAGCGCGACCCGCGTGACGACGCGTCCGGCGCCGTACAGATGGAGGAGCCACAGCAGCAGACCGCACACCACGGTCGCCGTCATGGCGTGACCCGACGGGAAGGCGGCGTAGTGGGCGGAGTCCACGGGGTCGGGCCAGGCGGGTCGCTCCCGGCCGACGGCGGCCTTCAGGCCCTGCTGGACCGCCGTGCCCACCGCACAGGTGACGGCCAGCCAGATCGCGAGCCACCACTCCCGGTGCCGCCACACCAGCCAGATCGCGGCGGCCGCGCACACGAGGCGCATCGTCACCGGGTCCCACACCCAGTCCGTCAGAACGCGGAAGGCGTGGGTGGTCCCGGACTCGGCGACGGCCCATCTGTGGGTGGTGTCCGCGATGCCGTCGTCCAGGGACATCAGCGGCGCCCAGGAGAGCGCGACCAGGACGAGCAGCAGGACGGTGGGCGCCGCGAGGGCCGCGGCGACGCGGACGGTGCGGGAGTTCGACGGCCGGTGGGGCGGCGCGTCGACGGTGGGGGTGTGCATGCAGCGATCCTCGCCGACCCGTGGGGCTCCGTGCCAATGCCGGGGCGTGAGATCACTGTCACGCGCCGCGACCGGAGCGCGAGCCGTGCCTCGCGCGTTGTTCTTGGGTTTCCCTTTGTCGGTTCTTTGCCGGGTCACGGTTAACCGAGTGCCCGCAACCCCGGTACGAAAGCCACCAGAACCGGCAGTGCGGGCAGCAGGGCCGCGCACGCGGTCAGTCGCAGCCGGCGCGCGGGCGTCAGCCGGTCCGGGGGAGCGAGCAGCCGGTGGACGCGTCGCGGCACATGGTCCTCGGGGGCCGAGCACGGCCCGAACACGCCCCGGTCCTCGTTGAGCCCGACGAGCGCGAGGGCGGTCGTCAGGCGTCCGTGGCGCCGGGAGGCGGTGTCGTCGGCGGCGAGTTCGACCAGGCGGTGCATCTCGTCACGGAACGCGGCGAACACCGGCACCCTCGGGAAACCGCCCGCCAGCGCCGCCGAGCAGTGCAGCAGCCAGTCGTGCCGGGCCCGCGCGTGCCCCTGCTCGTGCGCGACCACTGCGTCCACCTGCCGGCCCTTCAGCCGACGCAACGCGGCGGTGGTGATGACCAGTCGGGGCGCCGAGCCGGGCAGCCACCAGGCGTCCGGCCGCTCGCCCTCCACCACCACGAGACGGTCCGCCCCCGGCTCCTCGCCGGGCAACAGCGGCGCCCGCCGCAGGATCTCCGCCTCCCGCCGTCGGCGCTGCCGCCGGGCCAGCGCGACCTCGCCGACCAGCATCGCCCCGGTCCACACCCCGCCGCACGGGGTGGTCGAGGCGTACGCGCTGGGGACCGGTGGTTCGTGGGCGGCGGTCACCGCGGTCGCGCTCGCGTGCGGCGGGGTGTGGACCG
>NZ_LIQX01000566.1 GCF_001418475.1 Streptomyces ossamyceticus | reverse complement strand
ACTGGACGCGATCGGCGGCGCGGAGCAGGGCGCCGCCGATCGCGTCCAGTTCGAGCGGGCGGGCGGCCTCGGCGTCGCGCTGCATCGACGACTTGGTGCCGGGCGGGAAGGCGTCGTAGCGGCTTAGCGCGTCGGCCGGGTCCACAGGGGCACCGACCGCCGCGCTGACCGCCGCCGTCTCCTCGACCAGGGCGGTCAGTTCCTCGCGGTGGCGGGTGCGGATCTCGCCCAGGGGCAGGCCGTAGCGGGTCGTCAGCAGGGCGAACGGGGCCAGGAACGACATCTTCGCCCACAGCACCGCCGTCTCGCCGGGCAGCACTCGGGTGGCGATGCCGGACCATTCCAGGGCCCCGGCCAGGGAGTTGAGGCGGTCGGCGGGGGCCTCGTCGCCGGTCAGGTCGACCTCCGCGAAGGGGCTGCCGTGCGCGATGACGCCCGGCGCGACCCGGGTCGACTCGACGCGGATGGTCGCGGGGGCGATGCGGGCGGTGTCGCCGTAGTGGGCGCGCAGGGCCGCCGGGTGTTCGACGCCGTTCAGGAACGGGACGACGAGGGTGCCGGGGGTCAGGGACGACGCGGGGAGGCGATCCAGGGCCGGGGCGAGGGCGGTGTGCTTCACGGCGACGAGGGCCGCGTCGACCGGTTCGCGCAGCTCGGCGGCGGTCTCCACGCGGGCGGTGAAGTCGCCGAAGCGGGCACTGGTGACGCTGATGCCGTCCTTGTCCAGGACGCGGGCGGTCTCGTCCCCCGCCAGGCAGATGACGCGGTTGCCCGCGCGGGCGAGGAGGGCGGCGAGCAGGCCGCCCACCCCGCCGGGTCCGAGCACCGCCACGGTGAGCCGTTCGTTCGTCGACATGGTCCCCTCGTCTCTGCGTCGCCTTCGTCGGCCGGCCGGCGGCCTCCGTGATGATCACAAGGGGGCAGGGTGGAGTCAATCCTCGGAGAAACTTGCCGATACCCAAGGATTCGCTTCATGCCGAGGTGGGAGTGGGTGGCAGTGGGGTCGGCGCGGGAGACTGGGCTCATGTGCCGAAGCATCAAGACTCTGCGACCGCCCGCGATCCCCGAGGAAGCCACGGAGGACGACATCCGGGCCGCCGCCCTCCAGTACGTCCGCAAGGTCTCCGGCTTCCGCGCGCCCGCCGCCCATAATCAGGAGGTATTCGATCGCGCCGTAGAAGTGATCGCGGCTGCCACGGCCGAGTTGCTGGCGGGGCTGGAGGTACGGGGAGGTCGACGCCATTAGCGCGCACTACGCGGAGTTGTGAGTTCCGTGTTTGGCGGCATTGGGCCTAGGGGAGAACCAAGACTCTGATCGACTGAGTTCAATGGTTCTCGGGGGCGGCCATGCCGGACAGTCAGAAGACGTGCTTTGTCATTTCACCCATCGGCGATCTCGGCTCCGACACGAGGTTGGGGGCTGACGACGTATTCGAACTGCTGATCCAGCCCGCTCTTGAGATGTATGGGTTCCATGTGGTCCGCGCGGACATGTTGGTCGGGGCGGGCGAGATCAACAGTGAAATAATCAGTCTGGTGCAGAATGCTGAACTCTGCATCATTGACCTTACGGGGCACAATGCCAACGTGTTCTACGAATGCGGGCGACGGCATGAGGCTGCGAAGCCGTTCATTCAGCTGATCAAGGCTGGGGAAAAGCTTCCGTTCGACGTCGCGGGAATCAGGACCATCCAGTACGACATCTCGAGTCCGCGTTCCACGCGTCGCGGTGTCGAGGATATTCGGATGGCTGTGGAGCAGTTCGAGGCGTCGGGATATCCCACGACGACCAGCGGCGTCTCAACCACGACGTTGGCGCAGGCGTTGGAACGTATGGAGAGAAAACTGGACAGTCTGGTGGCCGCCAGGCCGAGCAGTGGAGCCGCGCTTCCCTCGCTGCCTACCGTGGCCACTGGGCTCGATGACATCTTCGCCAGTCCCCAGGAGAAGTTCCTCACGGCGCTTGCCAGCGGCAATCAAGCGGGAGCCTTCGCGGCGCTCAGGCGGCTCGTCGACCTGTCGGGAAATCCCTCCATGGCGATCACCTGTGCGAGCATGCTGGCCGCAGCCGGACATGAAGAGAGTGCGGCCATGGTGCGCGACCTGCTCAACAGTAACGCCGGCAACATCGATGCCGGCTCTTTCAGGTCCGCAATAGGAGCCCTCGGAAACTTCTATCGCATGACCAATCGCGTACTGGAAGGTGTGGAGGAGCTCAAGCGCTACATTCTTCCGCTTCTGAGTGACGAGACCGTCGGGGACGATGACAAGGCGTTCCAGGCGAACCAGCTCGGTATGCTCTTCTACTCTGCCGAACGGTACGAGGAATCCCAGCGGTACACGCTCATGGCCATCGAGAAGAATCCTGGAGAAATAGCCTATAAATACAACCTCTCCATGGTCTACGAATCGCGAGGTCTGCTCGATATGGCGGAGAGTATCGTGGACGAGTACATGGCTCAGGAAGTGGAGAAGGACGCAGATCACCTAGGGCAAGCGATCGATGTATACCTCAAGTGCGAGCGATTCGATGACGTTCGCGCCCTGTATTCGCAAATGGCCCTTCAGGATCCAGGGAAAGCGTCGATCAAACTTGTTCTGAGTGACGATCTCCGCAAGGCCATCTCCCGGCCGGAGTAGCTGGCGAGGGCGGACCGCCCGTCCCTCAGCTGGGCTGCTCATCGAGCGCAGGGCGCCGCATGAAGTACGCCGCCGCCGCGCCCGCGCCGAAGAGGGCGGCCAGGGAGACCGCCGTCGCGAGCCAGGTGGGGCCCAGCCAGTGGGCGCCGAGGTAGCCGAGGGCGACGCTGTAGCCGGCCCACGCGAGGCCCGCCAACGCGGACCAGGGGAGGAAGTCGCGGGCGCGGTGGCGTGCGGCGCCCGCGCCGAGGGAGACGACCGAGCGGCCCGCGGGGGCGAAGCGGGCGATGACGACGAGCAGACCGCCGCCCCGGGCGAGCGCCGCGCCGAGACGTTCCTGCGCGGTGGTCAGGCGCCGGGAACGGGCGATCGCGCGGTCCAGGCGCGCACTGCCCGCCCACGCCAGGCGGTACGCCACGAGGTCGCCGAGGAC
>NZ_LIQX01000565.1 GCF_001418475.1 Streptomyces ossamyceticus | reverse complement strand
CCCCGGACCCGTCCTCCCCCACGGCCCCGGTCCCGTCGTCAGAGCCAGCCCTCGCCCTGGGAGATCCGGATGGCGTCGACCCTGTTGCGCGCGCCCGTCTTGCGGGTGATGGCGGCCATGTAGTTGCGCACGGTCCCGTGGGACAGATGAAGGCTGCCGGCGATCTCCGCGACGGAGGCGCCCTCGGCAGCCAGGGATAACACGCTCAGCTCGCGTCTGGTCAGCGGCATCTCGGCGGCCTTGAGGAAGCCGAAGCCGAGCGAGTCATCGACGAAACGTTTCCCTCCGGCGACCTGGCGGATCGCGGCCACCAGGCGCTCCGGGGCGCCCTCCTTGTCCACGTAGCCGAGGACCCCGGCCTCCGCCGCGCGCTTCAGCAGACCGGGGCGGCTGGCCTGGGCGAGCACCACGAGCCCCGCGGCGGCGGCGCCCGTGCCGGCGCGCAGATCGCCGAGAGGTGGGACACCCACCGCGTCGGCGCAGTCCAGGTCAGCCGCGCAGACGTCCGGCCGCAGGGACCGCGCGCGCCCCGGCGCGGTGCGCCAGGGCGCGTCGTACACCAGCAGGTCGGTCTCCCGGCGGAGCCACTCCGCCAGTACCGACCGGACCAGACATTCGTCGTGCACGAGAAGTACCCGGATCACTGTCGCCCTCCGCCTCCCCCGGCCGCCGTCGCTTCCTCGTCTCAGCGCGTGCCCATTGTTGGCGTCTCCGACCGCGCGCGGTTCGCGAAGAATCAGCCAACGGGATGCGCGGGGGCGCACTCATGGCGCCCGTGCGCAAGGCCGCGCATCCACTCGGAGGGAATGCCCGCGGCGAGTCGGGGTACAGGGGCTCGGCCTCCGCGGGGTGTTCGCCGTGCGTGTCGGGCCGTCAAGAGGGAGCCTTGACGCGGGGGCGTGGCGCGACCGTGCGAGGAGGTGGTCGGCATGTCCGACGTCCCGGCGTCCGGTGCGCGGACGACGGTCGATACGGCACGCATGGGCCACCCCCTGTTGTCCCTCGCGCTGGCCGCGATGATGGACGACGTCCAGGCGCACTCCGGTGCGGTGTACCTGCTGGCCCATGACGCGCCCGTCCTGGAGATGGCGGTGATGGCGGGGCTGCCGCGGTCCTTCGCCGCTCCGTGGGAGCGGGTGAGCCTGAGCGCCCCTGCCCCGGTCTCCGAGGCGGTCCGGGAGCGGCGGCTGGTGTGGGTCAACGGCGAGGAGCAGATGGCCCGCCGCTATCCCCGGATCGCCGTCGTCCTGCCCTATCCGTTCGCGATGGCCGCGCTGCCGGTGGCGACCCGTGACACCACCTATGGCGCCGTCTTCCTGACCTGGCCGGGCTCGCACCCTCCGGAACTCAGCGAACGCGAGCGGGACAAGCTCACCTCGGCCTGCGACCGGCTCGCGATACGGCTGCGCCGCGCGGAGGAGGAGGGCAGGCCGGTGCTGCCGGAGCCGGACCTCTCGGCGCCGTCGACGACCACGGTCGCCGGGACGCTCGGCACGGTGGAGGCGGCCCGGATGGTGGCGCGGCTGCCGTACGGGATGTGCGCGCTCGATCTGCACGGGCGGATCACCTTCGCCAACGCGGCCACCGCCGAACTGCTCGGCATCCCGGTGAGCGCGCTGCTGGGCATGCAGCTGTGGGCGTCCGTGCCGTGGCTGAACGACCCGGCGCACGAGGACCGCTACCGGGCCGCGCTGATGAGTCAGCACGTCACCTCGTTCATGGCGCTGAAGCCGCCGGGCGAGTGGCTGTCGTTCCGGCTGTACCCGGGGACGAACGGGCTGAGCGTCCGGATCTCCCGGGCCCGCTCGGTCGCCTCGCCGAAGAGCGCCGCACGGCAGGAGGACGACGACGGGCCGGGCCGGCTGGTGACCATCGACCACGTGCTGGCCATGGCGAGCGCCCTCACCGAGGCGGTAGGGGTGCAGGACGTGGTGGAGCTGGTCGCGAACGAGATCATGCCGGCCGTCGGCTCCCAGGCGCTGGTGATGCTCGGCTCACGGGCGGGACGGCTCCATGTGCTGGGCCAGCACGGGTACACGGACCCGCATCTCGTCGAACGGTTCGACGGCATGCCGCTCAGCGCGCAGACCCCCGGCGCCCGCGCCCTGACCGCCGGGGTGCCCGCCTTCTTCGAGAGCCGGCAGCAGCTGGAGCATCTGTATCCGGTGCGCCAGTCGACCCCGGACGGGATGGGCGCCTGGGCGTATCTGCCGCTGATCGCCCAGGGGCAGCCGGTGGGCACCTGTGTGCTCGGGTACGCCGATCCGCACCCCTTCCCTGCGGAGGAGCGCGCGGTGCTGACCAGCCTCAGCGGGCTGATCGCCCAGGCGTTGCAGCGGGCGCTGCTGTACGACGCCAAGCATCAGCTGGCGCACGGTCTGCAGGCCGCTCTGCTCCCGCACTCGCTGCCGTCGATCCCCGGTATCGACGCGGCGTCCCGCTATCTGCCGGCGACCCGTGGCATGGACATCGGCGGCGACTTCTTCGACCTGGTCCTCTCGCACGGCCGGGCGTCGGCGGTGATCGGCGACGTGCAGGGGCACAACGTGACGGCGGCGGGGCTGATGGGGCAGATCCGTACGGCGGTCCGCGCGTACACGACGGTGGGGCAGGCACCGGAGGACGTGATGAGCAGCACCAACCGGCTGCTGATCGACCTCGGCAGCGATCTGTTCGCCAGTTGTCTGTATCTGCGTCTCGATCCGGCGCACGGCACGGCCGTCATGGCACGTGCCGGTCATCCACCGCCGCTGTTGCGCAGACCGGACGGGCGGGTGAAGGTGCTGGACCTCGCGGGCGGGCCGCTCCTCGGCATCGACGCGTCCGCCACGTATCCGACGACCGAGGTCGCGCTCTCGGAGGGTTCCGTGCTCGCGCTCTACACCGACGGGCTCATCGAGTCGCCGGGCGTCGACATCGAGGACGCGCTGGCCGATCTCGGGGAGCGGCTCGCCACGACCGGGAACCGGCCGCTGGAAGCCCTCGCCGACGGGCTCGTCCGGGAGACGGGGACGGCGGAGGAACGGTCGGACGACGTGGCGTTGCTGCTGCTGCGGGCGGTCGCCATGGGATGACCACGGCGATCACGGGCGCGGCCCACGGGCCGGGCTTCGACACACGGGACCCGAGACCCGAGACTCGGGACTCGGGACTCGGGACTCGGGACTCGGGACTCGGGAAGGATGGCGGCATGGAACATGTGCGGGGAATCGGCGGGTACTTCGTCAAAGCCGCCGATCCGGCGGCCCTGAGCGCCTGGTACCGCGACTGCCTGGGCCTGGACATCGACGCGACGGGGCTGTGGCGTCAGGAGGCCGGGCCGACGGTGTTCGCGGCGTTCGAGTCCGGGACCGACTACTTCGGGCCCGGTGACCAGCGCACCATGCTCAACTTCCGGGTACGCGACCTGGACGCGATGCTCGCCCAGCTGCGGGCCGCGGGCGCCGATGTGGCCGAGGAGACGCAGGAGATGGACGGTGTCGGCCGGTTCGGCCGGGTCACCGATCCCGAGGGCAATCGCATCGAGCTGTGGCAGCCGGTCTGACCGTCATGGGCCGCGGAAACGGCAGCGGTCCGGCCCTCCCCTCGGAGGGCCGGACCGTTCCACGCGCGGGCCGGTGTGGTGTGGTGCGGCCCGCGGGTGGATCGTGGGGCCGACGGTCCGTCGTCAGTGGCCGCTGATCACGGAACCGTCGTCCACGCCTTCACCGGTGTGCGGTCAGCGACCGGCGTTGTCCTGCTGGTCGACGCCCTGGTCATCGGCGCCCTGCTGCTCCTGGCCCGCACCGGCGTCACCGGCACCGGCCACGGCGCCCGCGTCGCCCTTGTCGCCCGCACCGGCGTCGCCCGCGTCACCGGCACCGCCGACCGCCTGCTCGCCGGCACCCGCCGCGGCGGCGCCCTCTTCCTGACCGGCGCCCGCGCCACCGGCGGCCTGCTCGCCCGCGCCACCGGCCGCTTCCTCGCCCGCACCCGCGGCGTCACCGGCACCGCCGGCGGCCTCCTCGCCGGCGCCCGCGCCGCCCTCGCCTATGGTGGCGCCGACCGCCGCGAGGGCGGTCGTGACGGGCTGGAAGAAGGTCTCGCCACCCACGGTGCAGTCACCGCTGCCACCGGAGGTCAGACCGATGGCCTGGCCGTCCTGGGTGAAGAGCGAGCCGCCGCTGTCGCCGGGCTCGGCACAGACGTTGGTCTGGATGAGGCCGGTGACGGTGCCCTCGGGGTAGTTCACCGTCGCGTCGAGGCCGGTGACCTGGCCGTCGGCGAGACCGGTGGTGCTGCCCATGCGGAAGACCTGAAGGCCCACGGTGGCCTCGCCCGCGGCGTTGATGTTCACCGTCTGGCCGTTGCCGAGGTCGACGGTGCTGGCCGCCTGGGTGGCGGGGTCGTTGTACTTGACCAGGGCGAAGTCACCGACGCCGGGGAAGGTGGCGGTCTCCGCGTCGACCGTGCCGATCGGCGCGCCGCCCTCCTCCTCCGACCACTCGGCCTCCACGACACCGCAGTGACCGGCCGTCAGGAAGCCCGGCGTGCCGTCGGCGTTGGTGACGTTGAAGCCGGCCGAGCAGCGCGCGCCGCCACCGAAGATGGCGTCACCGCCCTCCAGGAAGGGCTTGAAGGTGCCGGCGGACTTCTTGACGGTCGCCATGCCGGCGCCGAGGGACTTCACCGTGGACTCGACGGTGTCCCAGTTCTCGCCGGTGACCGTGGAGTCGGCGGTGACCTGGATCTTGTTGGTACGGGGGTCGATCGCCCAGGCGGTGCCCGGGACGGTCGCCTGCTTCTTCAGCGTGGCGGCGCCGGCCTTGAGCTCGGACCAGCTGTTGTCGACCTCACGGATCTCCGCACCGGCCTGCTCGGCCTGGGCGAGCACGTTGTCGGCGCCCTCGATCCGCTGGCCGTCGACGTTGACGACGAGCTGCTTGTCGCCCGAGTCGTAGTACGCGCCTGCGAACGCCTCACCGAGTGTCTTCTGAAGCTGGGAGACGAGGACGGAGGCGTCACTCGCGGCGAGGGTCTTCGGGCCGGCCTGGTTCGACTCCGTCTGGGACGCCATCGCGTTCGGCAGGATGAGGGCCGCGGCCCCGAGCGCCGCCACACCGCCTGCGGCAATGAACGCCTTACGCTTGGTGGCTCGTTTGTGACTCAACTCTTGACCTCCTGGGGACGGGGTCCGTGCCGCCGTCCGGCGGGTGAACTGGGGGCGCCTGGTTGCCAGTTGGTACGGATGGTTCCGGTGGGGTGTTCAACGCCTCGCAAAAAGATTTCGATGTTGCGTTTCGCAAAGTGCGGTTCGGGTGGGCATTTCACGACTTCCCGCCCGCGTGAGCGGGAACGATGCCCGCATGACGCTCACACCCGCCGAAGCCGACAAGATCCTCGCCGCCAACTTCGCCCCCTGGGTGCTCGACCTGGGCCTGGCGGCCGTCGACCTGGACGAGGGGCGCGCGATGCTGCGCCTGCCGTGGTCCGACCGGCTGGTCCGGGAGGGCGGTGCCCTGTCGGGTCAGGCGCTGATGGCGGCGGCCGACACGGCGACGGTGATCGCGGTGTCGGCGGCGCGCGGCTCCTTCGTACCGATGACGACGGTCCAGCAGTCGACCAGCTTCCAGCGGGCGGTAGTGGATGAGGACGTGCTCGTCGAGGCGGTGCTCACCAAGCTGGGCCGCCGGATGGCCTTCGCGGAGATCGCGATGACCACGGCGGACTCGGGCGAGCTGGCGGCCCGGGCCAGCACGGTGTACGCCCTGTTGGGCTGACAAGACACCCTTATCGGGATCACATGTCACAAGTAGGCGGCGCGGAGGGCACGTTCAGCGACGGCTCGACAGCGGTCCGTTCCGGTCACCGACGGAAACGACGGCTTCAGGGAATCTCCACACCGAATGCCCAGCGGGGTCACGGCGCTCGGCGGATCTGCACAGCGGTCCGCCGGGCGCCGCGCCTTTGAGGCGGGAGTGTCCAGTTCGTTTTCCGAGTGGCAATCAAGCGGTGATGGCGATGCCGGGCGCGGTGTGAAGAACTTGGCCCCAACGCGTGCGCGGCCCTGCACGGATGACCGGCCTTGGTCACCAAGTGCGCTGGTGAGAGCACTTCTTGATTGGATGTGCGCCACGGCGATCTGCTTTGATCCATCGCACCGCGAGGCGCCGCCGAGCTCTCGGAGACGAGAGTCGAGCGCCCCCCGTGTGCGGCCGTCGTTCTGTCCCCAGAAGGGGGCCGCTCCCCCCTTATGAATATCCATACGAAGGGAAGTTCCATCATGAACTCCACCCCCCAGGTTGAGACCGCCGAGCTGTCGGACGCCGCGCTGGACGCCGTTGCCGGTGGTCTGCAGATCAACGCCGTCGGCACCGTCACCGGCCTGGTGGACGGCGTCGCCCCGGTTTCCGGCCTGGTCAACACGGCCGTCGGCACCGTCGAGGGTGTCACCGGCCTGAACACCGCGCCGGTCACGAACCTGGTCGCCGGTCTCTGATCGACCCCTGGTACCGCTGAGTCCCGGAACCGCCTGACGGTTCCGGGACTCTCGGGTGCCGTCCTCCCGTCCTCCGTTCCTCGCAGGTGAGGGAAGTCCCGTGCAGTTCCGCCAACAGGCCCTCGCCAAGCTCCAGTCGCCGGAGGAACTCGACCTCCCCGTGCGTTTCGCCCGCCCGCAGGGCTGGCTCGTGCTGTCCGTGACGGTGGTGGCCATGGCCGCCGCGTCCGTGTGGGCCGTCACGGGTTCCGTCGCCTCCACGGTCGGCGCGCCCGCCGTCCTCACGCACAACCAGGGCAGTTACGTCCTGCAGAGCCCGGTCTCCGGCCAGGTCACCGCCGTCCTCGTGAAGCAGGGCGAGCAACTCCCCGCTCGGGCCCCGGTCCTGAAGGTCGCCACGGCCGACGGCGAGAGCGTCGTGCGGTCCGTCGCCGCGGGCCGGATCTCCGCGCTCGCCGCCACCATGGGCCAGATCATCCGCACCGGCGCCGATGTCGCGGCCGTCGAGAAGGTCGCGGAACCCGACGACCCGCTGTACGCCACGGTGTACGTGCCCGCCGAGAACGCCGCCTCCATCCCGCGGAACGCGCCCGTGGACCTGACCGTCCAGTCGGCGCCCACCCAGCGCTACGGGGTGCTGCGCGGCCATGTGAAGTCCGTGGACCGCACCGCGCAGACCCCGCAGTCGATCGCCGCCTTCCTCGGGGACCGCCAACTCGGTGAGCAGTTCACCAAGAAGGGCCGGCCGGTGGCCGTCACCGTGCGGCTGGACCGGGAGGCGTCGACCGCGTCGGGCTACCGGTGGTCGTCGCAGGACGGGCCGCCGTTCGAGCTGACCTCCATGACCATGGCCACGGCTTCCGTCCGGATGGCTGACGAGCGTCCGATCGATTGGCTGCTCCCGTGACCTCATCCCCGGACACCGCACCGCCGTCGACGCACGGCAGGCGCAAGGCGGCGCCGAAGAAGCGCCCGGTGCCCAAGGGCGTCCGCAAGGGCGTCCGCACCCCGACCGTGCTCCAGATGGAGGCCGTGGAGTGCGGCGCCGCCTCCCTCGCCATGGTCCTCGGCCACTACGGGCGGCACATCCCGCTGGAGGAGCTGCGCATCGCCTGCGGTGTCTCCCGCGACGGCTCCCGTGCGAGCAATCTGCTGAAGGCGGCCCGCAGTTACGGTCTGACCGCCAAGGGCATGCAGATGGACGTGGCCGCCCTCGCCGAGGTGCGGGCCCCGGCCATCCTGTTCTGGGAGTTCAACCACTACGTCGTCTACGACGGGATGGGGCGCCGCTTCGGCCGGCGCGGCGTCCACATCAACGATCCCGGCAAGGGCCGCCGTTTCGTGGCGATGGAGGACTTCGACTCCAGCTTCACGGGAGTCGTCCTCGTCATGGAACCCGGCGACGACTTCGAGAAGGGCGGCCGCAGGCCGGGGGTGCTGGGCGCGATGCCCGCCCGGATGCGCGGCACGTCCGGCACCCTGCCGGCCGCCGTCCTCGCGAGTCTGCTGCTGGTGGCGGTCGGCGCGGCGGTGCCCGCGCTCAGCCGCACCTACATCGACATGTTCCTGATCGGCGGCCAGACCTCGCTGCTGGGCGTGCTGTTCACGTCCATGGGCGCGTGCGTGCTGCTGACGGTGCTGCTGACCTGGCTCCAGCAGGCGAACCTGCTGCGCGGCCGGCTGATCTCGTCGACGCTCAGCAGCGCCCGCTTCCTGCGCCACCTCCTGCGCCTGCCCGTCACGTTCTTCGCGCAGCGCAGCCCCGCCGACCTCGTGCAGCGGCTCCAGTCCAACGACGCGGTCGCCGAGACCCTGGCCCGCGACCTCGCCGCGGCAGGCGTGGACGCGATCGTGGTGGTCCTCTACGCCGTGCTCCTCTACACCTACGACCCGCAGCTCACCTTCGTCGGCATCGCGGTCGCCCTGCTGAACGTGGTGGCGATGCGGGTCGTGATCCGGCTGCGCGCGACCCGCACCGCGAAGCTGCGCGCCGACAACGCCCGGCTCACCAACACGGCGTACACCGGCCTCCAGCTGATCGAGACGATGAAGGCGACCGGCGGCGAGGACGGCTACTTCCGCAAGTGGGCCGGACAGCACGCGACCACGCTGGAGGAGCAGCAGCGCCTCGGCGTGCCGAGCGCCTGGCTGGGGGTGGTCGCCCCGACCCTCGCCACCCTCAACAGCGCGCTCATCCTGTGGATCGGCGGGATGCGCGCGGTCGAGGGCCATATCTCGGTGGGTCTGCTGGTGGCCTTCCAGGCGCTGGTCACGCGTTTCACCGCGCCGATCACCCGCCTCAACGGTGTCGCGGGCCGGATCCAGGACTTCGCGGCCGACGTGGCCCGGCTGAAGGACGTGGAGAACTTCCAGGCCGACCCGCTGTACGCCCGCCCCGACACCGCCGAGTCGACCCGTCGGCTGCACGGCCACGTCGAACTGGAGAACATCACCTTCGGCTACAGCCCCCTCGACAAGCCGCTGCTCTCCGGCTTCGACCTGACGGTCGGACCCGGTCGGCAGGTGGCGCTGGTCGGCGGCTCCGGCAGCGGCAAGTCGACGGTGTCCCGGCTGATCTCGGGCCTGTACGCGCCGTGGGAGGGCGTCATACGCATCGACGGCCGACGTCTGGAGGACATCCCGCGCGGCGCGCTCGCCGCGTCCGTCTCCTTCGTCGACCAGGAGGTGTTCCTGTTCGAGGGCACCGTCCGCGACAACGTGGCCCTGTGGGATCCGTCGATCCCGGACGAGGCCGTGGTGGAGGCGCTGCGGGACGCGGCCCTGTACGACGTGGTGGCCCGCCGCCCCGGCGGCATCCACAGCCGGGTCGAGCAGGACGGGCGGAACTTCTCCGGCGGTCAGCGGCAACGTCTGGAGATCGCGCGGGCATTGGTCCGCCGGCCCAGCATCCTCGTCCTCGACGAGGTGACCAGCGCGCTCGACGCGGAGACGGAGCTGGTCGTCATGGACAACCTGCGCAAGCGCGGCTGCGCCTGCGTGGTGATCGCCCACCGGCTCAGCACGGTCCGCGACAGCGACGAGATCGTCGTCCTGGAGCACGGCACGATCGTGGAGCGCGGCCGGCACGAGGAGCTGGTGGCGCGCGGCGGCGCGTACGCCCGGCTGGTCAGGGAGCGGTGAGATGACTGCCGTCCACGAGGGGGACCTCGTTCTCGGTGCGCTGGGCGCCATGGGCACGCCGTTGGACTGCGCGGGCCTCACCCGTCTCGACCTCGAAGGCCCGCAGGTGCTGTGGCTGGTGGCCTCCGGCGCTCTGGACCTGTTCGCGGTGGACGCCGTGGAGCAGGGCCACTGGCACCATCTCGGCCGGCTGGAGGCGGGCTCCCTGCTGCTCGGTCCGGTCGCGGGTCCCCAGCACACCCTGGTGGCACGCCCGCTGAGGGACTGTGTGGTGCGCCGTATCGGCCTGCGGGAGCTGTACCAGCCGGTGAACACCGAGACCTGGTCGTACGACGAGTGGGGCAACCCGCAGCTGGTGCCCCCGCAGAGCAGTCCGCTGGAGTACGCGCTCGCCCTGGGCGTCGGCCGCGGTCTGTCCATCCTCTTCCAGGCTCCGATGGCCACCGAGCAGGCCGCGGCCCCCACCGACGACGACGTGTTCTGGATGCAGGTCCCGCCGGGCAGCGTCCAGTACGGCTCGCTGTACGGCGCGGAGGCGGCGGCCGATCTGCTGATGGACCCGGGGGTCTGGCAGAGCATGGTCGACCAGCAGTACCGGCTGCTGGCCACCCTGGACCGCTGGATCGAGCAGCTGGAGCGCACCCACGAGGACCGTACGGCCGCCGGCATCAAGGCCGGTGAGGCGGTCCGCGCCCAGGCCGACCGCACCCTGCTCGCCTCCATCGGCCGGTCGTCCGCGGCCCGGCGGACGACGGCCGCGGACGCCGACGCCACGTACGCGGCCTGCCGGCTCGTCGCCCGCGCGGCCGGGATCGTCCTCGCGGAGCCCGCGCAGAGCGGCACGGAGAGCGACCGGCTCGATCCGGTCGAGCGGATCGCGCTGGCCTCCCGGGTCCGGGTCCGTGCCGTACGGCTGGACGGGCACTGGTGGCGCGACGACGTGGGTCCGCTGGTCGGCCACCGGGCGCTGTCCGGTGCGCCGGTGGCCCTGTTGTGGCGGCGCGGCGGCTATGTGGCCGTACAGCCGTCGTCGGGCCGGGAGACGCCGGTCGAGAAGGCGAACGCGGCGGAGTTCGAGCCGCGGGCGGTGATGTTCTACCGTCCGCTGCCCGAACGGGTGCTGACGCCGCTGCGGTTGATGCGGTTCAGTCTCCACGGCACCGGCGGCGACATGACGGGTCTGCTGCTGAGCGGTCTGGTGACGGTGGTGCTGGGTTCGCTGGTGCCGATCGCGACCGGCCGGATCCTCGGCGAGTACGTGCCGAAGGCGCAGGAGAACCTGATCGCGCAGGCGTGTCTCGCGGTGATGCTCGCGAGTGTGGTGTCGGCGGCGTTCCTGCTGTTGCAGAACCTGACGATCCTCAGGTTGGAGGGCCGGATCGAGGCGACGCTCCAACCCGCGGTGTGGGACCGGCTGCTGAGGCTGCCGACGAAGTTCTTCGCGTCCCGTTCGACGGGTGAGCTGGCGAGCGCCGCCATGGGCATCAGCGCGATCCGCCGCACGCTCGCCGGGGTGGGCCCGGTGGTCGCGCAGTCGGTGACGGTGGGTGCCGTGAACCTGGCGCTGCTGCTCTGGTACAGCGTGCCGATGGCGCTGGCCGCGATCGGCATGCTGGTGGTGGTGACCGCGGTGTTCCTCGGCCTCGGTCTGTGGCAGGTGCGCTGGCAGCGGCGGCTGGTGGTCCTGGGCAACAAGCTGAACAACCAGGCGTTCCAGACGCTGCGGGGCCTGCCGAAGCTTCGGGTGGCGGCCGCGGAGAACTACGCGTACGCGGCCTGGGCGGGCGAGTTCGCCCGCAGCCGGGAGCTCCAGCAGAAGGTCGGCGGCATCAAGAACCTCAACACGGTGCTGGGGGCGGTGTATCTGCCGCTGTGCACGCTGCTGATGTTCATGCTGCTGGCGGGTCCGGCGCGTGGCTCCATGTCGGCGGCGGAGTTCCTCACCTTCAACACCTCGGTGACCATGCTGCTCACCTCGGTCACCCAGCTGACCGGCGCGTTCGTGTCGGCGGTGGCCGTGCTGCCGCTGTTCGAGGAGATCAAGCCGGTGCTGGAGGCGACCCCGGAGGTGCGGACGGGCAGCACCCGCCCCGGTGTGCTCTCCGGCGCGATCGAGGCCCGCCGGGTGTCCTTCCGGTACACGGACGACGGGCCGCTGGTGCTGGACGACGTGTCCTTCGCGATCGAGCCCGGCGAGTTCGTCGCGGTCGTCGGCCCGAGCGGCTGCGGCAAGTCGACCCTGCTGCGACTGCTCATCGGCTTCGACCGGCCGGTGTCGGGCGGTGTCCTGTACGACGGGCAGGACCTGACCGCGCTCGACCAGTCCGCGGTGCGCCGGCAGTGCGGTGTGGTGCTCCAGCACGCCCAGCCGTTCACGGGTTCGATCCTGGACGTCATCTGTGGCACGGAGCCGTACACACCGGAGGAGGCGATGGCGGCGGCGGAGATGGCGGGGCTCGCGGAGGACATCCGGCGCATGCCGATGGGCCTGCACACCATCGTCCAGGGCAACGGGGCGGTCTCCGGCGGCCAGCGCCAGCGGCTGATGATCGCCCAGGCCCTCATCCGGCGCCCCCGCATCCTCTTCTTCGACGAGGCGACGAGCGCCCTCGACAACGAGACCCAGCGCACGGTCATGGAGAGCACCCGCGCCCTCAACGCCACCCGGATCGTGATCGCGCACCGGCTGTCCACGGTGATGGACGCGGACCGGGTGGTCGTCATGGAGGACGGCAAGGTCGTCGAGGTGGGCCCGCCGGCGACCCTGCTGGCGGACACGGGGGGACGCCTGCACGAGCTGGTACGACGCCAGATGGCCTGACGACCGCGCCGGTGGCGGTCTGCGGGGCGCGCTGGAGGAGGTCGTCGCCGGGCGGCCACCGGAGGCGCGCCGGCTCGGTCTGCTGCGGCACGCGGTGGAGTCGATGGTGCGGCGACGCGGCCTGCCCGGCTCCTCGGCGCACACGGCGCTGCGCCGAGGCCAGGCCGCGCAGGCGGCACTCCGCTCCCACCACGCCCTGGCCCAGCTGATGGCGCGGGTGCGTCTGCTGCTCGGGGTGGGGCTGCTGCTCGGGGTGGGGTTGAGGTGTCGGCTGCGGCTGCGGCATGGTCCGCCGCGTGGCGCCTCACCCGTACGGGCGCCGGGCCTGTTCCCGCAGGGCGGGGTCGCGCAACACGTCGACGGCTGTGCACGCCAGCGCCTCCGTGGCAGCCCGGAGCACCCGGCGGGCCCGTTCGGAGACTCCGGCCTCGGCGAACTCGGGTGTGTGATCGGACCCGTCCTCGTCCATGATCGCGACGAACGGGTGGATGGCGGGGACGCGGGCGCTGACGTTGCCGATGTCGGAGGAACCGAGGTACACGCCGTCCGCGGGCGGGCCAAGGCGGATGCCGGCGCGGTCGAGGTGGACGGCGAAGCGGTCGGAGAGCGGCCCGCTGTCCCGGAAGTGCTCGTACCGGACACCGGCCCGCTCGACGGTGACGGTCGTACCGGTGGCCAGGGCCACGCCCTCGGCGCTGGTCGCGAGGTACCCGGCGAGGTCGTCGAGGGCGCCGGTGGTGGCCGCGCGCAGCCCGAAGCGGCCCTCCGCGAGGGCGGGCACGATGTTCGTGGCCTCGCCGCCGTGGGTGACGATGCCCTGAATGTGGGAGGCCGGCGGCAGTCGGCGGCCGAGCGCGGCCAGGACGTTGAAGAGTTCCACGAGGGCGGCGAGCGCGTCGACTCCCTCGGTGGGGTTGCCCGTGGGATGGGCGGCCCGCCCGTGGAAGGCGACCCGGTACTGCTCCTGCGCCGTCAGCGGGGCCCGGGTCCAGTCGTGCACCCCCGGATGGAACATGAGCGCGGCGTCGACACCGTCGAAGACACCCGCCTCCACTTCCAGTGCCTTGCCTCCGCCGCCCTCCTCGGCCGGGGTACCCACCGCCAGCACCGATCCGGCGCCGTCGACCAGGGCGGTGCGGGCGGCGAGTGCGGCGCCGAGGCCGGCGGCGGCGATCAGATGGTGGCCGCAGGCGTGGCCGAGCCCAGGCAGGGCGTCGTACTCCAGCAGCAGCGCCACCGCGGGCCGCTCCGTGCCCGAGCGCGCCACGAAGGCCGTCGGCATGTCGGCCACCCCCTCCCGGACCTCGAAGCCGGCCCGCCGCAGCTCGCCGGTGAGCAGCGCCGCCGCCCGCCGCTCGGCGAAGGCGCACTCCGGGTCGGCGTGCAGCGTGGTCGCCACCTTCCAGCAGGCGTCGGCCCGTTCGGCGACCGCCGCGCGCACCCGCCGGTACAGGGCGTCGAAGTCATGGCTCACGGGGCCTCCCGGGGCTCGGCTGCTCGGCGGACCGGTCGTCGTCGACCTCCGGGTTTCACCGGACACCGGACCGACACCGCCGGGAGCCCTCCGAACACTTCTTCAGGACGCTCCCTCACCCCGGCCCCACCCGACCCGGCCCGGCCCGGCCGGCACACGTCAGCCGGCGGCGCCCGCCTCGACCGCGTCCACCTCGACCGCGCCCGGCCGGGCCTCCCCCGCCTCGACCGCCTCGACCACGGTGTCGCCGTCCTCCGGCGGGCCGGGCTCCCAGCGGAGCAGGTCTCCCGGCTGGCACTCCAGCACCTCGCAGAGGGCCTCCAGCGTGGTGAACCGGACCGCCCTGGCCCGGCCGTTCTTCAGCACGGCCAGGTTGGCGTGGGTGATCCCGACGCGTTCGGCGAGTTCACCCACGGACATCTTGCGCCTGGCCAGCATCACGTCGATGTCGACGGCGATCGGCATCAGATCACCTCGGCCAGTTCGGCCCGCATCCGCGCCGCCTCGATGTCGCGGGCGACGGCCTTGGCAAGGAGCAGCCGCAGGACGAGCACAATGAGCGCGACGCCCAGGACCGCCAGGGAGACACCGCCCAGCAGCAGCACGACGCCCGGTGCGACCGCCTCGCCCGGCGCCAGCACCACGCCGAGCGCGAACACCAGGACGGAGGCCGCCACCATCGCGCCGATGACGCCGTGCACATAGCGGAAGGCCGCGTGGGAGAAGACCGTGTCGCGCCGGACCATCGTCACCAGCCGCCACACACAGACCAGGACCGCCTGGACGGTCACCACGCCGAGGACCACGATCACCAGCACCGGAGTGCGCACATGCGCCATGTCCGGATCAAGATCGTCCAGATCGGCGGCCAGCAAGGGCACCATCACCCCCTGCACCAGCACCGAACCCGCCGACAGCACCGCGATCACCCCGCGGAGCGCGAGCGTCGTCAGCTTCCCCATCACCCCTCCTTCTCTCGATGAGCGATGGAAATCTATCGATATTCGATACGCTAGGCAACAGCAGAGGGCCACCTGGGTCTCCATGGGCCACCGGAGAGGGACCGTCAGGACCGCTCGGCCGTCCCGGAGCGGCGCGGCAGCAGCAGGATCGAGGCGACCGGGACGGCCGCCAGCACCGCCCAGGGGACGGCCGGGGGCAGCCCGGTGTCCATGAGGGACCCGGTGCCCGCGCTGCCGAGCAGGACGATCAGCCCGGAGACGGAGAACATGGCCCCCGTGTAGAGCCCGAGGCGGCCCTCGACGGCGAGGTCCGGCACCCAGGCCCGGGCGGCCGGGGCCACGAGCATCTGCCCGAGCGTCAGCAGCACCACGAACCCGGCGGCGGGCAGCAGCCCCGCCGTCCCCGTCCATCCGGCGGGCCTGGCCAGGGCCACCACCCCGAACCCGGCCGCGACCAGCAGCAGCCCCGCCGCCATCGACCGCCGCAGGTCCAGCCGGTCTCCCGCCCACCGGGTCACCGGCAGCTGGGCGGTCACCACCAGCAGCGAGGACAGCCCGAACAGCCAGGCGAGCGCGGCCTGCGACCCGGTGGCGCGCTCCACCTCGTCGGGCAGCAGGAGGTACAGCTGGTTGTAGGCCAGCAGATAGGCCCCGTAGGCGCCGCACAGTGCCAGGAACCGGCGGTTGCGCAGCAGCCCGCCGAGGCCGCCGCGCACCTCGACCCGCTCCCGGCCGGGTATGTGCTGCGGAAGCAGCCGGGCGTGGCCGGCGAGGACGAGGACGAATACTCCGGCGCCCCCGAGGCAGACCACGCGGTAGTCGACGGCGAGCAGCAGAGCGCCGATGAGCGGGCCGACGAACGCCCCGGCCTGCCCCGCGACCGTGAACAGCGCGAGCACCCGAGTACGGGACCCGCCGCCCGACTCCTCCCAGACCACGGCCTGCCGGGCGACCTCGGATTCGACGGCGGGCGAGAACAGCGCCGCGGCGAAGCCGATGAGCAGCACGGCGCCGATGACCGACCAGACCGCCTCGGCGTAGCCGAGCCATACGAACCCCGCGATCCGGAGCACACAGCCCACGAGGACGACGGGGCGTACGCCATACCGGTCGGCGAGCGCCCCGCCCACCACGAACAGGCCCTGCTGGCTGAACGTCCGCAGCCCGAGCACGAACCCGACCATCCAGCCGGCCATGCCGATCGCCGTGCCGAGGTGCTCGGCGAGGAACGGCAACACGGCGAAGAAGCCGACGTTGAAGGCCAGCTGGGTGAGGATCAGCAGCCGCAGAAGGGGGTTGAGCCGCCCCCAGGTGCGGCGCCGCGAGGACTTGCCGGGCCCGCCCGGCGAGGGCTTTTCGGGCCCGCCTCGCGAGTCCCTGTCGGGCCTGCCCAGCGAGGGCTCGGCAGGCCGGCATTGCGAGGGCTCGGCGGGCCGCCATCGTGAGAGCTCGGCGGATCTCGGTACGGGCGCCGCGCCCGCGTCGGCCACCCGGTCCGGGGCGGTTCCGCTCGGCTGTCGCTGGGGCTCGGTCATGCGGTCTCTCCTACGGGGGTGGCGACGGCGGGCTCCGGCCGCCGTGCGGCCCTGGTGCGCGGGCGGGGCAGCCGCACTCCGCCCGCGGCCGTGACGGCGAGCGCGCCCAGCAGGGCGAGGGCGGCGGCGGGCCCGAGGACGGCCCAGGGGGCGCGTTCGGCGTACGGCTGGTTCTCGGCGAGGAGCAGGCCCCACTCGGGGTCGGGCGGCTGGGCACCGAGGCCGAGGAAGCCGAGGGAGGTCAGGGCGAGGGCCACGCCGGGCAACCGCAGCAGGGCGTGGCGGGTGACGGGCGGCAGGAGCGCGGGGAGGATCTCACCGCGGAGGAGTTGTGCGCCGGTCGCGCCGAGGCCCTTGGTGGCGGTGATGTGGGTGGTGGCCCGTTCCTGTTCGAGCAGGGCGGTGGTGTGGGCGGCGAGCGGCACCCAGGCGACGGCGGCCACGGCGAGCGCCGGGGTGGAGGCCCCGTTCCCGGCGACACCGGCGACGAGCAGGCCGGCGAGGACCGCCGGTATCGCGTTGACGGTGTCGACGAGCGGCCCGGACAGACGGGGCAGCAGCCCGAGCAGGACACCGGTCAGCAGTGCGGCGGCGCTGATCGCGACCGCCAGGGAGAGGGTGGTGAACGCCCCGTGTCCGATCCGGGCGAGGAGGTCCCGGCCGAGCGCGTCGGTGCCCAACGGGTGCGCCCAGGACGGGGGTCGGAGCCGGGCGCCGGTGTCGAGGGCGAGCGGGTCGCGGGTCAGTCCGAGGGCGACGGTGCCGAGGAGGACGGCGCCGGGCACGAGGGGCGCGACGCGTGGCTCGGGAGGCTTCGGGTGGTGCGGGGAGATCAGGGCGCCGTCGCGCAGGGCGGGGCCGATGAGGAGGCGTGCGGCGAGCCGGGCGCAGGCTCCGGCGAGGGCGGCCAGCAGGACGAGGGCGAGGGTGCCGGCCTGGAGGACGGGGAGGTCCTGGGCTACGGCGGCCTGGAGGGTGGTGCGGCCGAGGCCGGGTATGTCGAAGATCTGCTCGACGGCGACGGCGCCGCCGGTGAGGCCGACCACGAACAGGCCCACGTTCGGCAGGAGTCCGGGCACACAGCGGCGTACGGCGCGGCGGGCCACGGTCCGCCCGGGTGTGCCGCGCGCGGCGGCGGCGAGCGCCCAGGGTTCGGCGAAGGCGCCCGGCAGCAGGTCGTCGAGCATCCGGCCGAGCAGCGCCCCCGCGGGCAGACCGAGGGCGAGGGCGGGCAGCACCGTCCATCGCGGCCCGTACCAGCCGAGCGCGGGGAGCCAGCCGAGGTGGACGCCGACCACGACCGCGAGCACCGATCCGGTGAGGAACTCGGGCAGCGCGGCCAGCATCGCCGCCCCGCCGCCCGCGCCCCCGCGGTCGTCGAGGCGTCGGCCCGCGCCCCACAGCAGGGTGCGGGCGCACACCGCACCGGCCGTGAGCAGCGCGACCACGAGCGCGGCGGCCATCAACAGCAGGGAGACCCCGAGCGCCTGGACGACGGCGGGGGTGACCTCGCCGCCGGAGATCCACGACCGTCCCGCGTCACCGCGCGCCAGCCCGCCGAACCACTCCCCCAGCAGCTTCGCCGGGCCCGCGTCGAGGCCCAGTTGATCGCGTACGGCGGCCAGGGCGTCCGGTGTCGGGTCGCGTTCCGCGGAGCGCGCCTTGAGCACGGTGAGCGCCGGGTCGGTGCGCGACAGCCACGGCAGCAGGCCGATCCCGCACAGCAGGGCGGCGGCGAGCACGACGCGCCACAGGGTCCGTATCAGCGCCGGGTCCCCGTTCCGATGAGGGCCCGCTCGTAGGGGTCGAGGACCACGCCGCGTACGGAGGTGCCGACGCCGGTGATGATCCGCTGGTGGACGAGCGGAACCGTGGCGTCGGTGGCGAGGACCGCGGCCTCGGCCTTCAGCGCCGCCCGCTGCCGCTCGGCGGTGTCGGACTCCTGCTGGGCGTCCGCGACGGCACGGTCGACCTTCTTGTCGCACAACAGCGCGAGGTTGTAGCCGCCGTCGCAGGTGAAGTCGCTCGCCAGGATGGAGACGGGGTCGCCGGTGTCGAGCAGGGAGTTACGGGCGCCGACGAACGCGTCGAACTTCCCGGCGAGGGCGTCGCTCTCCAGCCGCGAGTACTCCCGCACCTCCAGTTTCACCTCGAACCCGGCCTTCTTGAGCTGCTGTTGGAGCACCTGGGCGACCTCGGGCAGTTCGGGCCGGTTGTCGTAGGTGGCGACGGTGATCGAGGTGCCCGCGGGGTCGACCGCCGCCGCCCGTCCGGCGGGTTCGGGGCGCTTGCCGGCGGCCCAGGTCACGGCCGGGCCGAAGACGCCGACGCCGGGGTCGGCGTGTCCTTCGTACACGTCCTTGGCGAGGACGGAGCCGTCGACGGCCTCACGGGCGGCGGCGCGCAGCTCCGGGTCCTTGAAAGCGCCGTTCCCGGTGTTGAGCAGGAGGCTGGTGGTGCGGGTGGTGGCCGTCTCGTGGCGGGTGCCCCGGGTGAGGGTGGACGCCTGCGACACCGGGACGGCCTCGGCCACGTCGACCTGGCGTGTGCGCAGGGCGTTGGTGCGGGCGGTGCCGTCGGCGATGAACCGGGCGTCGATGCCGGGCGCCTGGGCCCGGCCGCCCCAGTAGTCGTCGTAGCGGTCCAGGGTGGCGGCGGTGGTGCCGGTGACCTCGGTCAACTCGAACGGGCCGGTGGCCGCGCCGGCGGGGTTCACGCGCTTCCCGGCGTAGGCCTTGGCGGAGAGGATCGCGAGGCCGGGGCCGGCCAGGCGCAGCGGCAGGGCGGGGTCGGGGTCCTCGGTGGTGACGCGGACCTGCCGGTCGCCGCTCTTCTTCGCGGTGAGCGTGACGCCGGAGAGAGCAGGGGTGACGGGCCGGGCCTCGGTGGCGTGGGTGAGGGCGTCGGCGACGGTGGTGGGAGTGACGTCGGTGCCGTCCTGGAAGGTGGCCTCGCGCAGGGTGAACAGCCAGTTCCGGTCGTTCTCGCGCGTCCAGGACTGGGCGAGCGCGGGGGCCGCCGCCCCGTTGGCGTCCAGCGCGGTCAGCCCCTCGGTGACACCGAGCCGACTGAGGAGGGTCGCGTCGGCGCCGTACGGGGAGAAGTTCTCGGCGGGCGGGAACGCCAGGGCGACCCGCAACCGGGAGCCGTCGGCGGAGCCGCCCCCGGAGGAGTCGCCTCCGGAGGCGACTCCTCCGGGG
>NZ_LIQX01000564.1 GCF_001418475.1 Streptomyces ossamyceticus | reverse complement strand
GAGGACGCCGCGCCGGCGCGGGGCGCGAAGGCGGGTGACGGGGCGACAGCGCCCGTGAAGCGGGCCGGTACGGGGTCATGGCCCGGCCGTGACCGCCGGCCGTAGTGCGGCCTGGTGACCGGAAGCGGTGACACCGAAGGCCGGTGGCCGGTGGCCGCCGACGAAGGCCGGTGAGCGGTGACACCGGAGGCCAGTGGCCAGTGGCCAGTGACCAGTGACCAGCTAGCTTTTCGCGTCCGGCTTCCATTCCGCGACGAGGAGGCCGAGGAGCACCTCGTCGAGGAACTCGCCCATCACCCAGGCCGAGGAACGCAGGACGCCCTCGCGGACGAAGCCGTTGCGCTCGGCGGAGCGGAGCATCGCGGTGTTGTCGGACAGCGTCTCGATCTGGAGCCGGTGCAGGCCGCGCACGACGAACCCGTAATGGCACAGCACGGCGACGACGTCGGTGCCGTAGCCCTTGCCGCGACAGGACGGCAGCAGCCCGAGCCCGATGTGGGCGCACCGGTTGTGGTTGTCGATGCCCCAGAGGGTCGCGGTGCCGACCAGGGTGTCGCCCTCCAGTTCCACCACGGAGAACTGGACGAGTCCGTCGTTCTTGCCGTCGACAAACAGCCGCGGGTCCTTCGAGTCGGGTGTGATCGGCCGCCACGGCCCGCCCTCGGCGCGCGCGGCGTTGGCCACGTCGTCGTAGAGCTCGGTCCGCAGGACCGGGATGTCGTCCTCGTACCGGGCCCTGAGCCCGACCTTGGTCCCCTTCAGCATGCGAGCTTCTTATCCGACCGTCCGGACCGGCGGCAAACCGATTAACGATCTCCGCGATCGCCGAGGGGACACCGCACGGCCCCTCCCGCGCGATGACCTCGCGGGAGGGTCCGCTCCTCCAAAGTCCCCCGCTCCGGGGCCCGTTCACGCCCGCAGCGGGTTCACCCGTACCGCCGCCATCAGGTACCAGGCGGTTGCCCCGGTGTGCCGGTAGGGGTAGTAGCCGAAGCCGAAACCCGTGTCGAGGGGGCTGCTCGCGGAGACGATGCCGGAGCGTTCAGGGAGGGTACGGCCGCCGACGGTCTGGGCGGTGCCCAGGTGGTCCTGGGCGCGTTCGAGGGAGTCGAGCAGGCGCCGGGCGCGGTACTCGTCACCGCGCGCCCCCCGGTCACGGAACGCGAGCGCCAGATGGGCGGTCCCCTCGAACCACACGCCGTTGCGGTCCGGCTTCGGCTGGAACTCGGCGATCGGCTTGTCCTCGTCGGCGACGAGGCTCGCCGAGCTGAACGTGACCCCCTCGTACGACTGCCCGGCCGGCACCGTGCTGTTGCGGCGCCCGGAGTGGTCCAGGACGGCAAGTTCACCGGCCGCCCAGTCCAGGGACCGCGCGAAGCGGCGCGAGTCGAGCGCGAGGTGCGTCCAGGTCTGGGTGTCCTCGGGGATCGGGGACTTGTTGACGGTGACCCCGTCGTTGGTGCCGGTGTAGAAGAAGCCACCCGCCGGCTCCCACATGCGCCGCACGAACGCCTCCGCCCGCGCCGCGCGTTTCCGCCACACCCGGTCGCCGGTGAGCCGGGCGAGCCGCCCGAACAGGCAGACCAGGTCCGTGTTGTGCTCGGTCGACGTGAACGGCAGCTTCTCGTTCGCCCCGTTCACCCCGAACTTGTAGCCGCCGAGGGGCTCGTCCGTACGGCCGGTGCGCTCGATCCACTCCCCGATCCGCACCGCCGCCGCGAGGAACCGCCGGGCCCGGGTCCGCCGGGCCAGCGCGCTGAGCGCGATACCGGCCCACGCCATGTCCCCGACGGCCGTCCCCGTGAAGCCGAACTGCGTGCCGACGTTCGCCGTGCCGTCCGGCCGTACGAAGCCGTGCGGCTGCGACACGCCGTCGAAGAAGACGTAGGGCCCGACGTTGTACGCCTGCCGCAACCGGCCGTCGTCGTACGCCGGGTCGTGCGCCTGGGCGTAGATCAGCGCGTCCCCGAGGAGCACGGCCCGGGTCTCGCCGTCCCGTGTGCGCACCGCCAGGTGGGCGAGGATCGCGAGGGCGTTGTCGTAGGTGAACGCCGTGCTGAACAGGTTCGCCTGGTCGGTGTAGCTCTGCGTCAGCCGGACGGTGCCGTGGTCCGGGTAGGCGTCCATGGCGGCGGCGAGGAAGGACCGCGCCCGCCGCCGGGCCGACCCGCCGGGGGCCTTGGCGGCGCCGGGCGCTTGCCCGGCCGGGACCCCGGGCGCCGCGTGGGCCGTGCCGGAGAGGCCGGTCGCGGTGAGCGCCGCCACGCCGAAGCCGAGCAGCGCACGACGGCTGGGTGTCGGACCTGGTCTGCCGGTCATGGTTCTCCCTTGAGGTACGGGACATCAGGCGGCACCTGATGCTTGAGAGCGCTCTCAGAGCATGCGCGCTCATTGTGCTGGCGCTTGTGATCCGGGTCAACGGCTGTGTCGCGCGGGCCGGTTGGGGACACTCGGCGGTGGACCGCTCGGAACTTGCCCTTCATGACTCGGCGTTCGGACTCGGGATGAGCACTCGGCGCTCAGCGGCGGAGCGCCTCCACCGGTTCGATGCGGGCGGCGCGCCACGCCGGGTAGAGGCCCGCGGCCACGCCCGTGGCGAGACCGATCAACGGGGCCGTCGTCACCACCAGCGGGTGGACCACGGGGGACCACTCCCGGGCCACCGCGACCGCCACCACCACGAGCACGCCGACGCTGGTGCCGACCAGGCCACCGAGGCCGCCCAACGCCCCCGACTCGGTGAGGAACTGCACGGTGACATGCCGGCCGCGCGCCCCGAGCGCCCGGCGCAGTCCGATCTCCCCGGTACGCTCCAGCACCGAGACCAGCGTGGTGTTGGCGATGCCGACCGCGCCGATGACCAGGCAGATCCCGGCCAGGGCGAGGAACAGCTGGGAGAGGTCGTCGCCGACCGAGGTACGCAGTCCGCGGGGGTCGGGCGGCGGCACGGCCCGGATGTACTCGGGGTGGTCCGCGCGCAGCGCGACCGGCGCCTCCCGCGCGACCTGGCTCGCCGCGCCCAGCTCGGTGGCGATCAGCATCTCCGCCGCGCCCGGCTCCGGCGCCCCCCACAGGGCCTCGGCCGTGGCGGGCGGCACCATCACCGACAGCAGCAGCTCCGGGCGGCGTTCCACGTCGGAGAGGATCCCGGCGACCGTGAAGGACTGGTCCCCGATGAAGACCGCCGGATCGGTGTCCAGTCCCGTGATGCCGAGCCGCTGGGCCACCGACCGGCCGACGACCACGACCGGCTCCCGGCGGTCGGCCAGGTGATCGTCGTAGAGGCGCCCCTCGGCGAGGGTGGGCTGAGCGGCGCGCAGCGCCCGGGGCGAGGCGGCCCGGACGGGGGTGTCCGCGTGCACGCCGTCCACCAGCGGGGAACCGGTGACGCGCCGGCCCCCCGGCAGCTTCACCGGCCACAACACGCCCGCCTCCCGTACTCCGTTGACGCGCCGGATCAGCTCCTCGGCGTCGGCGGGGAAGGCGTACTCGGCCATGGGGTCCTGCTCGACGGCGGCGTCCTGAAGGGTCACCTCGGTGGCGGTCAGCGCGTTGAAGCGGTCGTCGATCTGGGCGGACGCGGTGGCGGTCAGACCGAGGACGGCGACGAAGGCGCCCACGCCGAGCACGGTGCCGAGTGAGGTCAGGGCGGAGCGGGCCGGGCGCTGGAGGACACCGGAGACGGCCTCCGCGAGCAGGTCCCGCCAGTGGAGACGCGACGGCGGCGGAGCCGCGTCGGGGCCTCGATCGCGACGACCGCTCCGCCCACTCCGACAGCTCCACCCTCTGCGAACGCTCCACCCTCTGCGAACGCTCCACCCGCTCCGGCGGAACCACCTCGGCCGGATCATCAGCCGACTCCCCCGCCCCGCCCCGTGGGCATGGGATCAGCGACCACGGCCGCGCCCGCGCCCACGTCCCCGTTCGCGTCCACTCGCACCCCTGGCCCTGCCCCTGCACCTGCACCTGGTCCCGCCTCCGCGAGGACGCCGTCCCGGACGGTGACCGTGCGGGTGCCGTGCGCGGCCACGTCCGGGTCGTGGGTGATGACCAGGACGGTCATGCCGTCCGCGTTCAGGGCCGTGAGGAGGTCGAGGACCAGCCCGGTGTTGGCGGTGTCGAGGTTGCCGGTCGGCTCGTCGCACAGCAGCAGGGACGGCCGGTGGACGAGGGCGCGGGCGATGGCGACCCGCTGCCGTTCCCCGCCGGACATCCGGGTCGGCAGGGCGCCGAGCCGGTGGCCGAGCCCGACCCTGACCAGGGCGGCGCGGGCGCGTCCGGCGCGTGCGGAGCGGGGGGTGCCGTTGTAGACCATGCCGAGTTCCACGTTCTCCAGGGCGGTGCGGTGCGGCAGCAGATGGAAGGACTGGAAGACGAAGCCGACGCGGCGTCCGCGCAGCGCGGTGCGGGCGGGTTCACCGAGGGCGCCGGTGTCCAGGCCGTCGAGGAGGTAGGTGCCGGTGGTGGGCCGGTCGAGCAGGCCGAGCACGTTGAGGAGGGTCGACTTCCCGGAACCGGAGGGCCCGGTGACGGTGAGGAACTCCCCGGTCCGTACGACCAGTTCGCACGGCTTCAGCGCGGCGACCGGCGGCCGCCCGGAATAGGTGCGCCCGACCCCCCGGAACTCGATCACCGGCACACCACCGGACCGCCCCACGGGCTCCCCCGTGGGGCGGGGGTCCGGCGCCTCGCTCATGACAGGTCCTGTCCGTCGTCGCCCGTGCCCCGGCGGCCCGCCGGGGAGTCCGCGGCGACGCCGGTCATCACCCGGTCGCCCTCGCGGAGGGAACCCGCCCGGAGCGGCTCCACCGCGACGAAGCCGCCGCCGCTGGTCAGTTCCCGTACGTCGATCCGCCGCTGCCCGCCTCCGGCGTCGACCACGGTCACGTAGAGCGTTCCGCCGCGCCCGGCGGTGACCGCGGTGATGGGGACGACCAGTTCCCTGCCTTTCGTGGAGGCGGCCCGGATGGTGACGCGGACGTCCTGTCCGGACAGCTCGGCCCCGATCGGCTTGTCGGGGCGCAGGACGACGAGATAGCCGGAGCCGTCGGTGGTCCGCTCGTCCCCCGTGTCCTCGTCGCCGCCCTCGGAGTCCCGCCGCGGCGAACCGGGGGTGTCCGCGACGGAGACGAGCCGCGCGGAGAACCGCCGTTGCCCCAGCTCGGCGTAGATCTCCGCGGGCTGGCCGGTCTTGAGCAGGTCCACCTGGAGCTGGTTGACCCGGGCGTGGACGAGGAGCTTGCCGGCCGAGACGGTCATCGCCCGCTCGCCCACCGCGCCGCCGACGTGCGCGTCCACCGCGTCGACGCGGGCCGGGAACCCGGAGAGGAAGACGACCTCGGCGGCGGGCAGCGTGGGCCCGGCGCTGTCCTCGGCGGCCCCGCGGTCGGCGCGCGCGGTGTCGCGGTCCTCGATGGCCCGGGCAAGGGTCCGCCGCGCGGTCCGCACGGCCCGCCGGGCCTCGGTGCGGTCGGCGCCGGAGGCAGCGTTCCGCAGGGTGGCGTAGGCGTCGGAGAGCGCGGTCCGTGCGTCCTCGACCGCGCGTTCAGCGGCGGTGAGTGCGGTGGCGGCGGCCTTCAGGGTCTCCCCGCCGTCGTCCGTCGCGGGCAGCGGCTCGTAGCCGATGGAGGAGTAGAAGGAAGCCAGGGCGGACTTGGTGGCGGGACCGAAGACCCCGTCGGTGTCCTGGCCGCTGTCGAGGCCCCGTTTCCTCAGCGCGTTCCGGAGCTGGGTCACGTCCTGTCCCCGCATGCCGGGCTTCAGGTCCCGGTACGCCGGGATCGTGCCCTCCAGCGCGAACACCGGCCGCCCGGAGACCTCCAGGAGGACCTGTCCCGGTCTGACCGGGGAACCCGCCTTCACCGGCACGCCGCTGACGACCGCTCCGGCGGTGCCCTCGGCGCCCGCGCCGGTCTGCGGCGAGACGGTGACGGACTGCTCGGCGGTCACGGTTCCGCGGGTGACCACGTCGCTGGTGAGCACCCGATGCTCCACGGGGCGGGTGAGCAGCGACGACGGGGGCGGCGCGGCGTCCGCGGCGCGCTGGGCCGGCGACTTGATCCACATCCCGGCGCCGACGCCGACGGCGGAGAACAGCGCGGCGGTCACGACGACCGCGACCAGCGCCCGCCGACCGGCCCACTGCGCCGAACGGCCCCCGGGTTCCTCACCGAAGCCCTCTCCGGGTTCCACCCCAGGGCCCTGCCCGGGTCCCTGTCC